>NZ_QRMJ01000005.1:0-150787 GCF_003473245.1 Collinsella sp. AM09-41
GCCGCACTAATCGCCCGAGCTCTTCCGGAACCGCACCTCGCGGCCCGCGGGACATGCGCTCATGCGCGGTCCGGGCACGAGGATGCCCCCGAGTCACCTCCCCTATGCGCCATGCGGCCCCCAGGGCACGTGAGTAGACACCCGGACACCGTAACGGTGGGCGCCGCCCACCGGTCAGCGGCCAGAGCATGGGGGGCACGCCCGGTCCCGTTCCGAACCCGGAAGCTAAGCCCCATCGCGCCGAGAGTACTGCGGGGTGAGCCCGTGGGAGGCCAGGGCGCCGCTGACCGGTGGACGGCACCGAGCCGTCAACGAAACTGAAGAAGGGGGAGGCCTCGCGGCCTCCCCCTTTTTTGCGTTTGATAGAGAACTGTAATACAAGAACTTGCCTTCGTTTAGCTTGTCTTACTGTTTGGCTGTATTTTGAGTCCTTCTTTTCTATTTGCGCGATAATAACTCCCATTGGCGTAAGGGAGGACTTGATGTTTACCGTTTTTGTCTTGGGCAATATTGCTTCGGGTAAGTCGACTGCCTGCCGCTATTTCGAATCTCGTGGCGCTATGCTTATCGATCTGGATGAGCTTGCAAAATCGCTGTATGTGCCGGGCTCTGATATCGTTAACGCTCTTGCGGATGAATTCGGTTGGGACATTTTGGATGAGATAGGCGGCATTCGCCGCAGCATCCTCGCTTCTCGAGCTTTCGCTTCTCCTGATTCGGTCACACGGCTCAATGGCATCGTGCATCCCGTTCTGATTGAACAGCTTTCGCTTAGGATTCTCGATCCGGTTTGTTGTACGGTTTCATCTCCCCGTTATCCCTTTGCGGTGGTCGAGGTTTCTGCTCCGACTGGTTTTGAGGATGCATTTGGCTTGGCTGATGAAATTCTGGTCATTAGCGCCCCTTTGTCAGTTCGTCGCGAGCGCGCTATTCAACGTGGCATGGAGCCATCCGATTTCGATGCTCGTTCTGCTTGCCAGCCCGAAGAGTCTGCGCTCTGCAATCTCGCTACAACGGTGATTGATAATGCCGCTGGCGATAATTCGCTCTTTGAGCAGCTTGACTCATGGCTTGCATGCCACGGGTTTATAGATACTGCGGACAAGGAGGAGGCCGATGCCTAAGGCACGTTTCTTTACGTGGTATCGCGTGGCGCCACTTGCCGTTGTGTTCGTCTTCGGCCTTATTTCGCTCGTCTACTCGTGTGCTCCTGCCGCTTTCTTTAAGCCACTGTATCCGATTGACTACGAGGCATATGTAAAGCAATCCAGTATTTCGCATAATCTGGATCCGTATCTGGTGTGCGCTGTCATTAAGTCGGAATCGAATTGGGATCCCGAGGCCGAGTCGAATCAGGGTGCTCAGGGATTGATGCAGCTGATGCCCGAGACTGCCCAGGATATGATCGCCAAGGGCCTTGTCGACGGAGAGGTGTATTCGGCCGACAATCTTAACGATCCGGCTACGAATATCGAGTTTGGCTGCGCATACCTCTCGTATCTTCTCACCTATTTCAACGGGTCGACGGATAGTGCCATCGCCGCCTATAACGCCGGTATGGGCAATGTCGACGGATGGGCGCAGCAGAACACGTCACTCCATAATGCGATTACCTTCCCTGAAACTCAGGCTTATCTGATTCGCGTCAATAATGCCTGGGTTCGATATAAGACTCTCTATCCCGATCGGTTCGTATAGGACTAAGCCCACCGCCTGCGTATACTGCAGATGTATGAGTTAGGAGTATCCATGGCGGAATTTGAAGTAGAACGCGTTGGTGGTGAACTTAAGCGCTTTGGCGTTGAGGGCGCTGAGGTGCCGTTTGAAGTCGTTTCCCCCTATGAGCCTGCCGGTTCCCAGCCCAAGGCCATTGAGTCGCTTGTGCAGGGCGTGAGGGACGGAGATCGCTATCAGGTTTTGCTGGGCGTGACTGGTTCGGGCAAGACCTTCACGATGGCAAAGACTATTGAGGCCCTGGGAAAGCCGACGCTGGTCATGGCTCCGAATAAAACGCTTGCCGCTCAGCTTGCGAGCGAGCTCAAAGAGTTCTTTCCCAATAACGCTGTGGTCTACTTCGTCTCGTACTACGACTACTATCAGCCCGAGGCGTATGTGCCGCAAAGTGATACATATATCGAGAAAGACTCATCGATTAACGAAGAGGTCGAGATGCTGCGCCATCAGGCGACCGCATCGCTGCTCTCTCGACGAGATGTGATCGTCGTCGCATCGGTCTCGTGTATCTATGGCATTGGCTCTCCTGAGGACTATGCGGGCCTAGCCCCGAACGTCGACAAGAAGGTGCCGCTCGAGCGCGATGACTTTATCCATGCACTTATCGACATTCAATATGATCGCAATGACTATGACCTGGCACGCGGCACGTTCCGCGTGCGCGGCGATGTTGTCGACGTGTATCCGCCTTATGCCGAGCATCCGTTGCGGTTTGAGTTCTTTGGCGACGAGGTCGAGCTGATTGCCGAGATCGATGAGGTCACCGGTGAGATGCTGCGTGAGTACGAGGCCATCCCCGTATGGCCGGCATCGCACTACGTGACCGAGAAGCCGAAGGTCAAGGCGGCTCTGAAATCGATCGGCGAAGAGTGCGAGAAGCGCGTGGCGGAGCTCAAGGCGACCGACAAGTTGCTCGAGGCGCAGCGTCTGCAGCAGCGCACCGATTATGATCTTGAGATGCTCGAGACGATGGGCTTTTGCAACGGCATCGAGAACTACTCGCGTCATCTGGACGGTCGCAAGCCGGGCGAGCCGCCGTTTACCCTGATCGATTACTTTCCCAAGGATATGCTCTGCATCATCGATGAGAGCCATGTGACAGTGCCGCAGATTCGCGGCATGCACGAAGGTGACCGCTCGCGTAAGGTGACGCTGGTGGAACACGGTTTTCGCCTGCCCTCGGCGCTCGATAACCGCCCGCTTCGTTTCGATGAGTTTGAGGCAAGGATCCCCCAGTTTATCTATGTTTCGGCCACGCCGGGCGACTATGAGCTGCGGGTTAGCCAGAACGACGTTGAGCAGATTATTCGTCCGACCGGTCTGCTCGATCCCAAGATCGACGTTCGTCCGGTCCGAGGCCAGATTGACGATCTTGAGGACGAGATTCGCGAGCGCGTTGCCCGCAAGGAGCGCGTGCTGGTGACCACGTTGACCAAGCGCATGGCCGAGGACCTGACCGACCATCTGCTCGACGCGGGCATTAAGGTCAATTACATGCACTCTGATACGGCGACAATGGACCGTGTCGAGATCTTGCGAACGCTGCGCGAGGGCAAGATCGATGTTCTCGTTGGCATCAACCTGCTTCGCGAGGGCTTGGATCTTCCCGAGGTCTCACTGGTGGCAATTCTCGATGCCGATAAGGAAGGCTTCTTGCGCAACCGCCGTTCGCTGATTCAGACGATTGGCCGTGCGGCCCGTAACGCCGATGGCGAAGTCATCATGTATGCAGACGTTGTGACCGATTCGATGAAAGGGGCCATCGAGGAGACGCAGCGCCGTCGCGAGATTCAGATGGCATATAACGAAGAACATGGCATTGTGCCCAAGACAGTGCGCAAGGCCATCAACGACATCTCAAGTTTTATTGCCGAGGCCGAAAAAACTGTGGGCTCCAAGGGACGCTCGAAGGGCGACTCTCTTGGCCATGGCGCATTCTATACGCCCGATGAGCCGGGCGAGGGCGGTGTGCCGGAAACGGTGGCGCCCGAGCAGACACTTGCGGAACAGTTGGAAGAACTGCCGCATGACGAGCTTGTGCGGATCGTCGAAACCATGGAAGAGGATATGCGTAACGCTTCTGCCGCCATGGACTTTGAGGAGGCGGCGCGCCTGCGCGATGCCGTCGTTCAGATTCGGGCGATGCTCGAGGGTGCGTCTGAGGACGAGACGATCGAGCGCTTACGTTCGCAGGCCCGCAAGGGTTCCACTTTCGCATCGGGCAGAAAACGCCAGGGTGCACGGTTTAAGAAATAGCAAACAGGTCCCGAGTTCCCTGTGGAGCTCGGGGCCTATGTCTTTTGCGCGCTGGAATTCGTGCGTTAGAGGTCTGCGATCAGGGCTTCGGCACAACGAATGCCGTCGGTGGCCGCGCTCATGATGCCGCCGGCATATCCAGCTCCCTCACCGCAAGGGTAGAGACCCGGGGTCGACACGGCATGGCACGTTCGGTCTCGGGTGACAGTGACCGGTGAGCTCGAGCGAGTCTCCACGCCGGTAAGAACGGCATCGGGACGGTCGTAGCCTCGTAGCTTTTTTCCGAGTAGGGGAAGTCCCAGGCGGAGCGACTCGACGATATGTTGCGGTAGGGCTTCGTCAATTGCCGTCCAGGTCACACCGAGCGGATAGGTGGGCTTTACCTTTCCGGGCGCCTTGCTGGCGCGCCCTGCGAGGAAATCTCCGACGAGTTGTGCCGGTGCGTTCCAGTTGGAACCGCCCAGGCGATAGGCGGCCGCCTCGCAGGCACGCTGGAGCTCGATGCCGGCGAGCGGGTCATCGTTGGGAAGGTCCTCAGGCGTGACGTTAACGAGCAGGGCGGCATTTGCGTTGCGTCCGTCGCGGGCATTGAGACTGGCCCCGTTGACGCACAGATGGCACGGTTCTGAAGAGGCGGCAACAACCTGTCCGCCGGGGCACATGCAAAACGAGAACACGCTGCGGCCGTTGGGAAGATGGGCAACAAGTTTGTAGGGGGCCGCCCCGAGCGCTGGATGTCCCGCCGAGGCTCCATATTGGGCTCGGTCGATGTCGCGTTGCGGATGCTCGATGCGAACGCCCATGGCAAAGGTCTTTTGTGCGAGGGCCACGTTGTGGTCCTTAAGGAGCTCAAAAATATCGCGAGCAGAATGCCCGCAGGCGAGGATGAGGTGCTTTGTCTCGATTGGCTCGTAAGCGGCGTCTTGGGACGATTGGACATCAATACCGGTGATGGCGCCAGACGCGTCGATGCGAATGTCGACGAGCTTCGTTCGATAACGGACGACACCTCCGAGCTGCTCGATGCGCTGGGATATAGCGGTGACAACCTTGGGAAGGATGTCGGAGCCAATGTGCGGCTTGGCATCCCACAGAATAACGCGGGGTGCACCCGCCTCGACGAAGGTTTCGAGGATAAGGCGATGGGCGGGATTTTTTGTTCCCGTATTGAGCTTGCCGTCCGAGAAGGTCCCCGCGCCGCCCAGACCAAACTGGATATTGCTCTCGGGGTCGAGGATGCGCTCCTTTAGAAAGAGGTCGATCGCCTGCGAGCGGCGAAATGCCGGGTCGCCGCGCTCGATAAGCAAGGGCTTAAGACCTGCTTCGGCGAGCGTGAGCGCAGCGAAAAGGCCGGCGCATCCGGCGCCGACAACGACAGGGCGTTCTTGAGGTGCGTCGGAGACGGGGGAGGGGAATGAAGGCTCATCGTCTTCTATCGCGCGTACGCGCGAGCGGTCACGCTTGGCAACGCTGTCGACCGCTTCTCGCTCGAGGTGGGGACTAGTCAGCTCAACACGAAAGCTCAGGATAAAATGGACGTCTCGTTTTTTGCGAGCGTCGATTGACTTGCGGTGGAGCTCGATGGACTTGATCTCGGAGTCCTTGCAACGTAGGACGCGCTTGGCGACTCGCTTGCCAACAATGAGGCAGGCATTTTCATCGCCGGCTTCATCGAGTGACGCGTTGACTTGGGTGATTTCGATCATCGAGGTCTCCTTAGAGGCAAGAAAGAGGCCGTCCGGTATCCCAGACGGCCCGAATGCGTTTTTGATTATAGACTGAGCGGCTACAGGCTGCTTGCAGCGCGAATGCCCGAGAGCCAGGCCCACGCAAGGTTAAAGCCTCCGCAATCGGCGTCGATGTCGAGCGCTTCGCCGCAGACGTAAAGCGGGGCATCGACAGCGCTGCGCGCGCGTAGACTGGGTGTTGAGATGCTCTCGACAGATACGCCACCACGCGTGACCTGCGCCGAGCGCTCCTCGGCTGTTCCCTCGACGAGCAACTTAAAGTGCTTGAGGATCGAGACCAGGTGGATGAGACCGTTGGAGCCTGGATGGCACTGCTCGAACGCCGTGCAGACGACGCGGGAGAGTTGCGGGGCGAGCATGCCGTCGAGCCAACGGGGATCGCGGGGCGAAAAGCCGCCGAGCAGCTCAACGCGCCGGTTGAGCATATCGAGCAGCTCGTCTTTGGAGAGGTCGGGGAAAACGTCGAGCAGGATCGTATCGCCGCGCTGGATACGACGGGAGAGGTTGAAGACAGCGACACCCGAGATGCCAAAGGTTCGAAACAGGACTTCACCGTCTTCGTGCCAGAGCTCATTATGATTGCGGGCGAGCGTCAAGCGGGCGCGGACGCGCAGGCCATCCAACGTCTTGAGTGCCGCCCGATCGCCGACGACCGTTGCCGATACGGGGCAGAGGATGGGGCGCAGCGAAGTGAGGGGGAGGCGAAACGTATCAGCGATACCGGTGGGGTTGCCACCCGTGGCGATAATTACGGCATGTGCCTCCAGGGCCTCGTTCTTGCGAGGGACATCGGCGAGCGCTTTCCGAAGCGAGCGGAGCTCCGATTTTCGGTCGTCGTGCTTTTTTGCCTTGAGTGCCCGCGCTGGACGGTCTATTTGGAGTGTCCAGCCTTCGGAAGCTTTGTGCGCCGAGGCAACGTTGGCTCCGCAGATTAAGGTGATACCTAGGCGGTCGCAAACGTTGAGAAGCGCGTCGCGCACCGATTCGGCGCGAAGGGAGCGCGGGTACAGCCGGCCTTCCTCGGAGGTTGTCATGATACCCAGCGAGGAGAAGAAACCCATAAGCTCTTGTTCGGGCTGGGGGCCCATGACGGATTCGACGAATGCGGGGTGGTTATACCGCTGAGGATCAATTGATTCGTTGGAGAGGTTGCAGCGGCCGTTACCGGTCGCAAGGAGCTTGAGGCCGCAGGCGACATCGCGCTCAACGATGCAGACGCTTTTGCCAGCGCGTGCGGCCGTAATGGCGGCGGCGAGGCCTGAAGCCCCGCCGCCGATTACCAAGACGTCATAGAAGGCGCTCGCGTTCACTTAGGCCTCGTCGGTCTCGTGCGGGGTAATAGCCTCGACGGCAGAGACTGCCTTGGGCAACATGCCATCGGGCAGCGCGGTCTCGACCTCGCCCTTATCGCAGGCCTCGGCGAGTACCGGATTAATGGGAAGCTGGCCCAAGATGTCGAGGTTATAGCGCTCTGCGACCTCGGAGAGCTTGCTCTTGCCAAAGACCTCGATTTTCTTGCCGCAGTCGGGGCACTCAATATAGCTCATGTTCTCGACAATGCCCAGAATGGGGACGTTCATCTTCTCGGCCATGTTGACCGCCTTGGCGACGATCATCGAGACCAGATCCTGCGGGCTCGTGACGATGACGATGCCGTCGACCGGCAGCGACTGGAAGACGGTGAGCGCGACGTCGCCTGTTCCCGGAGGCATGTCGACCAGCAGGTAGTCGATGGGGCCCCACGAGGTCTCGCTCCAGAACTGCCTAATGGCGCCTGCGATGACCGGACCGCGCCAAAGGACGGGGTCGGTCTCGTTTTGGAGCAGCAGGTTGGAGCTCATGACCTTGACGCCGTGCTCGGAGATTTCGGGCAGCATAAGGTTGCCAAGGGCATGGACGTGGCGTCCGCTCATACCGAACATCTTGGGGATAGAGGGACCGGTGATGTCGGCATCGAGGACGCCGACCTTGTGGCCGTGACGGGCAAGCTCGGTGGCGATGGCGCCGGTGACAAACGACTTGCCGACACCGCCCTTGCCGGAAAGCACGGCGATGACGCGCTTGACCTCGGACAGCGTGTTCTCCTCAAATTGCGATGGCGACGTTTGTCCGCCGGCGGCCTGTGCGTGTTCGCAACCCATGTATGACTCCTTTGTATATGCTGGGGCCGGGGCCCCGCGATGTGACACGAGCGTCATTGTACCCTCGTTTGCGAGCGGGAGTCATTTGCGATGCATTTGGGCCGAGTGCGCTTGCAATATGATGGGCCCAAGCGAATGGGCGGGCTTACTGAACTTTGCTGGCGAACTCGAGGTACTGCATGCGCTGCAGCTTGTCGATCGTCGAGGCGTATGGGCTGTCTTCCGATTCCAAGTCGTAGCGCAGCCCGTCGGCACCGAGATAGCCGGCGACATTGATGGTGGGCACATCTGACCTTGTCGCAAGCAGGGCCTTTTGGTAATTGGTGAGCGGGGCGCCGATCTTATTAAGGGTAATGGCTGCAATCTCGTTTGCCCCGACGGTGTCGTAGACGTTGAGCTCGGTATTGCCGGCGATCTCATAGTTAGCCCAGACGAGATATGTCGACTGATAGATACGGAAAGCGTGGCTTGCCGTATCTTCCTGAGGGTACAGCTCGTCGTTGAGAGTCGTTGCGGCGCTCGGCTGATGGTCGCCAAAAAAGACAAGAACAACCGGTCTGCCGATATTGCGGAGCTCGTTGATAAAGTACTCGAGGTCCCGGTCGGATGCGTTGATGCAGGTGAGATAGGTGTTGAGCGCGCTGTTGGCGCCCTCGCTGGCTCCCTCGACCCAATAGTTTGTCAGCTCTTCGGCGGGAACGGTGCCATAGTCGTAGCCGCCGTGATTTTGCATCGTGACGTCAAAGATGAACTGCGGCGCTTCGTCGGTTCTAAGCAGGTCGAGTATCTTGTCGTAGGTGGCGTAGTCGCATACGCCGGCATGGTAATAGGGCGCACCTTCGAAATCGCCGATTGAAAGAAAGTCTCCAAAGCCCAGCTGCTGATAGATTTTATCTCGATGGTAGTTGACGGGGTTTTGCGGGTGCATAGCGGTAGCGGTATACCCAAGCTCTTTAAGGTCCTTTGCCAGGTTGTTGACGCCATTCATCTGATACAGTTGATAGGGAATTTTGCCTAATCCGACAAAGGCCGTTGTCGCTCCGGTCAAAAATTCGAATTCGGAGTTCGCCGTTCCGCCACCGGCGACCGAAGCGAGCATGGTGCCGCGAACAAGTGTGTCGGGAAGCGAGTTGTAGAATGCGGGGCCGGTGTACCCGGCCGCCTGGAGCTGCTCAAAGCACGAAAGGTCGCTAAAACTCTCGTTCATGACGGCAACAATCGTCGGCTTGATTTCATTGAACTGGGCAACGGCCGCCGCGCGCTGTTCGCTCGAGCCATATGTGCTGTCGTAGACGGTGGCGAGCTCCTGCTCGATGCTCTGCGCCTCATCGGGCGTATAGTCTTCGGGCTTCTCAATGGGCAACTCGTTGACCATTTCGGTGAACGAAGTGATAAAACCCTGAGACGCATACGTGGTGATGGGCTGCCAACGGTCAAATCCAAAATCCAGCGCCTGCTCCAAGTCGATGTTGGAAAAGCCTGAGAGCCCCACAACGGTCACTAGCAGAAAAGCACAGAGGTTAGCGGCGATAGCGGGGAAGACATGGGTGGGCGTACGGAGCTTTCGCGGTCGGATGAGCGAAAGAAGCCCCAGGGAAATCTCCAGCAGGGCGAGAGAGGTTACGATTCCGGCGGTAAAGGTAAACTCGTATCCCTCGCTCACTTCCATTGCGGTGCCAAGGGCCAAGATATCGCTTGGCAGGATGGCTTCGCCTTTAAACGTTATGACGAAGTGCTCGGCAATGCCAAGGATGCAACAGACGACGGGCACGAGGGCCATGACGCCTCCATGACGCTGCCCCACCAAATAAAGGGAGAGCAGAACCGTCGCGAGCAGCCCGACGGAAAACCCGAATGAGTTGGCGGGAATGCGATAGAACGTTTCGTTGCAGGCAATTTCGAGTGAAACGAACGAGAGCGCTGAAACAGCGGCGATGACAAGGATGTCACGGCAAATACAGGCAACCGTTCCCGTCGCAAGGTCGGTTTGGTCGATAAGTCCCGAAACCAAGGGCTCGACAAGAAGCATGACGGCGGCAGCACCGAGCGCCGAATAAGAAAGGACCCATAGGGAGCTGCCCTCATTTACGAGCAATTGATTCGTAACCCATGCAGCTACCACGCCGAGCGGGATGAGGAGCGTCGCGCACCAAAAGACGCGGGCAATGGGTGGCTTTTCGTTGCGTTTGATTGAAAAATACACGCGCACGACGACGGCGGCCACGATAAGGACGGCGATGAATATGGGCAGATTGGCCATGTCGCTCGAAGTGATTTCAAGGGGGATATCTTCGGTCATGGACGTTCCTCTGGTACAGCAAATTAAGTTCAGCATTAGATTACTGTAACCTTTCCACGGCATTTCGAGAAACAAAGCGCCCGATACGCAAAGCTAAAGGTCTGCGAATCTTGTATCACGAACATCTGTGCGCGTTGAGTGCGCTAAACTCATCGACGGTGTGATTTGAAGTTATAGGAGGCAAGGAGCTTCCATGTCTGATTCCTCTATCGTTATTCGCGGTGCGCGCGAGCACAACTTGCGCGATATCGATGTATCCATTCCACGCGACCAGCTCGTGGTCATTACCGGCCTTTCCGGCTCGGGCAAGAGCTCGCTGGCGTTCGACACGATCTATGCCGAGGGCCAGCGCCGCTACGTCGAGAGCCTGTCGAGCTATGCGCGTCAGTTTTTGGGCCAGATGGACAAACCCGATCTGGACTCGATCGACGGCCTTTCGCCGGCTGTTTCGATCGATCAAAAGACGACATCCAAGAATCCTCGATCGACGGTGGGCACCGTAACCGAGATTTATGACTACCTGCGACTGCTGTTTGCTCGCGTCGGTACGCCGCACTGCCCCGAGTGCGGTCGCATAATCGAGCGCCAGACGACCGACCAGGTTGCCGATAAAGTCCTGGCTGCGGGGGAGGGCCGCCGCGCGTTCGTGCTGGCACCGGTGGTTCGCGGTCGTAAGGGCGAGTATGCCAAGCTGTTCGAGGATCTTCGCGCCGAGGGCTTTAGCCGCGTGCGCGTCGACGGCGAGGTTCGCTCGCTTGATGACCCTATCGATTTGGATAAGAAATTCAAGCACGATATCGAGGTCGTGGTCGACCGTATCGTGATTCGCGAGAACTCCCTGGGCCGTATTGCCGAGTCCGTTGAACAGGCGACTGCGCTGGCGCACGGCAATGTGAACGTATACTTGCTGCCCGACCGCGACGCTCCCGAGGGGACCGAAGGCGAGTTGCTGGAGTATTCGCTGGCGCTGGCGTGCCCGGAGCATGGGCACTCCATCGATGACCTGCAGCCGCGCGATTTCTCGTTCAACGCGCCCTATGGCGCGTGCCCCGAGTGCGATGGCCTGGGCTTTAAGAAGACGGTCGATGCCGAAGCGCTAATCGAAGACCCCTCGAAGTCGATCGCCGACGGGGTCTTTGGCAGCCTGTTTGGCAACTCTAACTACTATCCGCAGATTTTCGCTGCGGTCTGCAAACACTTTAAGGTGAGCGTCGATACGCCGTGGGAGGATCTGCCTCCGCGGGTGCGTCGCGCGTTTTTAGACGGCATGGGCGACCAGAAGATTTCGGTCGACTATCAAAAGCTCGATGGGCGTCGCAGCCAGTGGGACACCAAGTTCTCGGGCGTGCGCAATATCCTGTACGAGCGCTATAACGAGACGACGAATGAGAACACCAGGGCGCGCTTGGAGAAGTACATTCGCGAGGAGCCGTGCTCGAGTTGCCATGGTGCTCGTCTGCGCCCCGAGATGCTCGCCGTTACCGTAGGCGGTAAGTCCATTTACGAGGTCTGCTGCCTGTCGTGCCGCGAGTCGCTCGAGTTTTTTGAGGGCCTGGAGCTTACCGAGCGCCAACAATTTATCGGCGGGCGCATCGTTAAGGAAATCCTGGAGCGCCTGCGCTTTCTGGTCGATGTCGGACTCGACTATCTGACCCTCGACCGTGCCTCGGCGACGCTTTCCGGAGGCGAGGCCCAGCGCATTCGCCTGGCAACGCAGATCGGCGCCGGCCTCATGGGTGTCCTGTACATTTTGGACGAGCCATCGATCGGCCTCCATCAGCGCGATAACGAGCGCCTGATCAAGACGCTTGAGCGCCTGCGCGATATCGGCAATACCGTCATCGTCGTTGAGCATGATGAGGATACGATTCGTGCTGCCGACTATGTGATCGACATGGGCCCTGGCGCGGGCGTGAACGGCGGACACGTGGTCGCCGCGGGAACGCCTGCCGATATCATGGCGTGCCCCGATTCGATGACGGGTGCCTACCTGACTGGCAAGCGAATGATTCGGGTTCCCGATAAGCGCCGCAAGCCCGGTCGCGGCTGCCTTAAGATCACGGGCGCCCGTGCCAACAACCTTAAAAACGTTACCGCCAAGATTGAGTTCGGTACGCTTACGGTCGTTACCGGCGTGTCGGGATCGGGCAAGAGCTCCCTGGTTACCGACACCATCGCGCCTGCTCTTACGAATGCCATTCATCGCTCGACGCGTCCTGTGGGCCCGTACAAAAAGCTCGAGGGTATCGAGTGCATCGATAAGGTGATCGACATTGACCAGTCGCCGATCGGCCGTACACCGCGTTCCAATCCCGCTACGTACATTGGCCTGTGGGATGATCTGCGCGCGCTGTTTGCGAGCACACCGGAGTCGAAGGCACGCGGCTACTCGCCGGGACGTTTCTCCTTTAACGTGAGCGGCGGCCGCTGCGAAGCATGCAAGGGCGACGGACAAATTAAGATCGAGATGCACTTCCTTCCCGATATCTATGTTCCCTGCGAGGTCTGCGGCGGCAAGCGCTATAATCGCGAGACGCTTGAGGTCACCTACCGTGGTAAGACCATCTCTGACGTGCTCGACATGAGCGTCACCGAGGCGCTGGCTTTCTTTGGCAATATTCCTCAAATTAAGCGTAAGCTCCAGACTCTGTACGATGTGGGCCTGGGCTATGTGAGCTTGGGCCAGCCGGCAACGACGCTTTCGGGTGGCGAGGCACAGCGCGTAAAGCTCGCCAAGGAACTTCACCGCCGTCAGACGGGTAAGACGTTCTACATTCTGGATGAGCCGACGACCGGTCTCCATTTTGAGGATGTCCGCCAGTTGCTCGACGTGCTGCAGCGCCTGGTCGATGCGGGCAACACGGTTCTGGTAATCGAGCATAATCTCGATGTCATCAAGGTCGCCGACCGTCTGATCGATATGGGTCCCGAGGGCGGCAATGGCGGCGGAACCGTCGTGGTCTCGGGTACGCCGGAGCAGGTCGCGGCATGTTCGCAGAGCTACACGGGCAAGTTTTTGGCGCCGTTGCTCAGGCGTGACCGGGAGCGTCAGGCTCAACTTGATGCTCAATAAATAGGCGATTCAGTTTATGGGCGCCATCGACTCCTTGTGATTCGATGGCGCTTGCTGTGTCGAAGTGACGTATGCAGCCGAATTGGACATATACTTAATCCTTGCGTCCGAATGCGAGGGAAAGGACATGTCATGGCAAAGGCTGTAAAGACGCCAAAAACCAATGCGATGCGCGAGCTGGAAAGCGCTGGCATTTCCTATGTTCTACATACGTATGAAGACGATGGTGATGAGTCGGCGGGCCTGGGGGTCGCGATTTCGGAGCAGCTTGGCGAGGAGCCCGGTCAAGGATTTAAGACCTTGGTCTGCGTGACGCCGTCCAACGACCATGTCGTGTGCTGCATCCCTGTTGCCGACGAGCTCGATCTAAAGTCCGCCGCGCGTGCTGCGGGGGAGAAGTCCTTGGCCATGATGCATGTGAAGGATTTGCTTGCGGCGACTGGCTACGTTCGCGGCGGCTGCAGTCCGGTCGGTATGAAAAAACGCTACAGGACGCTCATTGATGAGACATGTGTCCTTTGGGATACCATTTTTATTTCGGGAGGCAAGCGTGGTTATCAGCTCGAGCTTGCACCTGATGATTTAATTGCATTTTGCGGGGCGACAGTTGCCGCGATTACGAGAGAGGACTGAGCGATGCTGCAGGAAGAATTGAAGCGCGGAGCTCATTTTGCAGAAGAATCTGCGCCTCAGACACCCTCATCTGAAGCTTCTTCGTCGCGAGATGACACTGACGACATGGGCTCGTCGGACTACTCCACGGTTGGTCGTTCCGCCGGGCTTATGACCATCCTGACCATCGTGTCTCGCGTCACCGGTTTTATCCGCACGTGGGCAATGGCGGCCGCTATCGGCATGTCGCTGCTCTCGTCTTCCTATCAGGTCGCCAACAACCTGCCCAATATGCTCTACGAACTCGTGATGGGCGGCATGCTCGTGACGGCGTTTTTGCCCGTGTACATGGGCGTGAGGCGTGAGCAGGGTCGCGAGGCCTCTAACGAGTACGTGGGCAACCTGCTCGGTATTCTGCTATTGGTGCTGGGTGGCATTTCGTTGCTGGGGACCGTGTTCGCCCCGGGCTTTATCTGGACGCAATCGTTTCTTTCGGGTGACGGCGGCAGCATGGATACCGCTGCGTTCATGTTCCGTTTCTTTGCCATCCAGATTCTGTTTTATGGTTTGGGCTCGGTGTTTTCGGGCGTCCTCAACGCACACCGCGACTACTTCTGGTCGACGTTTGCCCCGGTCCTCAACAATGTGATCGTCATTGCGAGCTTTATGGGCTTTGCGCCCGTGTCCGCACAGTTTGGCGAACGTGCCGGCATCATCTTGATTGCGGCCGGTACGACCCTCGGTGTCTTTGTTCAGATGGCATGTCAGATCCCCGCGCTTGGCAAGCACGGCGTGCATCCCCATATCCATATCGACTTTAAGGACCCCGCACTGCGCCAGACGATTGCGCTCGGTATCCCGACGCTGCTCGCCACGGTGTGCATGTTTGTCTCGACTTCTATCACCAACGCTGCTGCGCTGGTGGTCCAGCCCGAGACCGGTCCTTCCGTCATCGCCTATGCGCGCCTGTGGTACACGCTGCCCTACGCGCTGATTGCCGCCTCGCTTTCGACGGCGCTCTATACCGAGCTCTCTCACGACGCACAGGAGAAGGATTACGACAGCGTCCGCACGGGCATTTCGCGTGGCGTCGCCCAGATGCTGTTCTTCCTGATTCCATTCGCGCTGTACCTGATTGTCTTTGCGCGTCCGCTCAACATGATTTACTGCGCTGGCAAGTTCGATGAGTCCGGTGTGGCGCTGGTGTCGGAGTTCCTTATCTACCTGGCACTTTCCCTGCCGCTCTACGGCGTGGTCGTGCTGATGCAGAAGAGCTTCTCTGCCCTGCTCGACATGAAGCCCTATAGCCGCTATTGTCTGTATTCCGCCATCGGCCAGGCCGGCTCGGTTTTGCTGTTTGGCGTTGTGCTGGGCTTCGGTATGCCGGCAATCGCGCTTTCGTATGTCGTCGACTACGTGATCTTGGTCGGTTGCTCGCTGTGGTGGCTGCGTCGTCGCCTGCGTGGTCTTCAGGTCAAATCTATCCTGCATGGCGGGTTCTTTGGCCTTTTGCTCGGTGGCCTGGGTGCTGCCGCAGGCGCCGGCGTCATGTGGGCGCTTGAGCACTTTGTCGGGGCACTTGGCGGCTCGATTCTGATTACTCTTGGCTACGTTTGCGTTGCGGGTGTCGTCTCGCTTGCTGTTACCTTTGGCCTTGCCGTCGTCCTTAAGATGCCCGAGGTCTCGGCGCTGATTCGTCGCAAGTAGGTGCGCGTGGCCGGTCACGACAACATTCCAACGCTTGCCGAGCAGGTTTCGCGCGTTCCCACGCAGCCCGGCTGCTACCTTTGGAAAGACGCCAAGGGCGATGTCATCTACGTGGGCAAGGCGAAAAACCTGCGCGCCCGTATGCGTCAGTACGTGACGCTGCAGGACGAGCGCCAGAAGATCCCGCTGATGATGCAGCTGGTGGCGAGCTTTGACTATATCGTGGTGGAGACCGAGCACGAGGCGTTGGTGCTCGAGCGCAATTTGATTGGCCAGTACCATCCGTACTTTAACGTCGACCTCAAGGATGACAAGAGCTACCCCTTTATCGCCATTACAAAGGGCGACCTGTATCCCGCTATCAAATACACGCGTGAGCGTCATAAGCCGGGAACGCGCTATTTTGGACCTTATACCGATAGCCGCGCGGCACGTGAGACGATAGATACGCTGCGCAAGGTTATCCCCATCTGCTCCGCATCCTGTGCGGAGTGGCGTCGTTGTCGCCGTATCGTCGAGTCCCACAAGGGCGAGGAAGACATCGTCAATATGATTTGCGCGCAAAACGGGCGCCCCTGCTTTGACTACCATGTCGGGCGCGGCCCAGGTGCGTGTGTCGGCGCGATTTCCCCGGCAGACTATGCCAAGAACGTCAAGCGTGTCGAGCGCTTTTTGTCGGGCCATCGCAAGGATGTCGTCGATGAGCTGACCTCCGAGATGACGGATGCCGCTGAGGCGCTCGACTTTGAGCGCGCGGCACGCGTCAAACGTCGTTTGGAGGTCATCAGGGGTCTGGACGATCGTCAGCAAGTCGTTTTTCCCTCCAGTGTCGATATCGATGTCATCGGTTTCTATCGCGAGGAGACCATCTCCGCCGCTTGCGTCTTCGTCGTTCGCGAGGGCCGAACAGTTCGCACCTGCGAGTTCATTCTCGACAAGGGTCTTGATGTTGACGAGGAAGAGCTCCAGTCGGGCTTTCTTAAGCGCTATTACGACGAGACGGCTGATATTCCAGCTGAGGTCAACCTTTCCGTCGAGCTTGAGGATGCGGAGGCGCTGGGGGAGTGGCTTGCGGGCAAGCGTGAGCGTTCCTGCCATCTCCATAGGCCGCAGCGTGGCGAAAAGCACCGTCTGCTCGATATGGCATCCAAAAATGCGCGCCATGCCCTCATGCGCTACATGATGCGAACGGGGTACGCTGACGACCGCACCAATCAAGCGCTCCTGGAGCTCGAAAGTGCGTTGGCGCTGCCATCGCCGCCGTTGCGTATCGAGTGCTTCGATATCTCGACGCTGCATGGCACCTTTACGGTCGCCTCGATGGTGGTGTTTACCAACGGGCGCGCCGACAAGAGCCAGTATCGTCGTTTTAAAATCCAGACCGAATTGGATGAGGCAAACGACTTCGTGTCGATGTCCGAGGTTTTGGGACGACGCTATGCTCCCGAGCGCATGGCCGACGAGCGCTTTGGCTCGTGCCCCGATCTGCTCGTTGTCGATGGCGGTAAGCCGCAATTGACCGCTGCGATCAAGCAACTTGAGGCTCTTGGGCTCGATATACCAGTTTGTGGCTTGGCGAAGGCCGATGAGGAAGTTTTTGTGCCTTGGGACGAGACCCCCGTCGTGCTGCCGACCGGGTCTGCCTCGCTCTATCTAATTAAACAGGTGCGCGATGAGTCCCACCGATTTGCTATCACGTTCCATCGTGAATTGCGCGACAAGGCCATGACAGTTTCGGTACTCGATGACGTTCCTGGCGTGGGGCCCACCAGAAAACGTGCCCTTATGCGCCATTTTGGCTCGATGAAGCGTTTGCGCGCGGCGAGCGAGCAGGAGATTGCAGAAGTTCGAGGCGTTCCGGCCGATGTCGCCAAAGCGGTCCACGAGGCACTTGTTGCGTGGAATGCCGAGCGCTCCGAGATGGCGGCAAAGCAATCCGAAAACTAAACACGCCTCTAAACAACTGATATACATGATTGCGTGATTTTCAATCATGTATTTCACGGCGATTACCAGCCGATTTCGGGTTTAATTAACGCTAAAACGTTTGACTAGCCATGGTGAACAACCCTGCTATCCTGCGGGTTGACGAAGACTGATATCTCACCTCGTCGATACATACTGTCTGGCGAATCGTTTGTCAATGAATTCGGTGAACGGTAGTAAATACCGTTCAAGCGTATGTATGTATCGGTCGCCGAGCGCGGCACCTCAGTTGGGTTCGTCGGTAGGTAAGGTATATATCGTCCGCAAGTTGCGCGGGGGCGCGTCTAGGTGCTCCCGGGTAAGATTCTCTATTGATAGGAGAAGACATGGCCATCATCAACAAGGGTATGTCCAGGCGTTCGTTCCTCGGCCTCACCGGCAGCGTCGCTGCTGTCGCAGGGCTTGGTCTCACCGGCTGCGGTGGCAGCTCTAGCGACGAGGGTTCCGCTTCCGGTTCCACCGATTCCGCCAACCGTGGCGGCGGCGTGATCACCGCTGGTTCCGCTTACGCTCCGTCCAGCTTCGATCCCGCCAGCACCGGCTCCGCTGTGGGCCTGGGTGCTAACTGGCACGTCGTCGAGGGCCTCTACGGCATCGATTACCACGACTACAGCACCTTCAACGAGCTCGCCACCGACGATCCCAAGTCTGTGGACGACACCACTTTCGAGGTCACCATCCGCAAGGGCGCCAAGTTCTCCGATGGCACCGAGGTCACCGCTGACGATGTCGTTGCCTCCTACACCGCTTGCGCCGCTTCCGCTACCTATGCTCCGTTCTTCCAGCCCTTCGAGTCCATCGAGGCCAAGGACGCCAGCACCGTGACGGTCAAGACCAAGGTCCCCAACTTCTCCCTGCTCAAGGATCGTCTGGCCATCGTCCGCGTTACCCCGGCCACCCAGACCGAGGAGGATCGCGCCAAGCAGCCGATCGGCTCCGGCCCCTGGATGTACGACTCTATCTCCGATACCGAGATCACCCTGGTTCCCAACCCCGAGTACAACGGTGAGTATGCTGCCGAGGATAAGAAGATCCAGTACAGCATCCTGACCGACCCCACCGCTCGCGTTACCGCTCAGCAGGAGGGCTCCACGCTCGTTATGGAGCTCGTTACCGCTGACGCCGTCGACCAGCTCGAGAGCGCCGGCTGCAAGATCGATAACGTTCAGGGTTTCGGCACCCGCTTCATCATGTTCAACGTCGCCAAGGAGCCTTGGAACAACGTCAAGGTTCGTCAGGCTGTCATGTATGCGCTCGACACCGAGAAGATGGTCAGCAACACCTTCGCCGGCCTTGCCACCGCTGCCAGCTGCTACCTGCCCAAGAGCTTCACCAACTATCATGAGGCTTCCACGGTGTACAAGACCGACGCCAAGAAGGCTAAGAAGCTCATCGAGGAGTCTGGCATCACCCCGGGTGCCATCACCCTGCGCACCACCGACAACGAGCAGATTAAGGGCATGGCCGCCCAGGTCAAGAACGACCTCGACGCTCTCGGCTTCGATGTGACCATCCAGACCGATACCTCGCCGGCCACCTACGCTGCCATCGACGGCGGCGAGGCCTACGATATCCTCCTTGCCCCTGGCGATCCTTCCTGCTTCGGCGCCGACCCCGACCTGCTGCTCAACTGGTGGTACGGCGACAACGTCTGGATGCAGACCCGTTGCCCGTGGAAGGAGTCCGCTGAGTGGCAGAAGCTCCACGGTCTCATGGACGAGGCTCTTGCCGCTGAGGGCGACGAGCAGCAGAAGAAGTGGAACGAGTGCTTCGACATCATTGCCGACAACGCCGTTCTGTACCCCGTTGTCCACGTCAAGACCGTCTCCGCTTCCTGGGACGATCCGTCCACTGCGCCCAACGGCGAGGCCCTCGATGGCTTCAAGGGCATCGGCACGACGAGCATGTCCTTCAGGGGCGTTGCGACCGTCAAGGCGTAAGACTCGCTTGAGTCTGTATGCAGGATGTCGGTCGTTGGGACCGTATCCTCATAGTTGAAACAAAGACCCGGGCGACCTCGATGTCGCTCGGGTCTTGTAATGAGTATCCGTACTCATATACCAGTTGGTCCTACCGACAAAAGAAAGGGGAGAGAACGTGAACAACTTGCTACGTTTGATTGGAAGGCGTCTTGTGGCGCTGCCGATCATGGCATTGGGCGTCACCGTCCTGGTGTTCTTCCTTATGTCGTTCTCCAAGACCGACCCCGCCTACACGGCGTTGGGTGACGGTGCCTCGCCCGAGGCGGTTGCCGAGTACCATGAGAAGTATGGTCTGGACGACCCCTGGCCCGTGCGCTACGTGCGCTATATGGGCGATTTGATCCATGGCGACATGGGCACCTATGGTGCTGCTCGCAACTCCGTTGCCAAGCGCATCTCCACGGCCCTGCCCGTCACGATGCAGCTGACCTTCATCGGCCTTGCCATCGGTGCGGTCGTTTCGTTTTTGCTCGGCGTCATCGCGGCACTGTATCGCGACAAATGGCCGGACCAAGTGATCCGCGTCTTTTCCATCGCCGGCTTGGCAACCCCGTCGTTCTGGCTTGCCGTTCTGTTGATCCTGCTGTTCTCTTCCTACCTTAAGGTGCTCCCGGCATCGGGTGCTCTGCCTCACTTCACCACGAATCCGGCTGGTTATCTGGGCCGCATGATTATGCCCGCCATCGCCTTGGCATTTCCGCTGACGGGCCAGATGACTCGTATCGTGCGTACCGCCATGGTCGAGGAGCTCGACAAGGACTATGTCCGTATGGCTCGCGGTGCCGGCGTTCCCGAGAAGGTCGTCGTCGGTATCAACGTTCTTCGCAATGCGCTGATCACCCCGGTCACCACCCTCGGTCTTAAGATCGGTTACCTCATGGGCGGCGCCGTCGTCATCGAGGTTATCTTCAACCTCCCCGGCATGGGCACCGCGATTCTGCAGGGCGTTCAGGGCAACGAGGCGAACCTGGTTCAGGGCGTCGTTATCGTCGTTGCTCTTGCCTTCATCATCATCAACATCGTGGTTGACATGCTCTACCTGCTCATCAACCCGCGCATCAGGACGGTGTAGATTATGGTAAAGATTCGAGAGAAGCAAACCGAGCAGCTCGAGAAGGCTGCCTCCAAGGGGCTCAAGCTCGGTGGCTGGAAGAAGATGACGCTGTCTTCTAAGATTGCCGCCGTCGTGTTGGTGCTGGTCGCCCTGACTGCGATTCTGGCGCCCCTTCTTGCCCCCTATAGCCCGGTCGAGATTTTTACGGCTCGCCAGGCTCCCGGCAACGGATTTATCTTCGGTACCGACGATAAGGGTCGCGACATTCTGTCGCGCATGCTCTACGGTGGTCGTTACTCGCTGATTATCGGCTTTGGCGCCACTGCCATGGCTCTGGTCTGCGGCTCGGTCGTGGGC
This sequence comes from Collinsella sp. AM09-41, assembly GCF_003473245.1. Classification (NCBI taxonomy): domain Bacteria; kingdom Bacillati; phylum Actinomycetota; class Coriobacteriia; order Coriobacteriales; family Coriobacteriaceae; genus Collinsella; species Collinsella sp. AM09-41. The sequence goes on from NZ_QRMJ01000005.1 coordinate 20,950, forward strand.
GCCCTTGCGGCGGTTTCGCGCAAGGCCGTTTCCGAGACGATCATGCGTATCCTGGACATCATCATGTCCATCCCGGGCATCGCCCTCGCGGCCGTCTTCGTCTCCATCCTGGGCAACTCCGTGCCGTCGATCATCTTCGCCATCGGCTTTATGTACACTCCGCAGATTGCCCGTATCGTGCGCGCCAACATCGTGTCCGAGTACGGCGAGGACTATGTCCGCGCGGTCATCGTTTCCGGCGCCAAGGCTCCGTGGATTTTGATCAAGCATGTTCTGCGTAACTGCATCGCCCCGATCATGGTCTTCACCGTTACCCTGGTCGCCGACGCCATCATCTTCGAGGCCTCGCTGACCTTCATCGGCGCTGGTATCCAGGAGCCCACCGCTACCTGGGGCAACATCCTCGCCGACGCCCGCGGCGGCGTGCTCGCCGGCCGTTGGTGGCAGGCGCTGTTCCCGGGCCTGGCCATCATGATCACCTGCCTGGCACTCAACATCCTCTCCGAGGGCATTACCGACGCCATGGCCGCTGCTCCCTCCGCCGCCCTGGATCCGACCGATTCCTCCAAGCGTCGCGAGGCCGACCTGCTGGTCTCTGACCCCGTTCGCGCCTACAAGGAGCAGGCCCAGTCCCTCTCCGCTCGCCTTGGCGCCCTGCGCGATGTCGAGCTCAAGCGTGACGATCGCCATGTGCCCGACGAGTCTGTCGAACCGATCCTTTCGGTCCGCGATTTCTGCATCCAGTTTGAGCATCACGGCGATATCAACGTCGTCGACCATGTCAACTTTGACGTCCGTCCTGGTCAGACCATGGGCCTGGTGGGCGAGTCCGGTTGCGGTAAGTCCATCACCACGCTGGCCATCATGGGCCTGACCGACGATGACGAGCACCTTTCCGGCGAGGTCCTCTGGGAGGGCCGCGACCTGCTCAAGATGAGCAAGAAGGAGTGGTTCGGCCTGCGCGGTACCGATATCGCTATGGTCTATCAGGACGCCCTGTCCTCGCTCAACCCCTCCATGCTCATCTCTGCCCAGATGAAGCAGCTCACCAAGCGCGGCGGCACCCGCAGCGCCGAGGAACTCCTGGAGCTCGTGGGCCTCGACCCCAAGCGTACGCTCGAGAGCTACCCGCATGAGCTTTCCGGTGGCCAGCGTCAGCGTGTCCTGATCGCTATGGCCCTTACCCGCGACCCCAAGCTGGTCATCTGCGACGAGCCCACGACCGCTCTGGACGTTACCGTCCAGAAGCAGGTCATCAAGCTGCTCAACGACCTTCAGGCCAAGCTCGGCTTTGCCATGATCTTCGTCTCGCATGACCTAGCGCTGGTCGCCGAGGTCGCCCATAACATCACGGTGATGTACGCCGGTCAGGTTATCGAGCAGGCGCCCACCAAGGAGCTGCTCACCAACCCGATCCACGAGTACACCCGCGGTCTTCTGGGTTCCGTTCTGTCCATCGAGAGCGGTTCGGGCCGCCTGCACCAGGTGCCCGGCGCCGTTCCGAGCCCGCGCGATTTCCCCAAGGGCGATCGCTTCGCGCCCCGCTCGAGCCATCCGCGTATTGGCCTGGACACCCGTCCGGTCTTCAAGCGCGTGCCCGGCACCGAGCACTTCTATTCCGAGCTCCCCGACGAGGTGCTCAAGGCAAATGGTTTGACCCCTCACGCGGAGGTGATGTAGATGAGCGAGACCGCAGTCAACGGCGTCGAGCCGATCATCTTCCTTGATGACGTCCACGTCACCTTTAGGACCCGTACCGGCTCGATTCTGCACCCTAACCTGGTTCACGCCGTCCAGGGTGTAACGATTAGGCTCATGCCCGGTCAGACGATCGGCATCGTCGGCGAGTCCGGTTGCGGTAAGTCCACCACCGCCAACGTCATGTGCGGCCTGCAGGCCCCCACGAGCGGCAAGGTCTACTTTAAGGGCAAGGACGTTACCAAACGTACCGCCGAGGACCGTCGCCACATGGGTCGCGTCATCTCGGTCGTGTTCCAGAACCCGGCCACGGCACTCAACCCCCGTATGGTCGTTCGCGAGCAACTGCTCGACCCCATGCGCGTCCACAACCTGGGTACCGAGGCCGAGCAGGAGAAGCGCGTCAAGGAGCTCTTGGAGCTCACCGGTCTGCCCAGCTCCGCCGCCGAGGTTCTTCCCGGCCAGCTTTCGGGCGGCCAGCGCCAGCGCGTCGCAATTGCCCGTGCCCTGTCGCTGAACCCCGATGCCATCATCGCCGACGAGCCCACCTCGGCTCTGGACGTTTCGGTTCGCGCGCAAATTCTGAACCTGCTGACCGACCTTAAGAAGGAGCTCGGCCTGGCCATGGTGTTCATCAGCCATGACATCCAGACGGTCCGCTATATCTCTGACGACATCATCGTTATGAATGGCGGCAAGATCGTCGAGCAGGGCGAGGCCAAGCAGGTCTTCCAGCACCCTCAGGACCCCTACACCAAGATGCTGCTCGGTGCTGCGCCGTCGCTGCTGCATCCCAAGCTCGGCGAGTAGCCTCGCTTTCCCTCCCGTGCGCCCGGTTCCCTTGCCGGGCGCACCTCCGTTGCGATTTCGAAAGGTTGGGTTCACGAGCCATGCCAAGTGCTCAGGAGCTACAACAGCAATTTGGTGGGTATCGGGGCGCCATGCCCCGTCCATCAGATTTCGATCTCTTTTGGAAGGACCGCATGGCCGAGGCCGACGCCGTCGGACTTGACTATGCGATCGAGACGGCATCGGTCACCGATGCCGTGACCTGCCAGCTTTTCGACCTCTGGTATACCGGCATGTGTGGCGCTCGCCTGCATGCCAAGTACCTTAAACCCGTCTCGGACGAGCCCGTGCCATTGGTACTTCAGTTCCATGGGTATCCGGGTGCAAGCCGCAGCTGGTTTGAGCAGGCGTCGTTTGCGGGCATGGGCATGGCACTCATCGCCCTCGACTGCCCCGGCCAAGGAGGTCCCTCCGAGGACATTGGTGGATTTGAGGGCACAACGGTCGCGGGCCATATCGTCGCCGGTATCGACGGCGATCCGGCCAACCTCTACTATGTCCGCTTGCACCAAGATATTCGCATCCTGTGCCGCATCGTTCGCGAGCTCGAGGGCATCGATCTTGCCCGTGTGTTTGTGAACGGCGCGTCGCAGGGCGGCGGTTTGGGCATTGCGACCTGTGCACTTAACAGCGAGCTTATCAATCGCGCCGCCATCCTCTATCCCTTCCTGTCGGATTTCCGCCTGGTCTGGGATTTGGATGCCGACGACATTGCCTACGAGGGCCTGCGCTATTGGTCTCGCTGGTTTGACGAGGACTCGACTCGTATCGACGAAGCCTATGCCAAGCTGGCGTACTTCGATTCCAAGAACTTTGCCCCTATGGTCAAATGCCCCGTGCTGTTTGGCACCGGCACAGCCGATACCGTCTGTCCGCCAGCGACGCAGTTTGCGGTCTATAACAACCTGACCTGTGAAAAGCGTCATGAGTTCTTTGAAGGCTTTGGCCACGAGGAGATTCAGGATTTTGACGATCTGATCATTCCGTTTTTCTGCAAGGGAGGGGAGGCTCATGTCTAAGTGCGAGAGCAATGTCGGCGAGCTGATTGTCTCCGACCTTGTGGGGATTCCCGGAACGGTCTCGTCAAGGCTCGCTGATTTCCGGGATTGGCGCGGTGATGCTTCTGCGGATGTTTCCGAATTAGAGATAGCCGCTTCGGACCTTGAGGTTTGCGGGCCGAGTATTACGGCGATCGATTTCGCCAATCCGTATGCCCGCTACTCCGAGGTTTCCTTTGAGCTTAGTGGCGATGTGGTCCACGCGCGTTTGATCGAGCCTGTCGGTCGTGCCCGAGTATCTGAGCGCGTGCCGCTGTGCCTGATGTTCCACGACATCGATCGGCCTGTGCGCGGCTGGCATCACATGACGAGATTTGCCGCCATGGGGTATGCCGTCCTTGCGCTGGATGACGATGTTGCTGGTGCGGACGACCTGCAGTGGGGGATTGCTTCGCCCGCTTTTGTCGAGCGCGTCCGTTGGGGTTGCGCGCTGGCGAAGGTGGCGCGCAATCTTGATGGCATGGATCCCGACCGCATCTTTGCATGGGGCGAGGGCCTTGGGGGCGGAGTCGCGCTGGCGGTTTCTGCTCTGGACGAGCGGGGCCTCGCCTGCACGGCGGTTGCCAATCCGCTTCCTGGCGGCCTCGAGACGCTGTCGTCTCGGGTGCGCGGATCGGTGCTCATGGGCACATCGCTTATGGATACCGTGAGCGATCCCAAGGATCAGTTTGCCGTATTCAACGGTCTTGAGTGTGACCGGAGGCATATTATCTATGCAAAATACGCTCACGAGCGCATCAATGCGTTCGAAAACGAAGTTGTCGACTTTTTTAACCAAACGTTCTACTCGTGTTCTTTGGCCTAGACGGCCTGGACACTGCCAACAAGAGTGGGTGGCATAGGGCCGCCCGCCAGACAGCTAAGGAGATTCTTGTGGCAACTCAGAAATTCACCGGCGTTATCCCTCCCGTCGTTGTTCCCGATACCGAAGATCACCAGCTCGACGTTGCCTCCTTTGAGCGCAGCATCAACCGCATGATCGATGCCGGCGTCGATGGCCTGTTCTTCTTGGGATCCTCGGGCGAGGTCGTCTTCTCCACCGACGAGCGCCGTCGCCAGATTATCGCCGAGGCCGTTCGTATCGTCGACCACCGCGTTCCCGTTCTGGTCGGCATCATCGACACCGAGACCGAGCGCATGATCGAGCACGGTAAGGTCGCTCAGGAGCTGGGCGCCGATGCCCTCGTCGCCACCTGCCCGTTCTATGCCCTGCAGGGCATGACCGAGGTCGAGGAGCACTTCCGCATCCTGCATGAGGAGCTCGACCTGCCCATCTTCGCTTACGACATCCCCGTGTGCGTCCACACCAAGCTCCCCTGGAAGCTCCTTGCCAAGCTCGGTGCCGAGGGCGTTCTGGCCGGCGTCAAGGATTCCTCGGGTGATGACATCTCGTTCCGCTACCTCGTTCAGGAGAACGAGAAGAACGGCCATCCGATGAGCATCCTCACCGGTCACGAGGTTGTTGTCGACGGCGCCTACCTCGGTGGCGCCGACGGTTCCGTCCCGGGTCTCGCCAACGTTGAGCCCGAGGGCTACGTGCGTCAGTGGAAGGCCGCTCAGGCCGGCGACTGGGCTACCGTCAAGGCCGAGCAGGATCGCCTCAACGAGATCTCCCACATCTGGGATGTCACCTCGGGCGTTCAGGGCTATGCCGGCGGCGTTGGTGCCTTCAAGACCGCTATGAATCTCATGGGCATCTTCGACAGCCCGACCATGCCGCGCCCGGTGAAGGCCATGACCGGCGAGAACGTCGAGGCGATTAAGAAGGTCCTCCAGGACAACGGTCTCCTGTAAAGCTTCCCCAGGCACCCGATCTTGGGGCTCAAGTGGTCGGGCGTGACCCATTAGGTCAACGCCCGGCCACTTTCACCCCAACCTCGGGCACCTGGGAAACCTTTACCAAGTTGCGGCGATAATATCGCCTTCATTTCCTGTAGTTGTTTTTATCTCCTAAGGAGAGCGACATGGAGAACAAGTACGTTTGCTCCGTCGATATCGGCGGCACCAAGATTGCGACTGCCATTATGGAGTATCCGGCTGACGGCAGCGTGCCCCATCCCGTATTTGAGGCCGAGGTTCCTACCGAGGCCCAGGAGGGCGGCGAGGCTGTCTTCCAGCGTATCGAGGCGTCCATCAAGGCCGCTCTTGAGGCGAATCCCGATGTCGAGGTCCTTGGCGTCGGTATCGGTGCCGCTGGCGTCGTCGATCCCAAGACGGGCGCCATCGCGTATGCCAATGAGATCATGCCCGGCTGGTCCGGCGTTCAGTTGGGGCCGCGTCTGCGCGAGGACCTTGGTCTTCCCGTTGCCGTTGTAGGCGACGTGCAGGCTCATGCTCTGGGCGAGGCCCACTGGGGTGTCGGCAAGGGCAAGTTCTCCGTCTTGTGTCTTGGCATCGGTACGGGTATCGGCGGCGCATATGTCGAGAACGGCCGCGTGATGCAGGGCTTCCATGGTGCTGCTGGCCATATGGGCCACATCGAGTGCTCGGCTGCCGCGGGCATTCCCTGCGCCTGCGGGCGTTCTGGTCATCTTGAGTCGGTAGCCTCGGGCACCTCGATTGGCCGTATGTACGACGAGCGCTTCGGTCGAGTTGACCCCAGCCGTCCTTCGGTCGGTCGCGACGTGAACGACCTGTGCCGTGCTGGCGACGCAAAGGCGACCGAGGTCATCCATGACGCCGGCTTTGCGCTGGGCGCCAGCTTGGGCTCGCTTGCCAACATCTTGGATCCCGAGGTCATCGTGCTTTCGGGAGGTGTGATTCACCAGGGTCCCGATTGGCGCTCGCAGACGTGGAAGGACTCGGTGCACGAGGGCTATGCCAGCCAGGCGCTCGACCCGCTTCAGGACACGCCGATCCTCATCGGGTCTCTGGAGGGTGACGCGCCGCTCATCGGTGCCGCTGAGCATCTTCTTGCGTCGTTGAAGTAAACATAACTACCAAGTGCGCCTTCTGAGGTGCCGCAGATTGACGTGAAAGAGGAGCGAAGCGTACTTCGGTACGCGAGCGACGGTTTGAACGTCAAGGTGCGGTGTCTCAGAAGGCTATTTTGAGAAAGGTTGAGTCGAACATGACCGTTGATCCTTTGATTCAATCCCTGAAGGGCAAGCTCGTCGTGAGCGTTCAGGCCTATATGGGCGAGCCGCTTCGTACGCCCGAAACCATGGCTCAGATGTCTCGCGCCTGCGAGCTTGGCGGCGCCGCCGCTATTCGCTGCCAGGGTCTTGCCGACATCGCCGCCATTAAGGGCCGCTGCGAGGTTCCCGTCATCGGCTTGTGGAAGGATGGACACGAGGGCGTCTACATCACGCCGACGCTGCGTCATGCTCGCGCCTGCGTTGCCGCCGGTGCCGACATCGTGGCAATTGACGCCACTGATCGCCCGCGTCCCGATGGCAAGACCGTCGAGGACACCTTCCGTCCGCTGCACGAGGAGGGCGTGCTCCTGATGGCCGACTGTGCCACCATCGAGGATATTCGTCGTGCTGTCGACATGGGCTTCGACCTGGTGTCCACCACGCTTTCCCATGGTGTTGCCGCTATCGATTGCACCATGGCCGACGGTCCCGATCTGCCGCTCCTGCGCCAGGCGACCGAGGAGTTTCCCGGCCTTCCCATCATCTGCGAGGGCCGCGTGCACACGCCCGAGGAGGCCCGCGCCGCAATTGATGCGGGCGCCTGGGCAGTTGTCGTGGGCACTGCCATCACGCACCCCACGAGTATTACGAGTTGGTTCAAAGCCGCGCTTGAGGCGTAAGACGGACCTTGTATCCGCTCAGGGCGGTATACTCATTAAAGGCAATTGACCGCGCGGGATCCGGGTTGCTGGGTCCCGCGCTTGTTTTTAGGAGGCAGCACATGCAAAAGGGAGATGCCATGGATGCGGCGGAGCGCTCGGAGCGTATCCCCGATATCGTCATCATCACCGGAATGTCCGGATCGGGCCGAACGCAGGCCATGCATGTGTTCGAGGACATGGGCTATTTTTGTATCGATAACCTGCCCCCGCGTCTGATTGCCCAGCTTGCTGAGCTCGTTGGCATCAATACGGGTGTGGGTAGGCACCTTGCCGTCACCTGCGACCTGCGCAGCCAGGGCTTGTTCGATGAGCTGCTCGATGCCGTTGCCGCACTCGAGGAGCGCGAGATGAGCTGCGACATCGTTTTTCTTGAGGCCTCTGACGAGGTACTGATCCGTCGTTATAGCGAAAATCGCCGCCGTCATCCCATTGCCAAGCCGGGGGAGACTACGGCCGATGCGATTCAGCGCGAGCGCCTTCAGCTGCAGGGCGTGCGCGATCGAGCCGATATGATTATCGACACGAGCCGTCTGCGCACCTCTGCGCTGCGCAACAAATTGCGCATGGCGTTCTCCGAGCTGTCCGACCAGCAGCTCATGGACGTTCACGTGTTCTCGTTTGGCTTTAAGCACGGTATGCCCGTCGAGGCGGACATTATGATCGACGTTCGCTTTCTGCCCAATCCGTTCTACGATCCCGAGATGCGCACCATGACCGGTCTCGATAAGAAAGTCTCCGACTTTGTTCTGGACCATCCCAAGACCCAGGAGTTCTGGAAGGTCTGGACGCAGCTGCTCGATACGGTCATGCCCGGCTATATCGCGGAGGGCAAGCCGCAGCTTTCTATTGCCATCGGTTGCACGGGCGGTCAACACCGCAGCGTTGCCATCGCCGAGGCCACGGCACGTTATTTGGAAGGTGCCCAGTATCACGTGAGCATTTCCCATCGCGACTTGTCACGCGCCAACACGAAAGCATAGGCCTGCATGTCGTTTACCGCCGAGGTGCGTGACGAGCTCGCGCGCTGCGAACCCGAATGTGAATACTGCGATTTGTCGACGCTTGCCGCCCTGACGCGTGTGAGCGGTACACTTTCGCTGGCCGGCTCCGGGCGGTATCGTTTGACGGTCGCGACCGAGACGGGCGCCGTCGCGCGCACGATGATCACGCTGACGCATCGCATCCTTAAGCTCAAAACGGAATTCACCGTTCGTAAATCGGTCTTGCATAAGGTCCGTAACTATCTCATTACCCTGCCCGATCAACCCGACCTGGACAAGGCTCTGGTGCTGCTGGGCATTCTCGACCGCAGGGGAGGGCTCGTCGCCGGTGTTCCCCGGCACATCGTTGCCCGCCCCTGCTGCAGGCTTGCCTACATCCGCGGCGCGCTCATCGCCGGCGGTTTCGTGGCCGATCCCCGCGGCGACTTTCATTTGGAGATCGCGGTGCAGGGCGAGCAATATGCCAAGGGGCTCTGCGATCTGCTGGAGCAGATTGGGGTCCATGCGCGCGTCAACGCGCGGCGCGGGTCCTATGCCGTGTACATTAAGAGCGCCGAGGAGATCGAGCAGCTCCTAAAGCTGGTCGGAGCCAAGCGCAGCGTTGCCGAGATCGAGGAAGCGCGCGCGGTCAAATTGGTTAAGAACGACGTAAACCGTCGCGTGAATGCCGAGCTGGCCAATCAGACCAGAAGCGCGGGTGCCGCCCAGCATCAGCTTGCGCTGATCGATGAGCTCGAACTGCGGGGTTTGCGCGACACGCTTCCGGACGCCTTGGCGGTCTTTTGCGACCTGCGCGAGCGCTATCCCGATCTGTCACTGCGCGATTTGGGGGAGATGGCTGACCCTCCCTTGTCGAAGTCGGCCCTCTACCATCGAGTTTTGAGACTTGAAAAGCTCATTGAAGCAAACAGGTAGTTTAAAGTATCGACTTATATACGGATTTAGCTGCTATTTTATTCTTTAAAACGTTTTAACGTAAATTTGATTTTCAATTTCGAGCATTCTCGTGAAATTCAAGTCAAAAAAAAGGTATATTAGGCGAGTGGTTAGTTTGTGGGCCTCAACGGCGGGCGCTGTAGCTTGCGGGGGCCTTACGAAAGGAGACACAATGGCAGTAAAGGTTGCTATTAACGGCTTCGGTCGCATCGGTCGTCTGGCTTTCCGTCAGATGTTCGGTCATGAGGGCTCCGAGATCGTCGCTATCAACGACCTCACCTCTCCCGATATGCTCGCTTACCTGCTGAAGTACGACTCCACGCAGGGCAACTACGCTCGCGATCACGAGGTCGTTGCTGGCGAGGATTCCATCACCGTTGACGGCAAGGAGATCAAGATCTACAAGGAGGCCGACGCCAACAACCTGCCTTGGGGCGACCTCGACGTCGACGTCGTTCTCGAGTGCACCGGCTTCTACACCAGCAAGGCTAAGGCTCAGGCCCACATCAACGCTGGCGCCAAGAAGGTCGTCATCTCCGCTCCGGCCGGCAGCGATCTGCCCACCATCGTGTACAACGTCAACCACGAGACGCTGACCGCTGAGGACAACATCATCTCCGCTGCTTCCTGCACCACCAACTGCCTCGCCCCGATGGCCAAGGGTCTGAACGACTTCGCTCCCATCGTGTCCGGCATCATGACCACCATTCACGCCTGGACCGGCGACCAGATGCCGCTCGACGGCCCGCAGCGCAAGGGCAACAAGCGTCGTAGCCGCGCCTGCGCCGTCAACATCGTCCCCAACACCACCGGTGCTGCCAAGGCTATCGGCCTGGTTCTCCCCGAGCTCAACGGCAAGCTCATCGGTGCCGCCCAGCGCGTCCCGACGCCGACCGGCTCCATCACCAACCTCTACGCCGTCGTTGACAAGAAGGTCACCGTCGACGAGGTCAACGCCGCTATGAAGGCCTACGCTGCCACCATCTCCGAGACCTTCGGTTACAACGAGGACGACATCGTCTCCACCGACATCATCGGCGAGACCCATGGCTCCATCTTCGACGCCACTCAGACCATGTGCTCTGACCTCGGCAACGGCCAGACCCTCGTTCAGGTCACCTCTTGGTACGACAACGAGAACTCTTACACCTCTCAGATGGTCCGCACCATCAAGTACTTCGAGAAGTTCGTTGCTTAATTTAGCTTTTAGCGAATAGCTCGTTGAGCGTCTAAAGAAGGGCGCGGCCTTATAGGGCTTACACCCTAGGGTCGCGCCCTTTTTATAGGAAATCGTCTGCCGTAATGGGAGGCAGACACGTACGAAAGGTAGAAGCAAACATGGCCTTTACCAAGAAGACCGTCCGCGACATCGATGTCGACGGCAAGCGCGTTCTCGTCCGCGTTGACTTCAACGTGCCTATCAAGGATGGCGTCGTTGGCGACACCACCCGTATCAAGGCTGCCCTGCCCACCATCAACTATCTCGTTGAGCACAACGCTCGCGTCATCCTCATGAGCCACCTCGGCCGTCCCGATGGCACCGGCTTCCAGCCCGAGCTGTCCCTCGAGCCCGTCGCCAAGAAGCTCGCAGAGCTCTCTGGTCTCGACGTTGCCTTTGTCGCCGACACCTACGGCGAGAAGGCTGCCGAGGCTGTCGCTGCCGTCGAGCCGGGCAAGGTCCTCGTTCTCGAGAACGTCCGCTTCGATAAGCGTGAGAAGAAGAACGATCCCGAGATCGCCAAGAAGCTCGCTTCCTATGGTGACGTCTTCGTTCTCGATGCGTTCGGCACCGCTCACCGCGCCCAGGGTTCCGTTGTGGGCCCCGCCGCTTACCTGCCTGCCGTCGCCGGTTTCCTGCTCGAGAAGGAGGTCGACACGCTGACCGGCATCTTCGCCGAGCCCGAGCGCCCCTTCGTCGCTATCGTCGGCGGTTCCAAGGTTTCCTCCAAGATCGGCGTTCTCGATCACCTCATCGACTCCGCTGACACCCTGATCATCGGTGGCGGTATGGCCTACACCTTCTTCCTGGCTCAGGGCATGTCCGTCGGTCAGTCCCTCAAGGAAGAGGACTGGGTCGAGCGCGCTGGCGAGATGCTTAAGAAGGCCGAGGAGAAGGGCGTCAAGATCCTGCTCCCCATCGACAACCGCGTTGCCGATCACTTTGGCGAGGACGCTGTCCCCGAGGTTGTCGCTTCCGACGCTATCCCCGACGATCGTGAGGGCATGGACATCGGCCCCAAGACCGAGGAGCTCTACGCCGAGGCTGTCAAGGGCGCTAAGACCGTGTTCTGGAATGGCCCCATGGGCGTCTTCGAGTTCGATAACTTCGCTCATGGCACCCAGGCTATCGCCGAGGCTGTCGCCGAGGCCGACTGCACCTCGATCATCGGCGGCGGCGATTCTGTCGCAGCTGTCAACAAGTTCAACCTGGCCGACAAGATGAGCTGGATCTCCACCGGTGGTGGCGCTTCCATGGAGCTCGTCGAGGGTAAGGCCCTGCCCGGAGTGGAGGCGCTTCTCGATGCCTAATCGCACCCTTCTTATCGCTGGTAACTGGAAGATGAACAACGACGTCGCCGAGGCTGCCAAGCTCGCCGACGAGCTGGCTCAGGCTCTGCCCGAGGTTCCGGCTGGCGTCGAGGTGCTCGTCTGCCCCCCGACCATTGACATCACCACGGTTCATGACCGCATTCAGGCTGCCCCCATCGCCCTCGGTGCACAGAACGTGTACTGGGAGGCCAAGGGTGCCTTCACCGGTGAGTCCTCTTGCGACATGCTCAAGTCCGCTGGCTGCACCTACTGCATCATCGGTCACTCCGAGCGTCGCGACTACTTCCACGAGACCGACGAGGACCAGAATAAGAAGGCCAAGGCCCTCGTTGCCGCCGGTCTTGTCCCCGTCTTCTGCTGCGGCGAGTCCCTCGAGGTCCGCGAGGCCGGTACCTATGTCGAGCACGTCGTGAACCAGGTCAAGGCTGGTCTCGAGGGTCTCGAGATCACCTGCCCCAAGCAGGTCGTCGTCGCCTACGAGCCCATCTGGGCTATCGGCACCGGCAAGACCGCTACCGCCGAGGATGCTCAGGAGGTCTGCGGCGCTATCCGTGAGACCCTCAAGGAGATGTTCGGCGAGGAGCTCGCAAACGGCATCCGCGTTCTCTATGGTGGCTCTGCCAAGCCCGGCAACATCGCCGAGCTCGTCGCCAAGCCCGACGTTGACGGCGCACTCGTGGGCGGCGCTTCGCTCAAGGCTGCCGACTTCGCCTCTATGGTCGTTAAGGCAGGCGAGTAGGACATATGGCACAGCGTCATCTTCCTGCACTCCTGATCATCATGGACGGGTGTGGTTTGGCTCCGGCCGATGGCGAGAACGCCGTCGCCGCTGCCAAGACGCCCTTCCTTGATAGCCTGTACGAGAAGTATCCCCACACCACACTCGGCGCTTCGGGCGAGGACGTGGGCCTTCCCGACGGTCAGATGGGAAACTCCGAGGTAGGCCACCTCAACATCGGTGCCGGCCGCATCGTGTTCCAGGAGCTTTCGCGCATCAATAACGCTATCAAGGACGGCTCCATCGCCAAGAACGAGGTCTTCGTTAAGGCTATGGACGATGTCAAGGCCGAAGGCAAGACCCTGCACCTCATGGGCCTTATGAGCCCCGGCGGCGTTCATTCTCACATGAACCATGTCGAGGCCCTGGTCAAGATGGCTGCCCAGCATGGCGTCAAGACCGTTCGCGTCCACGCCTTCATGGATGGCCGCGACGTTGACCCGCAGTCCGGTGCTGGCTACATGAGCGAGTTCTGCGCCTTCCTGGCTAAGATCTCCGAGGAGACCGGTTGCGACGCTCGCGTTGCCACCGTTTCGGGCCGTTATTGGGCCATGGACCGCGATAACCGTTGGGAGCGCATCCAGCGTGCCTACGATGTCATGGTCAACGCGTCCGATGCCGATACCGACCCCGTGGCCGGTATCAAGGCCTACTACGAGAAGGATCCGCGCGGCGATGAGTTCGTCGAGCCCTTCGCTGCCCACAACGAGGGCATCCACGAGGGCGACGCGGCCATCTTCTTCAACTTCCGTCCCGACCGCGCTCGTCAGATGACCCGCGTGTTCACGGACAAGGAGTTCGACGGCTTCGAGCGCGAGCAGATCAAGCTTTCGCACTTTGTGACGATGACCGAGTACGATCCGACGTTTGACGTCGAGGTCGCCTTCCCCAAGACGTTCCCCGAGAACGTCCTGGCCGACGTTATCGCCGCCAATGGCCTGAAGCAGCTGCACACCGCCGAGACCGAGAAGTACGCCCACGTGACGTTCTTCCTCAACGGCGGCATCGAGGAGCCCAAGGAGGGCGAGGAGCGCGTGCTCGTCGCTTCTCCCAAGGTCGCTACCTACGATCTGCAGCCCGAGATGAGCGCTCCCGAGGTTACCGAGAAGCTCGTCGCCGCAATCAACGAGGATCGCGCTGATTTCTACATCGTGAACTTCGCGAACTGCGACATGGTTGGTCACACCGGTGTCTTCGACGCCGCCGTTAAGGCCGTCGAGGCTGTTGACGATGCTTTGTCCAAGGTTGTCCCGGCGATTCTCGCCAAGGGTGGCTTTGCGCTGATTACCGCCGACCATGGCAACGCCGATCACATGTTTGACGTTGCTTCCGACGGTTCCAAGCATCCGTTTACGGCTCACACCACCAACCGCGTGCCGTTCATCATCGTTGATGATAAGGCCAAGCTCACCGGTATCGAGGACGGCCGTCTTTCGGATATCGCTCCGACCATGCTCACCATGGCTGGTATTGAGCCTTCCGCCGAGATGACGGGTCGCGTGCTCGCCACCGAGGCCTAATAGAAAACAAATACCGTTTTCTAGTAAGGGGGTTGTCCACAACCGGACGACCCCCTTTTTTGGTATTTCTGCCATTTCTACCCCGTCCCTAAATGGCAGGTGGGGGAGTGTTGAAGGTTGTGGTACAGTACTGGAGTTTGAGTTGTTCTATTAAGGAGCTTATCTATGGGTCCGTTCCAGATTCTTCTGTTTGTCGTTTGGGCTGTTTCTGCCGTGGCGCTGACGATTCTCGTTCTGATGCATTCCGGTAAGGGCACCGGCGTTTCGGATATGATCGCTAGCTCGCTGTATAACTCCAGCTCTGCCACGGGCGTCATGGAGCAGAACCTCGATCGCCTGACGGTAATTATGGCCGTCGTTTTTGCCGTGTGTGTCGTTCTGTGCATGTTCTTCTTCCCGCAGGGTATCGTCGGCTACTAAGCATCGGCGTATATACGTTTGTAAAGGGTCCCGCATGTGCGGGGCCCTTTTTGTTTACAGACTTGTAACAGAGTCAAAATATCCCCACATACTTCGCCCAACTAAAGAAATTCTCGACCGTTAACCGGAATTAGCCCCAAATCGTGCATAAAATGCGCTACTGTATTGCAAAACGTTGGTCTGTTGTGCATAACCAGCCATAGCAGCGGGCGGCGTTTTGATGGTTCGGATCGGATTGTCTCGACATATGTCCGACTGAACATTTCTTTGTCCTATCTCATAAGGAGGATGGCATGGCTGATTCTATGTTCCACCAGCCCGTTATGGGTCGTCGCGCCTTTGTCGGCGGTACCCTTGCTGCGAGCTCCATGGCTTTTCTTGCCGCATGCGGCAAGAAGGGCGGCGACGCTTCCGGTTCTGAGTCCGGTTCGACGCTGAACTTCTACATCAACAACCCGGTCTGCATCGACCCCTACAACGTCCAGGAGGATCAGGGCACTCAGGTCGAGTACCAGCTGTTCGATGCTCTGACCTCTTACGACGCCGAGAAGGGCAAGATCGTCCCGCTGGCTTGCGAGTCCTTCGAGGCCAACGACGACGCCACCGAGTTCACCTTCAAGATCAAGAAGGCCAAGTTCCACAACGGTGACGACGTTACCTCCAAGTCCTTCAAGCTCGCTTGGGAGCGTCTGGTCAACACCAAGTCGGCCATCGCTACCGAGTACGGTCCTTCCGAGGTCTCCTATCACCTTTCCATGGTCGAGGGCTATGACGATCTGCTTGCCGGTAACGCTACCGAGCTCAGCGGTGTTACTTGCCCCGACGATGAGACCCTCGTCGTTAAGCTGTCTTCCGCTTACGCCGACTTCCCCTTCGTCGCCTCTCACCCGGCTCTGTCCCCGGTTCCCGAGTGCGCCGAGTCCGATGTTAAGAGCTTCTACCTTGCCCCGATCGGTAACGGCCCGTTCATGATGGACGGCAAGTGGGAGGATGGTCAGGAGATCAACCTCAAGAAGTTCGACGATTACTATGGCGACAAGGCCAAGATCGATGGCATCCACTTCCAGGTCATCAAGGACGTGGAGACCGCCTACAAGGAGTTCCAGGCCGGTAACCTCGATATCTGCGACGTTCCCGTTGCTCAGATCGACGCCGCCAAGAAGGATCGCGGCGTGTCCAAGGACGGCTACACCATGGGCGACGGCGAGCGCATGCTGCTCGGCGCCGAGCCTTCCACCTACTACCTGACCTGCAACACCACGGCCGAGCCGTTCAACAACGCCGACCTGCGCAGGGGTATCTCCCTGGCCATTAACCGTGAGGCCATCTGCAAGACCATCTTCAAGGGTACCCGTACCCCCGCCGACGGCATTGTTCCTCCGGGCATCGATGGTTACAAGGAGGGCGCATGGGAGTTCTGCGCCTACGACGTCGACAAGGCTAACGAGTACCTCGACAAGGTTGCTCCTGCCGGTGCCAACGGCGACCGTGGCATTAGCGTGACCCTTTCCTACAACCAGGACGGTGGCCACAAGGAGATCATGGAGTCCATCATCGGCGACCTCGCCAAGGTCGGCGTTACCGCCGTCTCCGATACCCCTGAGTGGTCTGCGCTGCTCGAGCAGTACCAGAACTTCAACTATCAGTTCGGTCGTCTGGGCTGGATTGCCGACTACCCGATCATGGACAACTTCCTGTATCCGCTGTTCCACTCCGACTCCCTCGGTGGCGACAACCGCTCTGGTTACAACAACCCCGAGTTCGACGCCAAGGTCGACGAGGCCCGTACCACGGTTGACGACGAAGAGCGCGTCGCTAAGATGCAGGAGGCCGACGCAATGGTCGCTGCCGACTGCCCGGTCATCCCGGTGATGTTCTACACGCACACCATCGCTGGCTCCGATCGCATCAAGCACCTCTATGTCGATCCGCAGAAGCACGCCGAGCTGGGTACCGCCGAGCTCGCCTAAGAGTTTGCAGCTTCCGTGAGGGTCAAGTATTTACGTAGACCTCATGGGAAACATACAGTTCTCCCTAACCTGGGGTAAACTGGCTGATGGTAATTTTGGGATGCCGGTCTGGCGATCGGCATCCCATTTAGGTTAATCCCTAGATAGGGGAGTGGTATGGGTAAGTACATCGTTAAACGTGTGCTTCAGTTCATCCCGGTGTTTTTGGGCGTTACGCTGATTCTGTTCGCCCTCCAGAATATCGTGCCGGGAGATCCGATCAAGCTGATCGGTGGAGACAAGGCTCTGTCCCCCGAGGTAGAGCTTCAGCTTCGCGTACGCTATCACCTGGTCCAGACGGACGAGGACGGCAACGCGATCCTTGACGAGAACGGCGATCCCGTTCAGACGTCGCTTGTAGACCGTTATCTGTATTACATGAACGGTCTGCTTCATGGCGATCTGGGTAATTCGTACCAGCGCAAGCTGCCGGTTACGGAAATCTTTGCCCAAAAGTATCCGTATACGGTCAAACTTGCCGCGTGCGCCATCGTGCTCGAGGCAATCATGGGTATCGGTGCGGGTATCATTTCGGCGGTAAAGCGTTATTCCTTCTGGGATATTTTGGTTACGCTCACCACGTCGATCCTCGTTGCTGTCCCGGCCTTCTGGCTTGGTATGTTGCTGCAGCTGTTCTTTGGCGTCATCCTCAAGGATGCCACCGGCGGCGCATTCTCCATGCCGATTTCGGGTGCCGGCGGTTCCAGCTCTCAGTATCAGGATTGGATGCACTATGTGCTTCCGACCATTACGCTGGCATCGGTTTCGACCGCTTATGCTGCCCGCATTATGCGTTCGCAGCTGCTTGACGTCATGAACCAGGATTACATCCGTACGGCAAAGGCCAAGGGTCTCTCCAGTCGCGCGATCATCATCAAGCATGCGCTTAAGAATGCACTCATCCCCGTCGTTACCTATATCGGTGTCGACTTTGGCGGCATGCTTTCGGGTGCCATCCTGACCGAGACGGTCTTTAACTGGCCCGGTATCGGCTATGAGGTCTATCGCGCTATTAGCATGCGTGACTGGCCCATCGTTATGGGCGGCGTTACGCTCATCGTTGTCGTCGTCATGGTGATCAACCTGCTCGTCGACATTAGCTATGCATTCCTCGACCCGCGTATCCGCCTTGGCGGTCCGTCGGATAAGGCCTAAGGGAGGTACGTCTCATGCAGGAAACTGATTCTCAGTCTCAGGAGCAAGCTACCGCCACCAAGGCCGCATCTGCTCCCGCCAAGTCCCGCACGCTGTGGGGCGACGCTTTTAAGCGTCTTCGTAAGAACAAGCTCGCCGTTATCGGTGTCTGCTGGATTATCATCGTCGTTTTGGTTGCCCTGACCGCCGATCTGTGGGCTAAGCCCTGGCTCGGTTCGCCGACGGCTTCCGACTCGACCACCATGGCCGAGACGTCGCTGCTGGCTCCGTGTGCCGAGCACCCGTTTGGCACCGACGCCCTTGGCCGCGACATTCTCGTCCGCGTTATCTACGGTGCACGCGTTTCGCTGTCCGTCGGCATTATGGCCACCGCCATCTCCACGGTGATCGGTTTGGTCATGGGTGCTCTGGCCGGTTTCTACGGCGGAATCTGGGATACGATCATCATGCGCTGCGCGGACATCTTCCTAGCGTTCCCGTACGTGCTGTTCGTCGTCGCCATGATCGCCGTTATCGGCCGTGGTCTTCAGAACGTCTTTATCGCCATCGGTGTTCTCGGCTGGCCTTCGATTGCGCGCGTCTTCCGATCTGCAATCCTGACGGTCAAGGAAAACGACTATGTTGACGCTGCGCGCGCGATGGGTGCATCCGATGCTCGTATCGTCGTGCGTCACATCTTCCCGAACTCCGTCGCGTCCATCGTGGTCTACGCGACTATGAACATTGGTGGCGCCATTCTGACCGAGTCCGCTCTGTCCTTCCTCGGCATGGGCGTTATTCCGCCTACGCCTTCGTGGGGCTCCATGATTCAGGACGGTCAGCAGTATCTACTGACCGCTCCCTGGATGATGATCATGCCCGGTCTGGCAATTCTCTCGACGGTGCTCGCCTTCACCCTGCTTGGTGACGGTCTGCGCGACGCCCTCGACGTCAAGATGAAGGACGCATAAGGATGAAGAAGAACAAGAACTATGTGGACCTGAAGGACCAGCCGGTTCCCGAGGGCCAGCATCTGCTCGAGGTCGATGACCTTAAGATGTATTTCCATACCGAGGACGGTGTCGTTCGCGCTGTCGACGGTGTGTCCTACACGCTCGATCGCGGCGAGACCCTGGGTGTCGTCGGTGAGTCCGGCTCCGGTAAGTCCGTGACCGCCATGACCATCATGGGCCTCATCTCGATGCCTCCGGGAAAGATTGAGGGCGGCGACGTTCGCTATCGCGGTCGTTCTATCCTCGAGATGACCGAGGAAGAGATGCAGCACATCCGCGGTAACGACATCGCGATGATCTTCCAGGATCCTATGACCTCCTTGAACCCGGTCTATAAGATCGGCAAGCAGGTGGGTGAGGGCCTTCGTCTGCACCGTGGTTACTCCAAGCAGGAGGCGCTCAAGCGCGCCACCGAGCTTTTGGACCTCGTTGGCATTCCCGAGCCCGAGAAGCGCGTCAATGAGTATCCGCACCAGTTCTCGGGCGGTATGCGTCAGCGTGTCATGATTGCTATGGCCCTTGCCTGCGATCCCGATATTCTGATTGCCGACGAGCCCACGACTGCCCTGGACGTTACCATTCAGGCTCAGATTATTGAGCTTATGCAGGAAATGCAGGAGAAGAACGGCAACGCCATCATCATGATTACCCATGACCTGGGCGTCGTCGCCGATATGGCCGATAAGATCATGGTTATGTACGCCGGCCGTCCTGTCGAGTTCGGTACTGCTGAGGAAATCTTCTACGAGAGCCGCCACCCCTACACCTGGGGCCTTATCCGCTCCATCCCGGAACAGGCCATCGATGAGAAGAAGCCTCTTACGCCGATTCACGGCAACCCGCCTTCGCTCATGAACTTGCCTGAGGGCTGCGTTTTCTCTCCTCGTTGCCCCTATGCGACGGACAAGTGCCGCAAGCAGCGCCCCGAGCGCGTTGTCACCGAGTCTGGTCATTACTCTGCGTGCCACTACTCCGGTGACCCCGAGTTCCTCAAGAACGCTCCTGAGACGTCCCGTACGCGCAAGGATTCCAAGAAGGGAGGCGAGGCGTAATGGCAGATACCAACGAGCGTACTCCGCTGCTGAAGGTCGAGCACCTCTCTAAGGAGTTTCCCGCTGAGTCCGGCATGTTCGCCAAGCGCTTCTCTAAGCGTGTCGTCTCTGCTGTGAATGACATTTCGTTCGAGATTTATCCGGGCGAGACCTTTGGCCTGGTCGGCGAGTCTGGTTGCGGTAAGTCCACCACGGGCCGCACCATCATGCGCCTGACCAAGCCGACGGCCGGCAAAGTGTTCTTCCAGGGCAAAGATGTTGCCGAGATGAGCAAGCATGAGATTAAGGACATGCGTCGCGAGATGCAGTTCATCTTCCAGGACCCCTATGCTTCGCTCAATCCTCGTATGACCATTGGCGAGATCGTCTCCGAGCCCATGACCATTCATGGCGTGGGTACCAAGGAGGAGCGCATTGAGCGCGTCCGCGAGCTGCTGGACGTCGTCGGCCTGAACCCCGAGCACATCAACCGCTATCCGCACGAGTTCTCGGGCGGTCAGCGTCAGCGTGTCGGCATCGCCCGCGCGTTCGCTCTGAAGCCCAAGCTGATCATCTGCGACGAGCCCGTTTCCGCTCTGGATGTTTCCATTCAGGCCCAGGTTCTGAACCTGCTCAAGGAACTGCAGGACAAGTTCGGTACGGCGTATCTGTTTATTGCCCACGACCTTTCCGTCGTGCAGCACATCTCCGATCGCGTTGCCGTTATGTACCTGGGCAAGATGGTCGAGGTTTCGGACTGGAAAACGCTCTATAGCGAGCCTCACCATCCGTACACGCAGTCGCTGCTGTCTGCCGTGCCGGTTCCCGATCCTGATATCCAGAAGACACGCAAGCGCATCATCCTCGCTGGCGATCCGCCGTCGCCGCTGGATCCGCCGACCGGTTGCCGTTTCCACACGCGCTGCCCGATCGCGCAGGGCATCTGCTCCGAGAAGCTTCCTGAGTTTAAGGAAGTTGCCCCGGGCCACTGCTGCGCCTGCCACTTCGCCGAGCCGTTCCCGATCAAGGAATCGCACATCGACCTGTAGTCGGTTGTTCTCGTCCGGGCCCGCTCTGGAGTTGCCTTTCAGAACGTCCTCGACCATGGAAGCCCCCTTATCCTGCTCCTTCGGAGCTGCGGATAAGGGGGCTTCCTGGTCTGAATGTTCTGAAAGGCAACTCCAGAGCGGGCCCTACGTTAACGCGGCAGAGGGGAGTGCGATTCCTTGATCGCTCACTTAATCTAATAGGAAATTGAGCGAGGCCGGAGCTTTAGCTCCGGCCTCCCCATATAAGGGCTCGGCAAAGCCGAGCCACCAAATTTGCATCAGCCCCCAGAACATGTTTGAGAACTGTGCATGAAGCATGTGCCCCTAGGGCAGGAATGAGGTTGCTTTCCAACGCATTCCGCAGGGGGCGGCATTATTTTGTAGCACGAAGCGCGGATCAAAATAATGCCGCATGCCCGAGGACGCGTTGGAAAGCAACCTCATTCCTGCCCGAACAGGTCAGTCTACCTGCGCATTTACAAATTCGTAAACTTTTTTGAAAAAAGTGCTTGCACAGTTCTCGAATCATAGGTTATTATTTTCCTCGTTGAACGCGCGGGTCCAACAAAACGAACTGCGAATCAACAACATAGCATGTCGGAGTGGCGGAATTGGCAGACGCGCTAGCTTGAGGTGCTAGTGACCGCTTTTTGGTCATGCGGGTTCAAGTCCCGCCTCCGACACCATCGCATTTGAGAAGCCTCTTCGGAGGCTTTTTTGTTACCGATAGACGGTGAGGTCCACGATGGAAACGCTTGAGCGCAACGAGTGGGCAGACGTTGCCCAACTGGTCGAGATCACGAGCGATGCTGTCATCATTTGTGAGCTCGACGGAACCATTCTGCATGTGAATAATCGCTTACTTGGTTTGATGTGCGAGGAACGCGCCGACGTCATCGGTGGAGATGTTAAAGACGTCCTGTATTCGTCCGCTTTTGAACGTGCGACGGAACATCGTCTACCATTTGAAACTGATGGCTCCGAGAACGAACTGATGCTCAAGCTGAGCGACGGATCCTTTATTCCCGTCTTGGTTCGCGCAGGTTCCGTTACGCCTCCGCGTATCTTTGGACGCCGCGCGCCGCGCGTCCTGGTGGCGCTTCACAGCATCGAAGAGCAGTATTCCCACGATCGTCAGCTCAAACGTGCACTATCGGAGCTTAGGGTGGCGAATAAACGCCTTTCGGGTACCCTTTCGGTCATTATGAGTACCGTGGGCTCCGATGAGCTCCCCAGCTTGCTCGATACCGTTTTGAATCAGCTCGTCGGAACGCTCGATGCCTCTGGAGCTGCGATTTATTTTTCTGAGAGCGGCGGTTTTAAACTTCGCGGTGTTTCCAAGGAGCTGCATGACAGCTACCTGCCCGAGTTTTTGCCGTATGGCGCTGGCATTCCGACGTATGTTCTTCGCGAGTCGCGTGCCTGTCGTCTGTCGATCCAGCAGGACCTTGAGGGCGACCGGGTTGCTTCGGGTATGTTCATGGATTTGGACAATCGTTCCAAGCACTTGCTGCGCATGCAGGATATGCCTCCGTATCGCAGCGAGATCTGTCTTCCCGTGTTTTACGGCACGCAGGTGCTCGGTATGTTGGAGGTCGGTTGGAAACGTCCACAGGCGCCACTTGCCTATGACCTTAACGTGCTCGAGGTCATCTGCGATTACCTGTCTATTCAGATGGTCGGCATGGCGTCGAGCTTACGTTCGCGCCGCACGGCAGAACTTGGTCGTTCGCTCAACGTGCTGCGCGATGAGCTTTTTACCTATCTTGATGATCCCGTCGTCGCTTCGCGCGCGGTATCGTCGGAAATTTGCGCTGTGCTCAACTGTCATTTTTGCCCCGTGGAGTATGATGCGGGTCTCGAAACCTATGTCATCGATTTTGAGGGCGGCAGTCGCGTAGCGTTGCCGGGCGATCCGGAGTCGCTCTTCTTTTCTGTCACGACGCCGGCAGCGCGCCTGGGATCAGCTTCCGATGGGTTCGAGACGTCGGTGCTGGGCGGGACGAGCGCTGACGATCTCAAGCACGTGCGCCTAACGCGCGTGGATGAATCCACGCCTATGGGTGCATGGCTGAGAGCACACGGCCTGCCGTGTCAGGGACTGTACGTCGACTCCGGTATCGAGGCGGGGCGCTATCGCTCGGAGACGGATGACAAGCGAAACAACGATGCGATCGTTCACGCTGATGTCGCCAAGGGACCGACGACGCGTTTTTTGCTGCTCCGCGATGGCAGCCAGGAGCCAATCGACGACCTTGAGTACGACTACATGGTGCATTTGGCCCACGATTTTGAGCTGATCTATGAGGGTGAGTCTCAAAAGCGCGAGGAGCGTCATATCGCTCAGACGCTTCAGATCGGCATGAGAAATTCGCTTGGTGACGTTCCGGGAATCGCCGCCGATTCGGTGTACCTATCGGCAACGAATTCGGCGCTGGTCGGCGGTGACTTCTATACGCTTGTTCGTCTTCCCGACGATTGCGCCGTTATGATTTTGGGAGATGTGTCCGGCAAGGGAATCGAGGCGGCGTCGATGTCGGCGCTCGTCAAGACGGCGCTGACGGCCTATGCCTGGGAGGGTGCGGGGCCTGCTCGCATGGCTCGCTCGCTCAATAGTATGATCATGGGCTTTTCGAGGGTCGAGACGTTTGTGACGGCGTTTATCGCCAAGATCGATCTTAAAGCGGGCCGAGCTACCTATTGCTCTGCGGGACATCCTCCCACTATGGTCATTCGGCCGTCGTCGACGCCGCTTGGTGGCGGCGAGACCTGCGGGGGAGAAGTGGAGCTCCTTGGGTGTCAATCGGGCGTGATCGGTGCCTTTGAGAGCATGGTGTACGAGACGGGCGTCTTTACGTTCGCTCCTGGTGACATGCTCTTTATGTATACCGACGGAACGATCGAAGCGCGCGATCGCTCTGGTGCTTTCTTTGGCGAGCAACGCCTTCGCGATCTTTTGCTCTCTGTTTCGGGTGAGGGCGTATCGGGAATCTGCGGTAAGGTCTTGAGCGAGCTTGACCGCTTTACCGAGTCGGCGCTGGACGATGATATCGCGTTGGTGTCCCTTGAGTTTTTACGGGGCCGATCGTAGGCTGCGACGCTTGAGGGGCGAAACCTACGCGGTTGTAGATATGTGTGCATCGAGCGAGCTCTTTTGGGGAACCATGGTCGTATGAATGAGTGGAATGACATAGCGGTTTTGACGCCACCGGGTGATGTCGACATCGCCTCGGTGCCCGCGCTGCGCCGACGGTTGGATAATTTGATCGACCGGGGCGTGCGCCGCGTTGTCATCAATTGCCAGGCCGTGGGCTTTATCGACTCGACGGGTTTGGCGTTTTTGCTTACACGCGCCAGAGAGCTCATGAGGCGAGAGGGCCTGCTTTCGCTCGTTAACGCCTCCGATGAGGTCATTCGCTTTTTGGAGATTGCCCGACTTGTCGACATCCTCCATGTTGCGGGCTTCGCTCGGGAGTCGATTCCTGCCATTCCGGTGGGGGAATTGCCTCGCTGGAGCAAGAGTGTCGAGGTGCGCCAGGGTATCGAGAACCTTCCATACTATCGTCATCGTATTGCCGAGCTACTCGAATCGCTTCCCCTGAGGCGTGATGAGCGCTATGACGTCGCATTGGCATCGGGCGAGGCGCTGGGCAACGCGTATGACCATGCGGGTGGTATCGGATGCATCCTGACGGTTCAGGCCTATGGCGATCGTGTCGTGATTGAGGTTGTCGACCGTGGGGCGGGCTATTCGATCGACGGGTCGAGTGAACCGGTTACGACTGAGGAGCGCGGGCGTGGAATCAAGCTCATGCGCATGTTGGTCGACAACGTGGAGGTTGCCCGTCGTACTGATGGTGCCGGTACGCGCGTTCGGATGGTAAAGCTGTTTAGCGGAACATTGGAATCGTGCGCCTAGTAAATCGTTTTGGCATGTATATCTGCCAAGAGCATGTGGCGAACAACTTTTTTGAAAAAAGTACTTGCGTCTTTTGGGCAACTCGCGTAAATTAATAACCCGCAAGCGGACATGGCTCAGTTGGTAGAGCACAACCTTGCCAAGGTTGGGGTCGCGGGTTCGAGCCCCGTTGTCCGCTCCATTGCATTTCCGGACCGTCTCAAGCGGTCCTTTTTCGGCGAAGTGGCCAAGTGGTAAGGCAGAGGCCTGCAAAGCCTTTACCCCCGGTTCGAATCCGGGCTTCGCCTCCAGGCAACATCCGGGCGCTCCGGCGCCCGTTTTGTTTTACATATGCGGACATGGCTCAGTTGGTAGAGCACAACCTTGCCAAGGTTGGGGTCGCGGGTTCGAGCCCCGTTGTCCGCTCCAACTATCTTACGCGGTTCTAACGAACCGCGTTTTTTGTTGACGCTGCGCGGGCCCCGGGCACCCCATCTTGCCCCTCAATCGTCGGTCGCGTACATAAAGTACGCTTCCCTCCTCTTTCGCGGCAACCTGGGGCACCCGGAGCCCGCTCGCTCATATGACCCAATCCACTGTCAAGGGCCACAATGGCCCCGCCGACCGCTTGCAATCGGTCGGCGGGGCCTGCCGTTAAACCCGTCCCGGTCCGCCCCCGGCATGTCATCGACGCCTTCGGCTCAGCCTCATATCCGCGGATACCGCTCCGGCGGCCCGCAATCCTCTCCTTCGGCGGGGTTCCCCTAGTCTGTCTTCGCGCATGCGGCGGCCGCCGCGCGCACAGCGAGAACGGGGGTGTCCCCGAAGGCTGCCCGGCTCGCCGGGACGGGGGCTTATGTCTATTCCGCGCCCTCCCGGCACATCGTGCCGAGGGCCCACAGCCACCTCACGAGCTCGGCCGCGGTGGCCGCGTTCGCCTTCGCCTGCGGCATCCCGCGGGCGATCATCTCCTCGCGGCGGCGCAGGAGCCTCTCGGACCCCTTCCTCCCGTGCATCCTTATCTCGAGGGGCACGCCGGAGCCCTTGGGCATCAGCTTCGGCTGGTGGCCGGCCTGGGCATAGCACCAGGACCCCTCGACAGCCAGCTTCCTGACGAGCGCGTTGCCGGCCCCGCTGATTCCGCCGAGGCGCACGGAGTCCGCGCTCGACCTCTGCTTCGGGCGAGGCCGAAGTAGGACGTCACCTGCCTGCCGGAGCGGAACCTCGAGAAGTCGCCGACCTCGGACGCGAAGGCGGCGGCGAGCGCGAACCCGCACCCCTTGATCGACTGGAGCGCCTCGACCTCGGCCGAGAGGGGGCCCGCCGCGACGGCGGCCCTGTATTCGGCGAGGAGGGCCGCCCTCGTCTCGTCGGCCGCCTCGACCTCGTTCCTCAGCGCCGCAAGCGCCCGGATGCCTCCGTCGTCGGCGGGGTGTATGCCGTCGAGCCACCTGAGGAAGCCGTACGTCCAGTACTTCCGGGGGTTGCCGGCCGGCGTCGTGCCGCCGTAGACATAGCCGCGGCGGGCTAGGAACGCCAGGAGCCGCTGCTTCGCCGCCGCGAGCCTCGCGGTCGCGGCGTCGTGGGCGGCGGCGAGGTCCCTGAGCCCCTCGATCTCGGGGGACGGCACCCATACCGGGGTGACGTCGTGCGACAGTATCGCCTTGGCCATCCTGGCCGCGTCGTTGCGGTCGTTCTTGGACGAGAGGTCGGCAGCCGACCTCGGGACCTTGGAGACGGCCGCGACGACGCAGTCGACGCCGAGCCCGGAGAGCTCCCTTTGCGGGGCGAAGCCGAGGTAGCCGCTCTCGTAGGCGGCGAGCGACGGGCCGGGGAAGCCCGACATCCACTCCGCGATCTCGCCCCAGGGGTTGCCGCGGAACCTCCTCGTCACGGCCTCGCCCGTCTCCGCGTCGAGCGCGCAGACGGTGGTGGACCTGAGGTGTACGTCCATTCCGAAGGCGGTAGAATATCTAGGCACGGGAGCCTCCCAACCTCGTTGCGGCGCGGCTGCGCCTCTGGCACTTCAACAACATTGTCGCAGCCCCGACCCGCGGTCACGAGCGGGGGCTCCTGTCGTTTCCGTGCCCCTGGATTGGGTCATAGTGTCTGTCGTGGCCGGGGGAGTAAGTCTTCCGTTCTTTTCACTAATCGATCGATTCGTCCCAGGAGGCTCGAGCCCGAGAGGGGGCGAGCGTTTGGGGCGTGGCTGCGGCGTTGATTGCCGTGAATGTCAGCTTTGGGCGTATCATCGTGGGCATCTCACAAAACCTCGTTGCAAGGGAGACACACCCCATGGCTACAGAAAAGTCCTCCTCGCGCTCATGGATGTCCGATGCCGCGATCTATCAGATTTACCCGCGCTCGTTTAAGGACTCGACTGGTTCGGGTTTGGGCGATATCGCGGGCATTACCCAGCAGATGGACTATCTTGAGCGGCTGGGTATCGAGGCCATCTGGCTGAGCCCGTTTTACCCATCGCCTCTTGTCGATGGCGGCTATGACGTGGCGGACTACTGCGATGTCGACCAACGTCTCGGCTCGCTTGACGACTTCGATGACATGATCGCCGCGGCTCACGCGCGCGGCATCAAGGTCATCGTCGACATCGTGCCCAACCATTCGTCCAACCAGCACCCCTGGTTCAAAGCCGCTCTTGCCGCCGGCCCCGGATCGCCCGAGCGCGCCCGCTATATCTTCCGTGATGGTCGCGGCGAGCATGGCGAGCTGCCTCCCACCAATTGGAATGCCAACTTTGGCGGCCCCGCCTGGACGCGTGTTGCGGACGGTCAGTGGTATCTGCACATGTTTACGCCCGAGCAGCCGGACTTTGACTGGTCATGCCCCGAGGTTCGCGCGTTCTTTTGCGACGTCCTGGCGTTTTGGAGCGATCGAGGCGTCGATGGCTTTCGCATTGATGTGGCGCACGGTCTCGCCAAGGATCTCGACCGCGATGATCTCGACCAGTGGCATCTCGCCGAGGGCGATGACATGGTTGACGACGGCACCCATCCGCTGTGGGATCGCAACGAGGTTCACGAGATCTATCGCGAGTGGCGCCGCGTGTTCGACCGCTATAATCCGCCGCGCAGCGCTGTTGCCGAGGCGTGGGTGCTGCCCGAGCGCCAGTATCTCTACGCGCGCCCCAGCGAGCTTGGCCAGACATTTAACTTTGAGTTCGCCAAGGCCACTTGGACCTATGATGACATGCACGCTGCAATCGAGGAGGGCTTGAAGGCAGCCATCGAATCCGATTCCGCCTCGACCTGGGTACTTTCCAACCACGACGTGCCTCGTGTGGCGACGCGCTTCGCCCTGCCGCAGATCAAGGCGACGCGCTACCACCAGATTGCGCTCGACTGGCTCTTACGCGACGGGTCGTCTTATGACGAGGACCGTGAACTCGGCGAGCGCCGCGCGCGGGCGGCCCTTTTGCTTGAGCTGGCGCTTCCGGGCTCGGCATACGTGTATCAGGGTGAGGAGCTCGGCCTTTTTGAGGTGGCTGACATCCCGTGGGCTGCACTCGAAGATCCCACTGCGACCAATACGCACGGATCGAAGCGCGAGAAGGGGCGCGACGGCTGTCGTGTGCCCCTGCCGTGGGTGGCGACGGACGATCCCGCGCAGGGCGGATCGTTTGGATTTTCGCCGATGGACGCCGATGCGGCGCCCCATCTGCCGCAGCCTGCATGGTTTTCCGATTACGCTGCCGATAGGGAAGAGGCGGACCCGACATCGATGCTTGCGCTCTATCGTGACGCCCTCTGGCTGCGGCGCAAGCTGCGCGGGTGCGCTAACGATCTTGCGTGGCTCGATCTTGACGGGCGCACCGGCCTTGCGGATGGTGCCGAGGGCGCTGAGGGCGGCGTCATCGCCTATCGCCGCGACAACGGCTGGGCGTGTGTGACGAACTTCGGTGCAGCACCCGTGGAGCTGCCGGCGGGCAAGGTCCTGCTCACCTCATCACCGCTTGCAGACGGCAGACTTGCGCAGGACAGCTCTGCCTGGATCATGCTCGCTGAGTTGTAGGGGGCCTCTTGCGGCGAGTTTGCGTTTGCTCGCGCTTTCCGTGGTGGCTGATGTCTTCGCGAGGTTCGAGAGGGCGTCGCAAAACTTTTCAAAAAAAAGTTCTTGCATAGGATGCGGGTATCACGTAAGATTAATCCTCGTAAGCGGACATGGCTCAGTTGGTAGAGCACAACCTTGCCAAGGTTGGGGTCGCGGGTTCGAGCCCCGTTGTCCGCTCCATTTGGGCGTTTAGCTCAGGGGGAGAGCGCTTCCCTGACACGGAAGAGGTCAGAAGTTCAAATCTTCTAACGCCCACCAAATGTTCGCAGCCCAGAGGCTTAGCCTCTGGGCTGTTTTGTTTTGCTCGCCAAATGGGTCGCCAAATACGTCACCAAATTTCGAGTTTTTTGATCTTCTGGGATGCTTCTCAGTAGTCATCCGAGAAAACTCTCATCTTCTCTGTTTGCATACACATATCTTTCAAGGATTCGTGCCGCGGTTACATGGGGCTCGGCAAGGCACGACCGCAACATGTTGGTCAAGCATAATCTTTTGGATTCTTTTGGCGTGAGCGGCTTGGTTTTGGTAGGATTTGTCAGCGGCTTGACTAAGGGGGTTTTATAACTGCCATGCAGGTAGCCGTGTTGGTAACGTTTTACCGACTTGCCAAGAACCCCTCATAATTAATGCGTCTGCAAAATGACCAATTGCTTTGACCTGCTGAAACACTATATGTTGTGTTTGAACTAAAAAAAGAATACAGGATATAGATGCCTCTTTGTCGTATGATAGATGGCGGACAGAGAACGAGGACCTTATTTGCCCCATTTGGATAGATCTTTGAGCCGCTTGATCGGCCGCGAGGATTGTCCGCATGAGGACCTATGGTTTATCGAGAACACAGATTGCGCGACGGCGCCGCAAGACAGGGGCAAGCCCTGCCGGGCATCGTTTGGCTCTGAAGCGCAATGAGACTACGACGCGAAAGAGGCAAGAGGATGAAGATCATCAAGCGCAGCGGCACCGAGGTTGTCTTTGACATCGATAAGATCGTCAATGCGATTCGCGCCGCAAACTTGGAGGTCGAGGAGAGCTCTCGTCTAACCGACCGCCAGGTGGTTTATGCGGCGCAAAACGTCGCCGAGGCATGCGAGAACGCGGGCCACACCGTTTCGGTCGAGGAGATCCAGGATTTGGTCGAGGACGAGATCATGCGTCTCGACTGCTACGAGGTCGCCCGCCACTACATCATCTATCGCTATGTTCAGAGCCTGAAGCGCCAGAAGAACACGACCGATGACAAGATCCTGTCGTTGATCGAGTGCAATAACGAAGAGGTCAAGCAGGAGAACTCTAACAAGAACCCGACCGTCAACTCCGTTCAGCGCGACTACATGGCCGGCGAGATTTCCAAGGACCTGACTCAGCGCGTGCTGCTGCCCCAGGAGATCGTGGATGCCCACAACGAGGGCCTGATCCACTTCCACGATTCCGACTACTTTGCCCAGCACATGCATAACTGCGACCTGGTGAACCTGGAGGATATGCTCCAGAACGGCACCGTTATCTCGGGCACGCTGATCGAGAAGCCGCATAGCTTCTCGACTGCCTGCAACATCGCGACGCAGATTATCGCCCAGGTTGCTTCTTCCCAGTACGGCGGCCAGTCTATTTCGCTGACCCATCTCGCCCCCTTTGTTGAGGTGAGCCGTCAAAAGATTCGCGGCGAGGTTGCCCGCGAGCTCGAGGAGCTCGGTGTTTCGGCATCTGCCGAAAAGGTCCGTGAGGTCGTTGAGGACCGTCTGCGTGACGAGATCCGTCGCGGCGTCCAGACGATTCAGTATCAGGTCGTGACCCTTATGACCACCAATGGCCAGGCGCCGTTCGTGACGGTCTTTATGTATCTCAATGAGGCCCGTACGCCCCAGGAGAAGCACGACCTTGCCATGATCGTGGAGGAGACGCTTCGTCAACGCTATGAGGGCGTTAAGAACGAAGCCGGTGTGTGGATTACCCCGGCATTCCCCAAGCTTATCTATGTACTCGAGGACGATAACGTTCACGAGAATTCCCCGTACTTCTACCTGACCCAGCTGGCTGCCAAGTGTACCGCCAAGCGCATGGTGCCCGATTACATCTCCGAGAAGAAGATGCGCGAGCTCAAGCTGTCGAAGGGCGAGACCGCCGGCAACGGCGATTGCTACACCTGCATGGGTTGTCGCAGTTTCCTGACGCCCGACCGCTCGGGCAACGGCTTTAACAATGTCGCCAACGCGCTGAACTATGACCCGACCAAACCCAAGTACTATGGCCGCTTTAACCAGGGTGTTGTGACCATCAACCTGCCCGATGTCGCGCTGAGCTCGCATCAGGACATGGACAAGTTCTGGAAGATCTTCGACGAGCGCCTTGAGCTGTGCCACCGTGCTCTGCTGTGCCGTCATGAGCGCCTGATGGGCACGCTTTCGGATGCCGCGCCGATTCTTTGGCAGTACGGTGCCCTAGCGCGTCTGAAGAAGGGCGAGACGATCGATAAGTTGCTCGTGGGCGGATACTCTACCATCAGCCTTGGCTATGCCGGCCTGTATGAGTGCGTCAAGTACATGACGGGCCACAGCCACACCGAGAAGGAAGGCACGCCGTTTGCCATGGCCGTCATGCAGCGCATGAACGACAAGTGCGCGGAGTGGAAGGCCGAAAGCGATATCGATTTCTCGCTGTACGGTACGCCGTTGGAGTCGACGACCTACAAGTTCGCCAAGTGCCTGCAGCGCCGTTTTGGTATTATCCCGGGCGTGACGGACAAGGGCTACATTACCAACAGCTATCACGTCCACGTGTCCGAGGAGATCGATGCCTTCGATAAGCTTAAGTTTGAGGGCATGTTCCAGCAGCTTTCGCCGGGCGGTGCTATCTCTTACGTTGAGGTTCCCAACATGCAGGACAACCTCAAGGCTGTCATTCGCGTGATGCAGTACATCTACGACAACATCATGTACGCCGAGCTCAACACCAAGAGCGACTACTGCCAGGTGTGCGGCTACGATGGCGAGATCAAGATTGTTGAGGACGATGGCAAGCTGGTGTGGGAGTGCCCCAACTGCGGCAACCGCGACCAGGAGAAAATGAACGTCGCTCGTCGTACGTGCGGCTACATCGGTACCCAGTTCTGGAACCAGGGCCGAACCGAGGAGATCCGCGACCGCGTGCTGCATCTCTAATAACCATCCCAGGCTGCCCTGTAGCGAGGCCCCGGACCTTTACTCGCTATTTCGGACAGTCCTGGCTCACGACGGAGGCGCCACTGGCGCCTCCTGTTCGTGCGGAACTCATATCGAGCAAAGGTCCGGGGCCTCGCTACAGGGCAGCCAAGTTGATGTAGCTGAGATGCAGCGCGCAGTCTGCTCACTCCTCGAAGTTCTTAGCGGAAATAAGTCGAGTTGCAGCTGCGATTTACTTGCGATGGTGGTTGAGCCGCAACCCAGTTTTTATTGGACCTCGAACCCTATGCTCGATGTTCGCTTCGTTCATTGAGTTACCCTTTGCATGAGGCCGGGACATATCGTCCCGCCCGCAGTTTCGCAGGCCGCAGGCCGAGAATGTTTGAGGACGGGATGATATGTCCCGGCCTCCCGGGAGAGTTACCTATGAACTACGCGAACATTAAGTATTTCGACATTGCTGATGGAGAAGGCGTTCGTACTTCTCTGTTTGTAAGCGGGTGCCGTCGTGGGTGCAAGAATTGCTTTAACTCTGTTGCGTGGGACTTTGCTGCGGGTGAGCCGTTCGATCGTGCCGTCGAGGACAAGATTATCGAGAGTCTCGATCATCCCTTTATCGACGGTCTGACGATTCTGGGCGGCGAGCCCATGGAGCCCGAGAATCAGGCGGGGCTCGTTGAGTTTGTCGAGCGTGTTCGCGCGGCCTATCCAGTGGGGTCGGGAAAGACCATTTGGTGCTTTACTGGCGACGTACTCGAGGAGCTTATGCCGGGCGGTCGTCATCATACCGAGGTGACGGACCGCATCCTTGCCTGCCTTGACATGCTGGTGGACGGCCCGTTTGTTCAGGACCTGTACGATATCTCGCTGCGCTTTAGGGGTTCGAGCAACCAGCGCGTGATCGATATGAACGCTACGCGCGCCCGTGCTGAGCGCGAGGGCGTTGCGCTTTGTGATGCGGTTGAACTTTGGCGTGATGATCCGGTCTATTCGACCCATACTATGTAGCTTGTGGTCGATGCCGGAGGGCGTGGTACCATAGCGCGAACGTGAAATCGGAAAAGTGAGGCCCAGATGGTCGATCAGGAAAAAGTCGAGGCCGCCATTAAGCTGTTGCTTGAGGGCATAGGCGAGGACCCAACTCGTGAGGGCCTGCTGGAGACCCCGGCGCGCGTTGCCCGTATGTATGGTGAGATCGCCGGCGGTATGGACCAGAGTGCCGAGGAACACCTGTCCAAAACCTTTGCCGTCGCTTCGAACGATTTGGTTATCGAGCGCGACATCACGTTCTACTCGCTGTGCGAACATCATCTGCTGCCGTTTTATGGCAAGGCCGCCATTGGTTATATCCCTAACGGTCGGGTGGCTGGGCTTTCCAAGCTCGCCCGCACGGTTGAGGTTTATGCCCGCCGTCTTCAGCTGCAGGAGCAACTGTGCGCACAGGTTGCCGATGCCCTCATGGATTATCTCGCTCCCCAGGGAGCGATTGTGTTGATGGAGGCCGAGCATATGTGCATGACGATGCGTGGCGTGCAAAAGCCCGGCACCAAGACCGTGACGCTTGCTCGCCGCGGCGTCTTTGAGACCGATCCCGCGCTCGAGGAGCGTTTCTTTAGGATGCTGGGCCGCTAACCATGAGAGTCGTCAACGACTTTACATCGAAGACCGATGAGGGGACGTCGCGTCGCGGCTTTATGGCTTCGGGCCTGGCCCCCTTTGGTGCCATGCCTCGCATTGATTACATTTGTGCCAACGGGCTGTTCCGGCGGCACCTGGGCAACATCGTACAGTTGGAATCGGGGCGCATCTTCTGCCGCCACGGTATTGACCATCTGCTCGATGTCGCGCGCATTATGTGGATCAAGAATCTCGAGGAGCAGCTCGAATTTGACCGCGAGGTCATCTACGCCACAGCACTTCTTCACGATATCGGCAAAGATGAACAGTATGAATCGGGTATATCCCATGATGTTGCAAGCGAACGCGTCGCTGATGCGATTCTCGGCGGCATGCCCGATGACGTGGCGTTTGAGCCGGCCGATGCCGCAGCCATTAAGACGGCCATTCTGGGCCATCGAAAGCTGCGCGTGAACAGCCAACCGCTTGAGCGTCTGCTCTATGCAGCCGACAAAGCGTCGCGTGCCTGCTTTGCATGCCCCGCGCGCAACGCTTGCAACTGGAGCGATGATAAAAAGAACCTGTCGATTCGCGTGTAGTTAGTTTGCGCGGTCGGGGTTCTAAACGAAGGAGACGATCGCGTTGAGTAACAAGAAACTGCCCGAGAATGCAACCAAGACCGAAGGCGCCGAGCTCGCCCGCCGTGGAAGGGGCGAAATATCCACCGCAACGGCGGTGCCTCACGTGAGCTATGACGATTTGCGCCATGCCGATCGTATTGTCATTGACGGCCTGGAGGTTTTTGCCAACCATGGCGTGTATCCCGAGGAGAACGCGCTGGGTCAGAAGTTCATCGTTTCTCTGGTGCTCTATGCCGACCTGCGCGCGGCGGGGGAGCACGATAACCTGGACGCCTCGATTGACTACGGCTCGGTGTGCCACGATGTCGATGGCTATCTGCGCGAGCATACGTTTAAGCTCATCGAGGCGGCAGCCGAGGGGACAGCCCAGATGCTGCTGCGCCGTTATCCCTCGCTGCTTGGTGTGCGCATAAAGCTCGATAAGCCGTGGGCTCCTGTTGGCCTGCCCCTGGCAAGCTGCGGCGTCGAGATCGAGCGCGTGCGCTAGTCGACGCTAGAGCTTGTTGAGGGGTGGCTGCTTGAGCCGCTGAGACAGTGCTCTATTGTTGGGACAGTACGTGTCGAGCAGGGCGTGAAAGCGCTGATTGTGGCTCGGCTCGAGCAGATGGACGAGCTCGTGGGCGACAACCATGTCGAGGCATTCGACAGGGTAGGCGGCGAGCTCGCGCGCGATGCGAATGGCGCCGGTTTTGGGTGTGCAGGAGCCCCAACGCGTTTTCATGCTGCGCACGGAGACGCGGGCCACGGTGACGCCCATTGCGATTTCGTACGCGTGCACGATGTCGCGTAGCGCTGCGGTGACCTCGGACGCGTAGAGCTGGTCGATGTGGGCTTGGAGCTCGTCGGACGTTAGGCCGTCGAGGATTGCGCGCCGCTTGGCCTGTGGGCTTTCGTCCGATTCGTCGGTACCCATAAAACTTGCGAAGGTGGCCTGCTTGGGTCGCGGTGCGGGCGATGCAAAGTTGTGATCGAGTGCGTCCTGTACCGTGATGGGCTTGCCCCAAAGTGCAATGATGGACGAGGGGCTGAGCGGCTCTCGCGCTGTCGCCTGACGTTGCTCACGTTGGGCAAGTCGGCTGATAATCCAGGCGCTGTTGCGCTTCACAAACGCTTCGATGCGCTCGTGGCTGGCGCCGAGCGGTGCGCTGGCGTGGACCTCGCCGCTCGATGTGACGCGTAGGTTAAAGTTCTTGACGCGCTTTTTGGTAACGACGACGGGGATGAGCGTTCCATCCGGTCGGGGTACGGAAATCGTAAATTGCTGCGTCAAATGTGATCCTTCAGATTGGGGACGGGCCGGCATGTCGACCGCTCGGCATGCCGGGCCGCTCAAGGGATGCGAAATTAATTGCGCTCTTAATAGCGCTCGAAGAAGGCGAGCGCGTTGTCGCTGCAGAGCTTCTGCATCACGGTCTTGCCAAAGTGCTTGGAGAGCATGTTCTGGAATTCGGGCATCTTGCTGGCATCAGAGAGGAAGTCGGGTACCTTGGCGCCGTCCCAGTCGCCGCCGAGTGCGATGACATCTTCGCCGCCCAGGTCGAGCCAGTGCTCGATATGTGCCGCCAGCTGGTCGAAGGTGACGTCTGCGGCGGTTTCGTCGGTTGCGTCGTTGGAAAGGAACTCGCTGCAGTAGTTGAGGCCGACGATGCCACCCATGTCGCGAATGGTGCGGAACTGGTCGTCGGTAAGGTTGCGTTTGACGCCGCAAACCGCACGGGAGTTGGAGTGGCTGGCGACGAAGGGACGCGTGGCGTGGGCGACAACCTCGTCAAAGCACTCATCGTTGAGGTGGGAGACATCAAGTACCATGCCGGCGTGCTCCATCTGCGTAAGTGCCTCGATGCCGGCGGCGGTGAGACCGGCGTGGGTGTCGTGGCCGCTCGCGAGCGGTCCCTGCGCGTTCCAGCTGAGTGATGACATGAGTACGCCCAGGCTCTTGAGCACCTCGATCAGCGCGGGGTCCTCGGCAAAGAACGTGGCGTTTTCGATGGTGTGGATGCAGGCGACCTTGCCGTCTTTGAGCGCGGGGCGAATGTCTGCGGCGTTGCGTACGTTGACCATGCGGTCGTGGTTGAGCATTGCTTGGCCGCTCATGTGTGCCATGATCTGCGCCTGGAAGCGCGCGGCGTGGGCGGTGGGAATCTCGTCGGGGACAAATGTGGCGAAGCACTGTGCCCACGGCGTGTTGCCGATCTTTGCGAGCGAGATGGCGCAGGCGTTGCCCTCGATGAGGTCGAAATCTTGCGGATGCGTTTCGTCGCCGGGGAAATAACCGTCGGTGCCGGCGGTAAAGCGCAGGTCGAGATCGAGCGTGGCCCAGCCGATGCGGTCGGCGGTGTCGCAGTGTAGGTCAAATACGGGATATGCCATGGTTCCTCCGGTTGCAGCGTTTCTTTGCAAACTGTCTTTGAATTGTATGACTAGGGTATAGTTAGCGCCATATGTTCACGGCGGCCCGCGTTGTGCGCCGCCCTTATCACGGAGGTTACCATGTCCAACCAGGGCAAGAAGGTCAAGACTCATTATCGCGGCACGCTCGATGACGGCACGCAGTTCGATAGCTCCTACGATCGCGGCGAGCCGCTGGAGTTCACCTGCGGCGCCGGCCAGATGATCAAGGGCTTCGACGCCGCTGTTGTCGACATGCAGGTGGGCGAGAAGAAGACCGTGCACATTCCTGCTGCCGATGCCTACGGCGAGCACAACCCCGAGATGGTTATTACCTTCCCGGCCGAACAGGTTCCCAATATCGAGCAGATCGAGAAGGGCATGAAGCTCTTCCTGTCCACGCCGAGCGGTATGCCCGTTCCCGCCGTGGTCATCGACGTGACGCCCGAGGCCGTGACGCTCGACGCCAACCACGAGTTGGCCGGCAAGGACCTCAACTTTGATATCGAGCTCGTCGAGGTCGAGGGCTAGAGTATGCCTGAACGCTTGGTTTCGACGACATGCTTGGGAAATCTCAACGATCCGTCCTATGAACTCCTGCTTCGCCGGGAGCTGGGCGGTGTCTTTGAGGTTGACGAGCTGCTGCTCGATTGGGACCAGGCTGATGTATGCGCGTTTGTGGGTGTGACGGAGCTGGGGCGCACAGTCGATGTTCGGCTGGATGCTGCCGACGACGGTCGTCTTGCCGATGGTGACGTGCTCGCCATCGACCGTTCGGGCATGGCGCCCGTGGCGGTTGTCGTGCGCCTGCGCAGTGCCGAGGTTTATTTGGTCGAAGTTGACCGCATGGACCCGATTGCGCTCGCGCATGCGTGCTGGGAGATCGGCAACATGCATGCGCCGATTTTCCGAGGCGACTCGGACGAGCATACCGTGCGCATGTATACGCCGGTGCAGCCTGTTTTGGGCCGCATGCTCCGGGGTGTCGAGGGTGTTCGGCTCTCGGTGGTTACCCGTGAACTCGATGCGGCCCGGCGCTTTGAGTCGAGTGCGGCGGAGGTCGTCGTGAGCATGGCTCCCGACTTTACCATCGTAAAAAAGACGCGCGGCTAAGCGCGCGTATGTGTAAGACGGGCTTTGAGGGGCGACCAATCAAGGTCCGTCTTGCTGTTGATAGGAGGCTTTGGGGAAAGCATATGGGTCTTGAGGGAATCAAGCTGATTGCATGCGATTTGGATGGCACGCTGTTGCATCCGGGGGAGCGCGAGCCGCGTTCCGAGGCCTTTGAGCTTATCGATGAGCTGCATCGTCGCGGTATCGTGTTTATGCCGGCGAGTGGCCGTCAATATGCGAGCTTGCGCTACCTGTTTGCCCCGGTGGCCGATGAGCTCGCCTATGTATGCGAAAACGGAGCCCTGGTGATGAGCGAGGGGCGTGCCGTTGTCAAGCGTTCCATGGAACGTAGCCTTGCTATGGATATCGCGAACGCCGTGGTTGCGTATCCCCATGCCGACGTGACCCTTTCGTGTGAGGGGCGCCTCTACACCATGAGCGGCAATGACGCGTTTGTTGACCACCTGCGCTATGAGGTCCACTGCGACGCGGCGGTGGTCGACCGTCCCGAGGACATCGACGAGGACGTCATTAAGATTGCCTTCCAGACGCCCGAGGCGGAGCAGCCGGCGGCCTTGGAGTATTTCGAGCGCCTCTTTAGCGACCGAGTCGATGTCATGACATCGGGAACCGAATGGACGGACTTTATCGGTTTCGGTTCGGGCAAGGGCTCCGCGCTTGCCGATTACGGTCGTGCCCTGGGGATTTCGCCCGATGAGATGATGGCGTTTGGCGACAATGAGAACGATCGCGACATGCTCAACGTCGTGGGCCATCCCTATCTGATGGAGAGCTGCAACCCCACCATGCGCGGCATCAACGACCGCGTCCGCTACGCGCGCACGGTCGAAGAGGAACTGCATCGCCTGCTTGCCGAGTAGATATTTGGGACATGCCTAGAAATCTACTTTTTGCTACAGAGTGCGGAAAGGTGGATTTTAAGGCATGTCCCAAACATTTATCGGCAGTCGGGGCAGAGACCCTCGAAGATGGTGTAGTGCGACGTGACGTGCCAGCCGATTTGCTCGGACGCCTTGGCGTCGAGCTGGGCATCGAAGGGGAGCGGTACATCGATGACGCGGCTGCACGAGGTGCAGATGATATGCGCATGTGGCTCGATCGTGCGATCGAAGCGGCTGCCGCCCGGCGTCTTGATGGAGAGGATCTCGCCAGCGTCGGCCAAGAGATTGAGATTGCGGTAGACCGTACCACGGCTGATTTTGTCATCCTGCGCGCGCACGACGTTGTAGATTTCGTCGGCGGTGGGATGGTTATAGCTTTGGCGCACGGCGTCGAGAACCAGCTTTCGCTGCCTGGTATTCCTTCTTTGCACCGCCATGCGCCTCGCCTCTTTTCTATCAACGGTCGTAGGTAAATGATACCGTATTTAGCACACAATACTAATAACGAGGAATGAAACCGTCTTCATTGGCAAGTGGGGCTCGGGTCTGGGCGTCTACGAGGCGAAAACGCGTTCCCATGCGCTCGTAGGAGGCATGAAGCGCCTCGAGATGAGATAGGATGTTTGCCGGAGCCCCCTGTATCTCCATCTCGACTGAGCCGTCTTCCATGTTACGCACCCAGCCGGTGGGTGCGCGTGCCTGCGCGAGGTTGGTGTTGGTAAAGCGAAAACCGACGCCCTGGACTTGCCCTTCCCAGCGCAGGAAATAGCGCAGGGGAGCGTCTTGAGTGGCCTCGTCGCTTGCGAGCACAGTAAGCCTGCGGCGCAGCTCGAGCTCGACGTTTGATGGTTTTTGAGGCTCTCGACTGCCGCCGGTGACGCTGGAGAAGAACGTATCGAAGAGGCCCATCGCTATGCCTGCTTGCCTGCGTCGGCCGGGAAGGTTATGCCGGCCTGCTGGCGCACGGCATCCATGATACGCAGCGAGACGAGCGTGACATCGCGGTAGTGGCCAAGCTCGTGGCGTCCCGCCGGGGTCTCCCAAATCTCTTCCTTAACGTTATCGATGCCGTCGATGGCGGTGATAAAGTCCGCGAGCTCGTATTCCATGGTGTTGCTTGACTTGGGAAGGTCGAGCGCGCGTCCGTTGCCGCCTTGCTCGCGCGGCGCCTCGGTCGCCGATCCGCGTACGACATCGCCGCGATAGTCGATACGGACGTTGCGGGGCGTGGACAGATGGTCAATCTGGATAGTGCCACGCTCGCCTTCGATCTGCGAGGGCAGCAGGTCATTCGTAATTTTGGAGTGCGCGAGCTCGACGGAGATACGGCCACCGCCGTAGCTGGCAAGGATGGAACCGCAGCCATCGATGGGGCCGTGCGTGAGCTGTCGCGTGGTGGGGTCGAGCAGAGTAGTCATGCTCGTAAGGCCGGAGGGCATGCCGAAAATCTCGACCATGGGCTCGACGGTGTAGACGCCAATGTCCATGAGGGAACCCGATGCCATATTGCAGTCGAAGATATTGGTGGCGCGTCCCGCGAGAATCTCGTTGTAGCGCGAGGAATATTTGCCAAAGCGCAATGAGGCGCGGCGGATGGGGGCGATCTCGCCCAGGGCGTCCTCGATGGCGTGGAAGGCGGGATCGTGGAGGGGACGCATGGCCTCGAGGGCCACGACACCTGCTGCCTCGGCAGCGCGGAAGACTTCCAGCGCCTGCGCTTCGGTGGCGCAGAAGGGCTTCTCGACGATGACGTGCTTGCCACCGGCGATGCAGGCAAGGGCCTGCTCGTAGTGAAGTGCGTTGGGGCTGCCGATATAGACGGCGTCGACGTCGGCGGCTGCCGCAAGCTCATCGAGTGAGATAAAGTTTCGCTCGCCATCGCGCTCGGCGGTAAAGGCAGCACCGCGATTGGCATCGCGTGAAAGCGTGCCCACAAACGCGGCTTGGTCGTTGGCGTTGACGACTTGGATAAAGTCGTCGGTGATCATGGATGTGCCGATGGTCGCGATGCGCAGCATACGTCCCCCTTGCGTTGTTTGGTCTACAGGATGAGTGTAGCGCGTGGGGATATAAAGCTGTGCGAAAACGCTATTACAGGTCGCTCTCGTTAAAGCCGGTGTCGATATCGAGGTTGCTGCCGTCGGCCGCCGTGGTGGCGAGCTCATCGCAGCGCTCATTGAGCTCGTGGCCGGCGTGACCCTTAACCCAGATGAACTCAACCTTGTGCTTGCTTTTGGCGGTGAGTAGGCGCTCCCACAGGTCGCGGTTCTTGACGGGCTGCTTGTTGGCGGTTTTCCACCCGCGCTTTTTCCAGCCGTCGATCCAGTGCTTGTTAAAGGCGTTGACGACGTACTGCGAATCGGAATGGACTTCGACCTCGCAGGGGCGGTTGAGTGCCTCGAGCGCCACGATAACGGCCATGAGCTCCATGCGGTTGTTGGTGGTCTTGGCGTAGCCGCGCGAAAGCTCGGAGGTAAAGGTCTTGCCGGCGGGGTTGGTGTATTTGAGCACGGCGCCGTAGCCGCCGCGTCCCGGATTTGATCGGGCCGAGCCGTCGGTATAGATGATGACCTTCACGGGCTTCCTTTCTTTGAGTGCATTTCATGTGAGTGACCATTGTAGCGCCATGCCCGCCGGGGGCCAGCAATCTACGATTTCTACCCCGTCTTCCGACTGTTAGCTGGCATGGATGATGCGGTTGAGCTCGTCGAGGTATTGCTGCAAGAGGAGAGAGGGCTTGCGCTCGTCGTGCATGATGTAGCCAACGTGCATCGTTGGGGCGTCTGCTAACGGGATCGATGCCATACCCCATTGCATTTCATTGGAGAGGACTCCGGTCGACAGGGTGTAACCGTTCGACGTGATAAGTAAGTTGGTAAGTGTTCCGCGGTCCGAGATTCGTATGTTGCGGTCGCAAGGGATATAGCTAAAAGGTTCCTCGGCGTAATAGAAGGAG
The DNA here is from genome assembly GCF_003473245.1 of Collinsella sp. AM09-41. Classification (NCBI taxonomy): domain Bacteria; kingdom Bacillati; phylum Actinomycetota; class Coriobacteriia; order Coriobacteriales; family Coriobacteriaceae; genus Collinsella; species Collinsella sp. AM09-41. The sequence continues at coordinate 62,539 of NZ_QRMJ01000005.1, forward strand.
TTTGAGGTTCCCTGCTCAAAGCTGTAGCGCGTATAGGGCGCGAGGTCGGCAAGGGACAGCTGAGGGCGGCGTGCGAGCGGGTGGCGTTCGCTGACGAATACGTGGACCGTCGCGTCGAATAGGGGATGGAAGCTTGCGCGGGCATCGGCGAAGGCCTTCTGCAGAACGCGGGCGTTAAAGTCATCCAGATACAGAATGCCGATATCGCTGCGAAACGCACGGACGTCATCGATGATCTGCGATGTGGTGGTCTCGCGCATGATGAACTCGAACTTGCTGTCGCGGCAGCGCTCGACCACGTTGACAAAGGCCTCGACCGAAAAGGCGTAGTGCTGGGCGGAAATGGCGAGGCGGGCTTGCGGGGTGCCGCCGTCCTCGTAGCGTGCCTCGAGCATGTCGGCCTGCTCTACGACCTGGCGCGCATAGCCCAAAAGCTCGGTGCCGTCGTTGGTGAGCGTGACGCCGCGGCTGGAGCGCGTAAAGATCTCCAGATGGAGTTCCTGTTCCAGGCTTTTGACGGCGTTTGAGATGTTGGACTGAGCGGTATAGAGGCGCTGAGCTGCGGCGTTGATTGAGCCGGACTCTGCCACGGCGATCAGAAAACGAAGCTGCTGAAGGGTCATCGACGCCATCCTTTCGATAGTTATCTATAAAACAGATAACAAGTTAGCGCTTTTTAGTGATTGACCGAGGAAGACAATGCCCGTACTATTCAAAACACACAAAGGCGGTAGGTTATTAAGCCGACTACGGAATCGGGACGCGAAAGGAGGCCCGCATATGAATTGCTTACCAAGACGAATGCCGGGCTCCTGTTTGCGCCCGTCGGCGTGATCAGGAGACAGCGACTTACTTCTCTCTTTTTACTTACTTTCGTTCGATCAAGGAGATCATCATGAGCCAGTTCATCAACAACCCCGAGCACACCTTTGGTTTCGATACCCTGCAGCTGCACGTTGGCCAGGAGAGTGCCGATCCCGCATCCGACTCCCGTGCCGTGCCTATCTACCAGACCACGAGCTATGTGTTCCGCAACTCCCAGCACGCCGCCGACCGCTTTGGTCTTGCCGACGCCGGTAACATCTACGGCCGTCTGACCAACTCCACCCAGGGCGTCTTCGAGGACCGTATCGCCGCGCTCGAGGGCGGCGTGGCAGGTCTTGCCGTCGCCTCCGGCGCTGCTGCCATCACCTATACCCTGCAGGCTCTTGCCCAGGCTGGTGACCACGTGGTGGCTCAGAAGACCATCTACGGTGGCTCCTACAACCTGCTGGAGCATACGCTCTCCCAGTTTGGCGTCGAGACCACGTTTGTCGATGCCCATAACCTGGAAGAGGTTGAGGGTGCCATCAAGGACAGCACCACGGTCATCTATCTCGAGACGCTCGGCAACCCCAACTCCGACATCCCCAACATCGACGCCATCTCCGAGATTGCCAAGAAGCACGGTCTGCCGGTTGTCGTCGACAACACCTTCGGCACCCCGTATCTGTTCCGTCCGCTGGAGCACGGCGCCAACATCGTCGTCCACTCCGCAACCAAGTTCATCGGCGGCCACGGTACCTCGCTGGGCGGTGTGATCGTCGACGGCGGTAACTTCGATTGGAAGGCGAGTGGCAAGTACGCCCAGATCGCTGAGCCCAACCCCTCCTACCACGGCGTTTCGTTTGCCGAGGCTGCCGGTCCCGCCGCCTTCGCAACCTATGTCCGCGCCATCCTGCTGCGTGACGAGGGTGCCTGCATCAGCCCGTTCAACGCCTGGGTCCTGCTCCAGGGCACCGAGACTCTGTCGCTGCGCGTTGACCGTCATGTCGAGAATACCAAGAAGGTCGTTGAGTTCCTGACCGGTGACAGCCATGTTGCCAAGGTGAACCACCCGAGCCTGCCTGAGCACCCCGACCATGAGCTCTACAAGCAATATTTCCCCAACGGCGGTGCCTCGATCTTTACCTTTGAGATTAAGGGTGGCCAGGAGGCCGCCTGGAAGTTCATCGATCGTCTGCAGGTGTTTTCGCTGCTCGCCAACGTGGCCGACGTCAAGTCGCTCGTCGTGCACCCGGCTACCACCACGCACTCCCAGCTCTCTGCCGAGGAGCTCGCCGAGCAGAACATCACGCCCTCCACGATCCGTCTTTCCATTGGTACCGAGAACGCCGAGGATATCATTTGGGATCTGAAGCAGGCCTTCGCCGCGCTGGACGAGTAAGGCGACTTGTGCAAGGACCCCTTGCGACTCGATAGGTATAACTGCATAAAATGCCTGCTCAAGGCGCCTGCGCAAGCAATGGTTGCGCAGGCGTCTTTTTTGCATAGGAAGGGCGCTATTACAGGGTTTTTGGCATGCTTTATGCATTTGAGTTGTGGAAAACTCCTGTTGAGAGGATGTGAGTTTTACGCAATTGACGTGCACCTTTTGAGAAAAACCGCAGGTCGCGATTTGCTCGGGGTACTATGCAGCGCGATCGAATCACACGCAGCTTAAACGCAGCAAAAACGTACTACGGAGGTTTCCAGCTACATGAGGATCGATTCACGAAAACCGAAAGCCGCCGCCCTTTCCGCCGCTCTGACCGTGGCACTTTTGGCGGGCGCCGGCGCAACTGATGCCCACGCGACGACACTATCCGATACGGTCGGATCTACGTCGTCCGAGGCGACGCTGGTGCAGCCCGTCGACTACCGCGGCGACGGTTATGGCTCTATGCAGGAGTGGAACGCCTCGATGGGGGCAAAGCGCGATTCCCTGGAGATGCGCGCTCAGATCATTATGAATATGTATGGCGACTATGCTACCGATGACGAGCGCGCTGTGTTGCAGGGTTGCATCGACGGTGCGGGTAGCCTGTTGACGATGGGGGAGGTCGATGCCAAGTCGACCGAGCTCGACGAGCTGCGCACTGCGCTTGAGGATGCCAAGCGCGAAGCGCTCGAGGCTGCCGCGGCCGAAGCCGAGGCTGCTGAGGCCGCCCAGGCTTCGTACTACAACGCCGGTTACGCTCCGTCCTACGCGTCTGCCGCGTCCTACGCGAACGGATCGGGCCTGACGCGCTCTGCGGGTGTAAATAACTACAACGGGCGTCGTGAGACCTATTACAGCAGCAACGTGCTTTATCACTATCGCACGGGCGAATGGACTCAGGATTCTGAGGGCTTCTGGCGCGATTCCGACGGCTATTACGTTGTTGCTGCGGGCGATATGGCCCAGGGCTCGACCTTTACGGGCTCCAAGGGTGATTGCAAGGTCTATGACTCCGGCTGCGCTGCCGGAACCACCGACTACTACACCGGTTGGTAATGCAAAATAGGCACATGATGGGCGGGTGTCTTTACTGAGCTTTTGGGCAACGTAAAGCCGCCCGTTCTTTATGTGCGTTTGAGTTAACAGAGCCCTTACCGTGGCGGTACGCTGGGCGTATGGATGCGGGGCACACTAGTTCTTGAGAAATAAGGTCTTTCTCGTGGAGGAAGTGGTCTCATGAACGCTCGAGATATCGCTATCGCCGCCGTCGCATTGGTACTTGGCTGTCTTGGCCCTACAGCTGCGTTTGTCGCAGGCATGCAGGGCTCGTGCGGGGCTGCTCCTATTGTGGTCGGCGCGCTCATCGCAGCAGCGCTGCTGGGAAGTGCGGGCGTGACCCTTTGCCGCGATGACGAGGACGAGACGCCGCAGGTGCGGCGCTAGCCGTTGTGAAGCTGGTTTTGCCCATAGATGAAGAAGGAAGCCGCCGCAAGGGGAGTGCCCTTTGCGGCGGTTTTTGCTATTGAGACTGTTGGATGCGGTGCGGCGGCGTTACCAGCTGGCCTCGATTTCGCGGATGCGCGAATAGAGCCATTCGTTTTGCGGCACCTGGATACCGTGCTTGGCCGCGAGGCGGCAGATGGTACCCGCAAATTCCTCGACCTCGGTTCTGCGTTGAGCGATGCGGTCTTGCGCCATCGAGGGCATGCCGGCGGGATCGAGCCCTTTTATGAGACGCACCATCTGCGTTAGGTCTGCCTCGGTGAGCTCGATGCCCTCGGCATTGGCGACTGCAAGCGTCTCGCGCATGGCGGAGACAAAACTGCGGAGCTGCTCGGAGCCCTGCTCCGTAGCGCTTCCGTAGGTGCCGCCGTAGGCCATACAGGTCTGGTTGATGCCGTCGTTGAGCATGAGTTTGGCCCACATGCGATGTGCGATGTCGTGCTCGACGGTATGGGCGATGCCGCAACGCGTGTAGAGCTCGTCGATGGCGATAACGGTTGCGGGGTCGGTGCCCGCTGCCGCACCAAAGCGGATCTCGCCGGCATTGGTATAGGTGAGCTCCCCGTTGAGGAATACGGCGTCCATGCCCTGGCAGATACCAAGGACGGTGTGCTCCCAGCCAAAGCGCTCGGCAATCTTCTGCTCGCTCGTGATGCCGTTGCACAGCGACGCGATCAGCGTGTCGGGTCCCACGACGCTTTCCAGGGTTTTGAGCGCCACATCGAGCCCGGTTGTCTTGACCGTGAGGATGACCAGGTCGACGGGCGTCGCCTCGCTCGCGCGGACGGACTTGAGCGCGCAGGGCTTGCCGTTGACGGTGAGCGCATCGTTTGCGTGACGCTCAAAACGGGCGTCATCCATAACGTATTCGACGGCGTCATTGCCGAGGGCCTTGGCAATCATGCTGCCGTAGAGCAGGCCGACGCCGCCCTTGCCGATAAAGGCGATCTTGTTGATCTGCATGCGAATCATCTCCCCATATAAAAGGCGCCCGCGTAAGGGGCGCCTGATGGATTGTATGCCGCCGGACCATGCTGCGTGCACCGGATGGCCGTATTTGTTTGTTGCTCCTTTCATCGGGCTTTTTGCTGATGTTAAAGCGGTGTCATGACGGCTCGATTTCTGCTGCGTTACGATACGTTCTCGATTGCGATTCCACGATGTTTCGGTCGCGTGACCATTGTGTTTCGTCTTGCCGGGGCGCTGATGGCGAAAGGAGGGGCCGTGCAATACCGCGTTGACCCCAAAAGTGGTAACCGAATATCTGCTCTGGGTCTGGGCTGCATGAGATTTCCCGGTGCGCCGGGACACCCCGATGCGAAGACGGCCGATGCCATCATTTCCCGTGCGGTGGAACAGGGGATTAATTATCTGGATACTGCGTATCTTTATCCCGGTAACGAGGTGTGCGTGGGCGCCTCACTTGAGCGCTTGGGGCTGCGTGACCGGGTGTTGCTGGCGACTAAGTTGCCGCACGCTTCGTGCAAATGTGCGGAGGATTTCGACCGCTTTTTTGACGAGCAACTGCACCGTTTGCGGACCGACCATATCGACTACTACCTTATGCACAACATTACCTCGCCCGCCCAGTGGGAGCGCGTGGTGGCGTTGGGCATCGAGGGCTGGATTGCGCACCAAAAGGCTGCGGGGCGTATTCGCCAGATAGGTTTTTCGTACCACGGCAGTGCGGCGGACTTCCTCACGATGCTTGACGCGTATGACTGGGATTTTTGCCAGATCCAGTACAACTACGCTGGAGAGCGCTACCAAGCGGGAACGGCGGGACTCATGGCGGCTGCGGAGCGCGGGCTCGCGGTGTTTGTGATGGAGCCGCTGCTGGGCGGGCGTTTAGCGGGCAAGCTGCCGCCGCGGGCCCGCGCTGTGCTCGATGGCGCCCCTGACCCGCATTTGCGCACTCCTGCCGCCTGGGGCCTTTCGTGGGTGTGGAACCATCCTCAAGTCACGATGCTGCTTTCGGGCATGACCGATACCGCGCAGGTGGACGAGAACGCGGCATTGGCGGATCGCGCACTGCCGAATTCGATGACGACAGAGCAGCTCGATACCATCGCGCGTGTGCTGGGAGAGTTTGAGAAATCGAATCGCGTGCCCTGTACGGGCTGCGGCTACTGCATGCCGTGTCCCAAAGGCATCAATATCCCTGGGTGTTTCGCCGCCTACAACGCAAGCTATGCGCACGGCTGGTTTACGGGCCTGTCGCAGTATTTTACGGCGAGCGCGGTGCGGACGAGTGAGCCCAAGTTGGTGAGCAATTGCGTCAAATGCGGCAAATGCGCACGTCACTGCCCGCAGCACATCGATATTCCTGAGCGTCTCGACGATGTGCGCCGACGTTTCCAGCCTGGCCCCGTAACGGCCGCGCTTAAAGCCTTTTGCAAAACGCGTTCCTGATGCCCCTTTTATAAGTTGCGGTGGAATAGTTCCTGTTTGCGGCAGAATAGGGCATCGACAGGAACTATTTCACCGCAACTGATGAGGGGGAGCTGGAGATGCTGACGATTGGGTGTCATCTTTCGACGACGAAGGGCTATCGGGCGATGGGGGAGACGGCGCTATCCATTGGCGCCAACACCTTTGCATTCTTCACGCGCAACCCGCGCGGCGGCAAGGCGAAAGATCTTGACATGGATGACGTGGCGGCCCTGCGCGAGCTTATGGAGAAAAACGACTTTGGCCCGCTTGTGGCTCATGCCCCCTATACCTACAACCCCTGTTCTGCCAAAGAGCGGGCACGCGAGTTTGCCTTGGAGGCAATGGCCGAGGACTTGCAGCGTCTGGAAGCGCTGCCCGGCAACTACTACAACTTCCACCCCGGCGCGCATGTGGGGCAGGGGACTGATGCCGGCATTCAGATGATCGTCGACACCTTGTGTCAGGTGATGTTTGAGGGGCAGCAGACGACGGTGCTGCTCGAGACCATGGCGGGAAAGGGTACCGAGGTGGGCCGTAGCTTTGAAGAGCTGGCGCGCATTATCGAGGGTGCTGCCGCCAGGCGTCCAGAGCTATCGGACAAGCTGGGCGTGTGTCTGGACACCTGCCATGTGAGCGATGCCGGCTACGACATCATCCATGATCTGGACGGCGTACTCGACGAGTTCGACCGCGTGGTGGGTATCGACCGCTTGCGTGCCGTACACATCAACGATTCGAAGAACCCCAGTGGTGCCCATAAAGATCGTCACGAGTGCATCGGCAAGGGCTACCTTGGCAGCGAGGAGTTTGGCGGCGGCATGCAGGTTATGCAGAATATTGTATCGAATGGCCGCTTGCGCGCATTGCCATTCATTTTGGAGACACCGAACGAACTTGCAGGTTATGCGGCTGAAATCAAACTGTTAAGGTCATTGCAGCAGTAATGACTGTCATAAAGTGGAGTGTTCCATTCACGTTATGGGTTTGTTTCAATCAGTTTTCTAATTGCGGATTCTTCCAAACGGGCGCATAATATCCAACAGTTTTTGCAGACCTCTGAATCAAACGGGGTCACCGGAAGGAGACTGATTATGAAGCTGAAGAAGCTTGGCGCATTTGCCGCCACGGGCGCCATGGCACTCGCCCTCGCACTGACGGGCTGCGGCTCGTCCAACGCCACCTCTGGTTCTGATGCCGGTTCCAGCAGCTCTGACGACGCTAAGGTCGAGAAGGTCGACGGCTCCAAGGAGTACGCGCTCGTCAAGGACGGTACGCTGACCGTCGGCACCTCTGCCGAGTACGCTCCGTTTGAGTACAAGGATGACAACGGCGATTATCAGGGCTTTGACCTTGAGCTTATCAAGGCTATCGGCGACAAGCTGGGCCTGGATGTCGAGTACGTCAACAATGACTTTGACACGCTGGTTCCGGGTGTCGCTTCGGGCGCCAAGTATGACGTTTCCATCGCGGCTATCACCGACACGCCCGAGCGTGAGAAGGAAGTCACTTTCTCCGATTCCTACTACATGGACGATCAGGCTATCGTGACCAAGGTCGATAACACCGACATCACGGCCGACAACTACAGCGAGAAGCTCAACAACGCCGACGCTACCATCATCGTCCAGTCTGGATCGACCGCCGAGGCCTTTGCTCAGGAAAACTTCCCCAAGGCTAAGATCGTTCCCTACAAGGACGCCACCGAGTGCTTCAGCGCCCTGCAGTCCGATAAGGGCGATGCCGTAGTCACCAACCGCTCCGTTGCCAGCCAGCTGACCGCCGAGCAGTTCAACACCTGCCAGACCATCAAGCAGGTCAGCACCGGCGAGGAGTACGCCATCGCCATCAACCAGGGCAACACCAAGCTCAAGGACGACATCAACCAGGCCATCAAGGACCTGACCGACGACGGTACCGTTGACGCCCTCATGGCTAAGTACAACATCAAGTAAATTAATGCTTGATTGCGCGCGGGCCCTTTCCGTTTTGCGGAGAGGGCCTTTGCGCCTCTCTTGACGGAGAGCGTTTCCGTCTCGTTTTGTCGGCAACTTCTACGATAGGAGCCACCTTGTCTCGACTGAACAAAGGGGCCGCGGAGCAGCGTTTTTCACTGCCCGCCTTGCTCCAAAAGCTATCCTGCGTCATGGCCGTGGCGCTCGCGCTGGTGTGCGCGGGGGCATATGCGCCCACGACCGCCCAGGCGCTTGAGACCGCAAAGATTACTGCCCGACCCAACACCGGTTCGGGCAGCGCTGTGGTCGGCGGCACCGAGACGCGCATTACCTGGGAAGTTCAGGCCGATGCCGACGAGGAGCTGAGCGGTCTTTCGCTGACGTTTGTCGACGGCACGACGTTTGGTACCGATGACACGCGATTGACGATGCTCTCGGGCGAGGACCTCATGGATCGTACGCCCATGAAGCCCACGTGCAAGGCTGACGGCCAGACGCTCAAGATCGACTTTGGCGAGACGGCGCCTGCCGGAGGCTTTTTCCGTGTCGAGGTTTACGGCGTGACGTTTCCCGTCGAGGGCGGCGATGAGGCCTTCAGCGGCACCTATACGCTCGCCGACGGTTCGACCAAGAAGATTTCTAAGATTCCTTCCGTCGAGATTAAGGGCGTGACGGCATTCGATAACTTCCTGGCCGACCTTAAGGAGCAGCCGTGGGTCGAGGCATGGAATTCCAGCATGTTTCTTCGCCTGTTCCTGAACCCGGTCATTTTGGTCCAGAGCCTGCCGATCGTCTTCAAAGGCTTCCTCATGTCGCTCTCGATCGTGCTCGTGGCGTTTCCGCTGGCAATTCCCTTTGGCTTTGCCTTGTCGCTCATGCGCATCTCCAAGTCGCGCATCCTGCGTTGCCTTGCCGGCATCTATGTGAATATCATCCGCGGTACGCCGGCGTTCCTGCAGATCTACATCGCGTTCTTCGGTCTGCCGCTGGCCGGCGTCAAGGTTGACGACTATGTGCTGGGCGTCATCGTCATGGCCATGAACTCGTCCGCCTACCTGTGCGAGATCTTCCGCGCCGGTATTCAGTCGATCCCCAAGGGCCAGAACGAGGCCGCGCGCTCGCTGGGCATGAACGCCTTCCAGACGCTGCTCTACGTTATGATTCCGCAGACGTTCCGCAATGTCCTGCCTACGCTGACCAGTGAGTTCATCCTGCTTTACAAGGATACGTCGCTGCTCGCGGCCGTGGGCGTGGTCGAGATCGTCATGAACGCCCGTACCATCGTGGCCACGACGGGTTCCATTACGCCGTATGTGGTTGCCGCGCTGTTCTACCTGGTCATCACCCTGCCGCTTGCTCGCTTGGTGAGCGGTCTTGAGGCGAGGCTTCTGGGGACGGCCGAAACCAAGAAGAAGCGTCCCGCCAAGAGCGCTGGACAGGTCGTCGCGACGCCCGCCGACCACATCGCCGGTCTGTAAGGAGGTCCTATCATGAGCGAAACCAATAACTCGAACGAGGTCGTCGTCAGCATCAAGAACCTCCAGAAGGCCTTCGGCGATAACGTGGTCCTGCGCGATATCGATCTGGATGTGCACAAGGGCGAGGTCGTCGTAGTTCTGGGTCCCTCGGGCTCGGGTAAGTCGACGATGCTTCGCTGCATCAACCGTCTTGAGCATCCCACGAGTGGCTCGATTGTCGTTGAGGGTGTGGACGTGTGCGCCAAGGGCGTCGACCTTAACAAGGTGCGCACGCATCTGGGTATGGTGTTCCAGCAGTTCAATTTGTTCCCGCACCTGTCAGTCAAAAAGAACGTCATGCTTGCGCAGCAGAAGGTGCTCAAGCGCAGCAAGGAAGAGGCCGAGAAGATTGCCGTCGAGGAGCTGACCAAGGTCGGTCTTGCCGAGCGTATCGACTTTATGCCGAGCCAGCTCTCGGGCGGCCAGCAGCAGCGCGTTGCCATCGCCCGCGCCCTGTCGATGAATCCGCATGTGATGCTCTTTGATGAGGCCACGTCGGCGCTTGACCCCGAGCTTGTCCGCGACGTCCTTGGCGTCATGCGCGATCTCGCGCACGACGGCATGACCATGATCGTGGTGACGCACGAGATGGGCTTTGCCCGCGATGTCGCCGACCGCGTCGTCTTTATGGACGGTGGCGTTATCGTGGAAGAGGGTACGCCGAGCGAGGTCTTCGACCACCCCAAGAGCGAGCGCACCAAGGCGTTCTTGGGCAATATCTCGTAGCGGCGCGTCGAAATTGTCGATATAACAAACGGGGATCGGATAGTATCCGGCCCCCGTTTTTGTTTGGGCATGAGCGACTGTTGTTGTGCGGTGCTCGGCTGTTAGTTGCCTTGCGACTTTCTGGCGGCTTCGTTAGGCCAGCTCCGCTCCCAGGGCCTTGCAGGCCGCTTCGCCCTCATCGTCGGGGGCGTCGTAGCAAATGACGGAATCGACGACGTTGACACCTGCCTCGTCGGCGTCGGCCTTCCAGTTGTCCATCCACTCGCCCTCGGCCCACGAATAGGAGCCAAAGAGGACGACCTTCTTGTCACCGAGGGTTTCCTTGACTTCGTCCCACATCGGCTGGAACTCATCGTACTCGAGCTCCTCGGAGCCCATGGCGGGGCAGCCGAAGGCGAAGGCATCATATTCGGCGGCCTTGTCGGCAGAGAAGTCGGCGCAGGGAATGACCTCTGCCTCGGCGCCGGCACCGGTTGCGCCCTCGGCAACGAAGTTTGCCATGGCCTCGGTGTTGCCTGTACCGCTCCAGTAGACGACTGCGATCTTGTTCATATGTTTTCCTTTCGGTTGTGCGGCGTGCGGCCGCGTTTTGGATGCTCTATCGGGTTGCCTGGACAAGTTGTCCCAGAGTGCAGCCCTGTTGATAGATGTAGGTAAGGTATTGCGTGCATGCGCGATAGGAATCGAAGGTCGTGAGCGCCTGCTCAACGTTTGTGTATACCTTCCATGCGCCAAAGATCTTATAGTTTTCGCCGTGCTGGACGATAAACTGATGGACATCTTCGTAGGGATAGCCCAAAAAATAGCCGATTTCGTGGGGGAACTCGCACATGCACCCCGTATCGCAGTGCCTATTTCGCGCGAGTGCGCAGACGCTGCCGTCATAGGCACTTTCTGCGGCATTGCTGCTTGCCAGCGTGATACGCGCAGCGAGATGCACCAGGGATGCGGGCAGGTTGTGGACATCGTAACCTTCGGCGGCAAGCGCCGTCGTGGCGCGGGGGTCGGAGAGGTATCTCATGAGGTCCGCAGGGCGGTACACATAGATGAGCGCTCCGCAGGGGCGCCAGACCAAAACACTCAGGTGGATGCCGAGCGGGTCAAGCTCGCGATTGCACTGGGCGATAACGTTGAGCAGGCGCGCGCGGCGTTCTGCGATGGTTTCGGTTGTGGTCGAGCCGTCCCCGTGGGCGTAGGTGCCTGGATAGGTAAAGAGCGATGCCGGCTTGATGCCCGCGAGCGTGGGAGAGCAGTTGCGCACGACAGCCGTTTGGTATGTTGGGATGTCAATGGTTCGAGTCACGATGCTCCTTTCGGGTCCTCAGTTGTTAGCCTAGGAAAACTTATACACGAAAGTAAGCCATGGTCAACAAAAAAGTTTGAAGAGGGAAACTAATTGACCGAACAGACATGATTTTGGGTTAAGATGGGGACACCCCATGGGGGTATCTAGATAGTGCTACTTGAAAGGGGAGCGCATGAGTGACTTGCTCAACCCTGCGAATCTCATCGTGCTGGCCGTCATTGCCGTCGGCATGTTTTTTGGACTGCGTCGCATTGCCGCTTCGACACACGGGAAGAGTTGTTGCAGCGATGGTGCGAGCGGCAAGAAGGCCAAAAAGGTTGTTGTGGTGGATACCGATGCGTCACACTATCCCTATAGCGATGAGCTGCTCATCGGCGGCATGAGCTGTGAAGGCTGCGCTCAGAATGTAGCCAATGCCCTCAATGCGCTGGATGGTGTGTGGGCTACGGTAACGTACGCGGACCACACAGCGCGTGTGCGCTCCAAGCGGCCGATCAATCGCGGTGTCCTTGAGACTGCCGTGAGAGATGCGGGTTACTACGTCATGACGCTGTAAGCGTCGCTCTGGGTGCGCTTCCTTGGCTAGGCCCGTCCGCGCAGCTCGATGTCTTGGATGTCGTCGAAGTCGATGGCGATGTCTCGGAGCTTGAGGAGCTTGAAGGCGGGGAGCGCCTCGTCGAGGATGCCGGTGCGGCTGCGATAGCCGTATGTATCGTAATAGGTGACACGAACCAAGTCGCCACGTTTGAGACCCTCGAGTTTTTTAGAGAGCACGAGGGCTTTTTCTTCCGTGAGCTCACGTTTTGGCTCGACGGTGATTTCCTGCTTGCGCACGAGTTCGTAGTATCCCGTGAGGGCGGCAAAGGGCATAAACTGCGCGGCACGGCCGGCACGGACGGCGCCGTTGGCGGTGAGCTTGGGGTCGGCGGATCGACGTCTTCCCTCGGGGTCCGCTAGACGTTCAAAAGGCGTCGGTGGCCGCATCGGCTGTTGTTGGGACTTAGGCACGATGTCCTCCTACCTGATCGTTGCGTTCGCGCGCGGTGGCGCCGGCGGTAAAGCTTAATCCCTTGACGAGCGCGTTCTTGCCGTACTTGCCTTTCACGGCCAGGACGGCGCGCGCCAGGTCGCGCTCGCGCTCATCGGCCTCGATATCGCTGAACAGATCGATGGTGGCAAATTCCTCGGGCACAAGATTGCCAAATCCCAGGTTGATGCGCTTGACCGGTCGTTTGGGATCGACCGTTTGTGCCCAAAGGTCATCGAAATACCCCATGATTTTCTTAAACGAATTAGTGCGCTCGGGCAGCTTTCGCGAGGCGTTGGAGTGCGCAAAGAGTGCGGCATAGCCACCACGCGGTTTGCCGCCATGCTCTCCCACAAAGATGCCATCGATTGCCTGCGCTTCGCGCACCAGGCGACGCCTTTCGTCATCGCGCTGGACGGGCTTGGGAGCACGGGGCGCGAGCTCGGGGCCGTCGGTCGCTGCGGGCACGATGCCCGAGGTGCTCGAGCGCAAGTGTCCGCAGCCGTCTATATACTGCGCCGTGCCGCTGGCGTTGAGCCGGCGTATGTCGGCGCGCTCGCTCGCGTAGCCCACAAAGAGCGAGATGCTGTCGCAGACCACGTGCTTATCGACTAGATCCAACACGGCGTTGTCGACCATTTCGCGCAAGACGGTGTAGGCCTGCTCGTAGGCATAGCCCTTCGAGAGCACCTGTCCTGTGGTGGTCGAGGTCGCTTGCGGGCGATAGGCTTGGATATCGGCGATGGTTGTCGGCTCGCGCCCGAAGGCGTGGTCGATGAGATATTCGGCGTTGACGCCGAGTTCGTCGTAGAGCAGGTTCTCGTCGAGTGCGGCGACGCCCATCAGGTCGTAGACGCCGTATTTCTCGAGACGGGCCGCCACGCCGGGGCCGATGCCCCAGATGTCGGTGATGGGGCGATGGGGCCAGATCTCCTTGCGAAAGATCTCGTCGTCGAGTACGCCAATGCGGCTGGCTACGTGCTTGGCGGTGATGTCGAGCGCCACCTTGGCCTGGAATAGGTTGGGGCCGATACCGACCGTCGCCGTGATGCCGGTGCGCCCCAAGACCTCGTCGCGCAACATGCAGGCGAACCCTTCGGCATCGGTGTGATAAAGGTCCAGATAGGGCGTCACGTCGATAAAGCACTCATCGATGGAGTAGACGTGCACGTCCTGGGGGCTGACGTATTCCAGATAGACGCCGTAGATTTGCGCCGACACCTCCATGTAGTGTTGCATGCGCGGCACTGCTTTGATGTAGTCGATGCCGTCGGGAATCTCGAATAGACGGCAGCGGTTGTGTATCCCGAGGTCCTTCATGGTCTGCGTGATAGCGAGACAGATGGTCGTGCGTCCGCGCGATTCGTCGGCAACGACCAGGTTGGTGGTGAGCGGATCGAGCCCACGATCGACGCACTCGACGCTGGCATAAAACGTCTTGAGGTCGATGCAGATGTAGGTGTGCTGCTCGTGCTCCATCCGAGCCTCCCATCAAACACATGTTCTTATCGAATACCTGTTCGATAATACCTGCTCGACCGGACACCGTCAAAACCTGCCCCTTTTTGGCAGGTATGGTCGTGCGGCTGCATCGGGTTTTTAACGCAGCCCTAAAGAGTGCGTAACAGCTCGGAAAAGCTCGCTTCGTAGCATGAGGCTAACGATTGATACCACCATAAAGCACGGAAGGGTTGTGGGGATAATGGTCAACTATGGGTTTGGTATGCCGACGCGCTTGGTTGCGGATGGGGATGTGGCTCGCTGGTGCGGGCGATTGGTTGCCCACTATGGCGGCACCAAGGCACTGGTCGTGCTGGGAGGCGACAAGCGCACGCGTGATGAGCTCGTTTCGGCGGCGCTGGGCTCGGTTGATCGCGCCCTGCTCGAGCGCGTGCTTTTCCGCTGCGGCTCGGTTGAAGGCGACGGAGGAGACGAGCTGATCGACGAAGCCGTGGCCCTGGCGACCGACGAAGGCGTGGACTTTGTCTTGGCGATTGGCGATGCCGATACTGCCGGCTTTGCGCGCGAGCTCGCCCGTCGCATGGCGGCGCTCGATGTCGGCGAAGACGGTTTTGTCCCTTATGGATGTATCGTCTCGGAGGGCAAGGTGCCTGCCGTCGTGGGGGCCGGCGAGGTTCCCGTTTTTGCCATCATCGCGCCCGAACTGCTGGAGGGCATCGGGTCTCCTCTGCGTGAGTTGCTCGGTAGCGTCTGCGCTGCGGCCTAATATTTGGCATAAAGGGATAGGTTATTTTTGATTGGTAAAGCGTTTGACCTGCCAAATTAAACCTGTCCCTTTTTGGTCGGTTGCCGTTTGGGGGCCGATAGGCAACGCTCGCTGATTATAGTCTTGACCTGCGCTAGAATAGTGTCATCTGAATGTCCGGGCGCATGGAGGCGTGCGCCCGTATGCTGAGGAGGACTCTATGGCAACTGTTGCCGCACCTATCGATGCTACGTCGACTGCCGCTTGGAAGGCGCTCGAGGCCCATCAGGAGAAGCTCGAGGCCGAGGGTATCGACCTCAAGGCCTGGTTCGCCGCCGATGCCGAGCGCGTGAACAAGCTGAGCTTTGACGCCGGTGACCTGCACTTCGACCTGTCCAAGAACCTGGTGACTGATGAGACCGTCAAGCTGCTGTGCGATCTTGCCCGCGAGGTGAAGCTCGAGGAGCGCCGCGACGCCATGTTCTCCGGCGAGCACATCAACACCACCGAGGACCGCGCCGTCCTGCACACCGCGCTGCGCCGCCCGGCAAGCGAGAAGGGCCAGCTCATCGTCGACGGCCAGGACGTCGTCGCCGACGTGCACGAGGTTCTCGACCGCATGTATGCCTTCGCCGAGCGCGTGCGCTCCGGTGAGTGGAAGGGTGTTACCGGCAAAAAGATCGAGCACCTGGTGTCCATCGGCATCGGCGGCTCCGATCTGGGCCCGGTCATGGCCTACGAGGCCCTGCGTCCCTACGCCGACGCCGGTATTGACTGCCGCTACATCTCCAACATCGACCCCAACGATCAGGCAGAGAAGCTCAAGGGCCTCGATCCCGAGACCACGCTCGTGATTATCGTCTCCAAGACTTTCACCACGCTCGAGACCCTCACCAACGCTCGTGAGGTCAAGACCTGGATGCTCGAGCAGCTCAAGGCTCAGGGTGCCATCGACGGCTCCGATGAGCAGAACGCCGAGGCCGTGGCCAAGCACTTTGTCGCCGTTTCCACCGCGCTCGAAAAGGTCGAGGCCTTCGGTATCGACCCCGCCAACGCCTTCGGTTTTTGGAACTGGGTCGGCGGCCGCTATTCCGTCGACTCCGCCGTGGGTCTGTCGCTGATCGTCGTGCTCGGCCCCGAGCGCTTCCAGCAGTTCCTTGAGGGCTTCCACGCCATCGACGAGTACTTCTGCAACACCCCGCTCGAGAACAACGCCGTCGCGCTGATGGGCCTGCTCAACGTCTGGTACGTCAACTTCTTCGGTTCCAAGAGCCACGCCGTGCTGCCGTACTGCCAGTATCTGCACCGCTTCCCGGCCTACCTGCAACAGCTCACCATGGAGTCCAACGGCAAGCACGTCCGCTGGGACGGCAGCGCTGTGACCTCCGATACCGGTGAGATCTTCTGGGGCGAGCCCGGTACCAACGGTCAGCACGCCTTCTACCAGCTGCTGCACCAGGGCACCGTGGTGGTCCCGGCCGACTTTATCGCTTTCGCCAACACTGCCAACCCCGCAACCGACAGCGGCCAGGACGTCCACGAGCTGTTCCTGGGCAACTTCCTGGCCCAGACCAAGGCGCTCGCCTTTGGTAAGACGGCCGACGAGGTTCGTGCCGAGGGCACGCCCGAGCAGATCGTCCCGGCCCGCTGCTTTGAGGGCAACCGTCCGACGACCTCGATCTTCGGCGACACGCTGACCCCGTTCGCACTCGGCGAGCTCATCGCCCTGTACGAGCACATCACGTTTGTCGAGGGCACGGTCTGGGGCATCGACTCCTACGACCAGTGGGGCGTCGAGCTGGGCAAGCAGCTTGCCAAGCAGATCACCCCGGCCTTCCACGACGACGCTGCCAAGGCCGAGCAGGACGCTTCGACCCAGGCGCTCATCGAGTTCTACCGCGCTCACCGCAAGTAGTTTTTACGGCCGAGTTGGCTTATGGCTGAAAGGGGCCCGTATCCGTTGGGATACGGGCCCTTGCTATTTGGATAGGATGGAATGTATCGGGAGGCGCCTCGACGGGCATCGCAATCGTCGAAGGCGCGCCGTTCATGTTCGGGACAATATGACTTTTTACCCGTTGCAGACAGAGCCGCCGTGGGTGTTCTGTATGATGGCTCAGACAAGGTTGTTCAATGATAGGGAGGCATATATGGCAATCAAAGCCATCGCAATGGATATCGACGGTACACTCACCAACGACCAAAAGGTCATCAGCCCGCGTACGTGCGAGAAGCTGCTCGCTGCGCAGGAGTCGGGCATTAAGCTCATCTTGGCTTCGGGTCGTCCTGCATGGGGGCTGCACGCCTTGGCGCAGGAGCTCGACCTTCAAAACCATGATGGTCTGCTAGTTGCCTTTAATGGCGCGCACGTGGTCGACGCTCAGACCGATGAGGTCCTATTTGATCAGGCCATGCCGGCTGACGAACTGCACCGTCTGATTGATCATCTGCGCAATTTCGACGTGATTCCTATGATTTCGCTCGGTCGCGATTTGCACGTCGAGGACTCGTACCATTGCATGATCACGCTGCCTGACGGCTTGCGGAAGAATATCGTCAAGTATGAGCGCGATGCGTGCGATCTTAAGATTCGCGAGGTCGAGAGCCTGCATGAGGTCGTGGACACTTATCCCGTGGACAAGCTGCTGACGGCGGGTGATCCGACCTACCTGCAGGCGCATTACGAGGAGATGTATGCGCCCTTTACCCAGACGCTTTCGGGCATGTTTACGGCCGACTGGTACTTTGAGTACACGGCGCCCGGTATCGACAAAGCCCGTGCGCTCGAGGGTGCCCTGCCCAAGCTCGGTATCGATGCCAGCGAGGTCGTCTCGTTTGGCGACGGCCAGAACGACAAGTCCATGATTGAGTGGGCCGGCACCGGTGTTGCCATGGGCAACGCCGTCGATGAGGTTAAGGCAGTTGCCCAGATGGTAACCGCCAATAACAACGAAGACGGTATTGCAGTGGCGCTGGATAAGCTGCTGGGCTAGAATCGCCGATAATGTATGGTTCGGGCGCCTGCTTACAGGCGCCCTTTTGTTAGGGAGGGTGCCGTGTCCGCATTTCCGTTCGATGCCGTTATCTTTGACATGGACGGCGTCATTGTCGATACCGAGTATTACTACCTGGGCGAGACTGCCGCGTTTGCCAAGGAGCTTGGGTTGAATCTGACCCAAGAGGAGTTGAACGGGCAGGTTGGTACCTCACATCAGTTCTTCCTGCATATGCTGGTCGATTGGTTTGAGCGCGCCGGTAAAGGGCACTTCACTGGCGAGGAAGCATTGGCCCGTTGGGACGAGTGGGCGCATAAGCGTCCGCGTGACTACCAGGCTTTGATTAACCCGGGCGCTGTGGATACGATTCGCGAGCTGCCGCGCCGCGGCGTTCGCGTGGCGCTTGCCAGCTCGTCTCCCATGGATAGCATCGAGGAAGTACTCAATGCATGCGGGCTGTCGGATGCCTTTGAGTATGTGGTGAGCGGAGAGCAGTTTAAGGAGAGCAAGCCCGAGCCCGACATCTACCTGCATGCGCTGGACCTGTTGGGGCTGCCTGCGGTCCGTTGCTGCTGCGTTGAGGATTCGGTGCCTGGCATCACTGCCGGTAAGCGTGCCGGCCTGACGGTCATTGCCAAGCGCGAGGAGCGCTTTGGCTTTAGCCAGGATGCCGCGGACAAGATCATCGACCAGCTGCCGGAGCTGCTCACGCTTTCTTAGGAGCGCGGTAGTTGCGCGTTTTTCGGGTCTGATGAGTAAATAGCCGACATTTTGGTGCGACACCTAGCATACTTTAAGCTAATGCGGGCTTAAGGACTTGTTGAATGCCCCTAAGTCCGTTTTAGGCTTAATTGTGCTTGGAGAGGGTATATGCCACCGACTGAAGGGCTAACTGACGGTAAAGCAGCGATACCGCTGTACCAACAGGTTATCGATATCATCAAAAACGAAATCAACTCCGGTGCCTACAAGGCAGGTGCGCGGATACCCAACGAATTCGAATTGGCTGAGAGCTATAAAGTTGGCCGCGTTACCGTGCGACGCGCTATTGAGGAGCTCGTCCAACAGGGCTATCTAACGAAGCGACAGGGGAAAGGCACGTTTGTCAATGCCCCCAAGCTCAAGCGCAAGATTCGCCAGAAGGATGACGTCCAGAGTTTTTCGGACGCATGCCGCGTTAACGGAATGGAACCGGGGGCGCGTGTCATTTCGAGAAAGATGCTGCCGGCGGATTCCACCGAAGCACAGTTCTTTGGTGTTCCCGTTGGAACTGACTTGATCTGCGTTGAGCGCGTGCGTACTGCCGATGGCGTCCCTGTCATGCTCGAGAACAACATATATGTTTACGAGGACAACGCCTATCTATCAACGGCACCTCTATCTAACCAATCCATTTTTGAGTTCGTGCGCAACCTGACGGGCCGCACGCCCGCGTTTACCGACCCATGCACGCTTGAGATCGCGTGTGCGTCGCCCGAGGTCGCTCGGTTGTTGGCAGTTCCCGTTGGCGAACCCTTGTTTTATATGGAAGCCTTCTTTTTCGATGAGCAGCGGCGGCCGTTTATCATCGGTCGTCAGCGGATCGTTGGGTCTCGCTACGTTTTTGACATCTAGGACATTGCGTATGAAAGCGCCCGGTGGATCATCTCACCGGGCGTTTCCATACCGTTCACGGCGCAAACGCAACCGTTCAACCGCGTTGCGGCAATCAGTTTGAAATTATCTTGATGGCGAGAAAAGCTGCTGGTAACCTATAGAACGTCATAGAACGTTTGCCTTGTGCAAACGTTGAAGCGAGATGCGATGCAGTCTCGAGTTCTTTGGAGGTATCTATGTCAGATACGAAGGCGAAGAAGACAAACAGACGTTTTAAGTTCAAATTACCGCATGTCTATACGATCATGTTCTTGCTGATCGTTGTCTTTGCGGTCTTGACTTGGATCGTTCCCTCTGGTCAGTATCAGCGCAAGACGATTTCGACAGCGGCGGGCGAGCGTGAAGTCGCCGTTGCTGGAACCTATGAACAGGTCGATAAGAACTACACCGATTCCGAGACCGGCGAGACCATCAATTTGGGGCAGGATATCTTCGCGGTCCTGCAAGCGCCCACTAAGGGCATCCAGGAGGCTGCCGACGTCGTTGCGTTCGTCTTATTGATTGGCGGGTCGTTCGCAATCATCACCAAGACCAACGCTTTGAATGCCGGCATGAGCCGTGTGATTAAAAAGCTCAAGAACAAGGACATCCTCATCATTCCCATCACGATGACGTTGCTGTCCATTTGCGGCACCACGTTTGGTATGTCTGAGGAAGCCCTGCCGTTCTATGCCATCTTCATTCCCATCATGATGGGTATCGGTTATGACTCGATGACGGCATTCATCATCTGCTTCCTTGGTCCTAACCTGGGATATTGCGCTTCGACCATCGATCCGTTTAATGTTTTGATCGCCCAGGGCATCATTGGCATCGAGGGCAATCCGCAACTGTGGCTGCGCGCCGTTTCTTGGGTCATCTTCACTGCCGTCGGTATCGCATGGGCCATGCGCTACGCCATGCGCGTCAAGAAAAACCCCGAGTCGTCCATTACGTACGAGGACGATAAGCTCAAGCGTATCGAGTTTTCCGTGACCGATGCCTCCATCGAGGAAGAGTTCACTACCCGTCAGAAGCTCGTGCTTATCGATTTTGCTTGCGGTATGGGCATTATCGTCTGGGGTCTTGTTACCCAGGGTTGGTACATGAATGAGATTTCCGCCGTGTTCCTTGGCATGGGCTTGCTTGCCGGTATCCTGGGCGGTCTTGACCAGCAGACGATTGCTGAGGAGTTCGTTAAAGGTCTCGCCGACTTTGCGTACGCCGCCATCGTTATCGGTATCGCTCGCGGTATTCTGGTCATCGCCGAGGGCGGCATGATCATCGACACCATCCTCCAGGCGCTCGCTACTGCGCTCGCCGGTGCACCCGCCGCCGTCTACACCACGTTTATGCATGTCGTCCTTGGCCTGCTCTCTTTGCTGGTTCCCTCGAGTTCTGGCCTGGCGGCACTCACCATGCCCGTTATGGGCCCCCTGACCGAGCTCATGGGCCTCAATCCCGAGGCGGCCGTTACCGCGCTCCAGTTTGCCAACCAGACCATCAACACCATCAGTCCCGTGGCGGGCATGACGGTTGCCGGCCTTGGCGTGGCTAAGATTTCGTTTGGCCAATGGTGGAAGACCATTTGGAAGTTCTTCATTTTCATGGTCGTCTTTGGCCTGATCGTAACGGCAATTTCTGGCATGCTTCCGGCGTAGGTGGTTGTGATGTCTGATCGTTTGACGGTCCTGACGTCTAAGAGCGTCTTTACCGGTACGGGGGACCTGCCGTTTGAAGGTTTCGTAGCGGTCCGTGACAATCGAATTGAGGCGGTTGGCACCAACTGTGAGCTAGCTTCGTATTTGACCCAGGCGGACGAGGTAGTTGACCTGGGCGACCGCACCGTCATGCCTGGCCTGATCGATGTGCATACCTTCTATACAGGCTGGGCGCTGCGGACGTTGGGGCCTGATCTGTCCGGCATCGCTGATGCCAAAGAGGCCGTGTCGCTCTTGCGTGCATGGAAAGAAGATCATCCGGATTGCGCGGCGGTTTTTGGCCACAACCTACCCGAAACGTTGGCATCGGATGCCGAGAACGCAAATACGGCGGCTGTGTTTGACGATTGTTTTGGCGATATCCCTGTCGTCTGCTTTACACCGGGTGCGGAGACCTGCGTTCTCAGTGCTGCCGCCAGTGCGCGATACGGCTTCACACCCCAGGCGTGCTATGCCGAGAAGATCTGGCGCATGATGAGCGATTTCCTCGCGCTGCCCGAGGTACGTGCGGGGTATTCGGACTACATGAGCATGCTTAACGAGCGCGGCGTTACCGCCATCAAGGAGATGGCGTTTGATGACTACTACGGTTTTGCCGACGAAATGGCTCGCCGTGAGGAATCTGGTGAGCTGACGGTTCGCGTCTCTATGATGTCGCAGCCGGTGGGTGCCGGTGCAAATCTGTCGTATGCTCGCGAGGCACGAGAGCGCTTTCGGGGACCGTTCGTTCGTTTTTCTGGCTTCAACCGTATGACCGATCGCGGCGTATGGGCGGGGCTTGCCGAGATGATTGACCCCTATGAGGACACGGCCGATGCGGGAGCTGCCGGCAAGACGGTTGTCGAGGAGCCCGAGTGGGATCTGATTGAGAACGAGCTGCGCGCAATTGATGCTGACGGCTTCCGATATTCCTTGCATTGCCAGGGCGATGGCGCCGTTCGTCGCACCGTGGCGCTCTATGCCTCGCTGCCTCGAGACGAGCATGGACGGTTGCTTCGCCGCCATGCGATTACCGATCTCGAGAACTCTGATCCGACCGATCTTGTCGAGTTTGGCAAGTTAGGTGGAATTTGCGAGGTCTATCCGCAGATTTTGACGCTGGACCGGCGCGAGGATTGCCTGTCGATGATGCGTCGACAAATTGGCGAGACGCGACTTTTGCACAGCTGGAATCGCCGCGGCATGGAAGATTCCGGATGCACGGTGTGCTGTGGTACGGATTTGCCACTGCTGATTCCGAGCCTGGGCGAGTCAATCTACAGCGCGTGCGGTGGATACTTCGACGATGGGCTGCCCGTGAATGAGGCCAACGCGCTGACGCTTGTCGAGCTCTTGCGTGCTTGGACTGCCGGGGGCGCGTACGATCTGATGCGCGAAGACGAACTGGGTACGCTTGAGGTCGGCAAGCTTGCCGATATCTGCGTGCTCGATCGGGATGTGTTCGACCTCGATTATCGCGACGCACGCGATCTTTCGGTTGATATGACGATGTCGGACGGACAAATCGTGTTCGATCGAAATAAGGAGGCATAAGATGTCTGAATCCAAACCGACGCTGCGCCGCGAACAGATTGCGGGCATGAATATCCACTACATCATGTGGTCGCTCGATTATTTCCTTGATGTGCAGCAGCGTTTGGGCTTTGAGTCCATTGAACTGTGGTGTGCGGAGCCGCATGTGACGCTCGACCACACGGGCTACTTTGAGGCTGAGGTCCTGGCGAAAAAGGCTGCAGGCCGTGGGCTTAGGTATCGTACTCTGTGCCCCGAGAATGTTGTCTATCCTTGGCAGTACTGCGCACGCAAACCGCTGCATGAACAGCGCAGCCTGGCGTACTTTAAGCACGGCATTGAGCTTGCCGAGGTACTTGGGTGCGACCGTATGTCCGTCAACTCGGGCTGGGGCGACTGGGACGAGGACCGCGAGGAAGCCTGGAAGCGCAGCCGCGAGCACTTGTCCATTCTGGCGGAGTATGCCGGCGAGCACGGTCTGGTGCTTACGATGGAAAGCCTGCGTCCCGAGGAGAGCAACCTTGTAACGACGGTTTCCGATGCGAAGCGCATGATTGACGAGGTCGCGAGCCCGTACTTACAGCCCATGGTTGATACAACCGCGATGGGCGTTGCGGGCGAGACGCTCGAGGACTGGTTTGCCGCCTTTGGTGATGGGGCAATTCACGAGATGCACTTTATCGACGGTGACCCGTATGGCCATCTGGTGTGGGGCGATGGCAAGCACGATATGGACGCCTTCGTCGCCACGCTTAATGCCCATGGTTTCGATGGCATGCTGGGCCAGGAAATCACGGACGGGCGTTACTACGATGACCCGGCGGCGGCAGATGCCAAGAACATGGCCGCATTCGAGAAATATCTGATTGACTAAACCAACTATCGGCCACGCAGCCAACGTCATTGATTGCGGACCAAACAAGAAAGGAACTGGATATGAACGCACACGATCTGATCAAAGAGGCAATTGCCGAGAAGGGCAAGTTCGACAGCGTCTACTGGATTGCTTGCGGTGGCTCCATGATCGATTTGATCCCGGCTCATGAGCTTCTGCAGCGCGAGGCAACCACCTTCACTTCGTATATCTATACGGCTCGCGAGTTTGATATCATGCGCCCGCGCCGCTTGGGTGAGAAATCCCTGGTCATTGCTTGCAGCCACAGTGGCAACACCCCCGAGGTCGTCGAGGGCTGTGAGATTGCCCTTGCTGCCGGCGCTACGGTGATCGCCCAGACCGACAACGCTGGATCTAAGATCGACTCCGGCAAGTGGACCACGTGGGTCTACCCGTGGGGCGAGGGTGTGCCGCAGGCCGAGGTCCCCGCTGGTATTTCGCTGTCGCTTGCGGCAGAGCTGCTCGATCAGCAGGAGGGCTACGCCGATCTTGCCGATATGTATGCCGGTATCGCCGAGATGGATAAGATTCTTCCCCCGGCACGCGAGAAGGTAAATGCCGAGCTGGGCGATCGCTTTGCCAAGCTTTGCCAGGAGCACGAGTTCTTCTATATTCTGGGCAGCGGTCCCAACTTTAGCCAGACCTACGGTTTCGCTATCTGCTCTCTTATGGAGATGCAGTGGCAGCACTGCAGCTACATCCACTCTGCCGAGTACTTCCATGGCCCCTTCGAGGCTACTCAGGATGGCGTTTTTTACTTCCTACAGATGGGCTCCAGCGAGTGCCGTGCTATGGACGAGCGCGCCCTGGCGTTCCTTAAGACGCATACCGATACGCTGATGGTGCTCGATGCCAAGGAGTACGGTATGGAAGCCGTGCCGGCGAGCGTCCGTGCCTATCTGGACCCGGTGCTGTTCTATGCCATGAACTGCGAGCTGCGTGCTGCACGCGGCAAGGTGTTTGATCACGATCCCGATTTCCGTCGCTATATGGGTGTTGTCGAGTACTAGAAGGGACAAAGGCCATGGCATTTAACGTTAACGCGCTCGGATTTGGCGACAACGTCGTCGATCGCTACGAGCATATCCATACCATGTATCCTGGCGGCAATGCGGTGAACTTCGCCGTTTATGCCAAGAAATGCGGTGCCGCACGCTCCGCATACATGGGCATTTTTGGCAATGACGCCGCTGCCGAGCATGTCATTGCAAGCCTCGAGGATGAGGGTATCGAGCTTGACAAGTGCGAGCAGATGATTGGCGAGAACGGAGCGGCTCGCGTCACCGTCGTTGACGGTGACCGTGTCTTCCTTGGCTCCAACGAGGGCGGTATCCGTGGCGATGCGCGCTATGTCCTCGATCGCTTTGACCTTTCGTACATGAAGCAGTTCGATGTGGTTCATTCGGGCAACTATTGCTTTACCGAGCGCGAGCTGCCCAAGCTGAAGGCTGCGGGCGTCACGGTCTCTTTTGACTTTTCGGACGACTCCACCGACGAGTACTACGAGCAGATTGCGCCCTACGTCGATTTCGCTTTCTTTAGTGCGGCGGATGCCGCGAGTGAGGACGAGATTCGCGAGCGTCTGGCATGGGTGAAGGGCTTGGGTCCGCGTTTTGTGTCGGCTACGGCGGGCGCCGAGGGCTGCATTGCTTACGACGGCGAGCGTTATTACCGCCAGCTGGCTAAACCGGTAACGGACATGAAGGACACCATGGGGGCGGGCGACTCGTTCCTCACCTCGTTTTTGATGTGCTATCTCGATTCCGCCAAGCGTGGTGAAGATGGCGCCGAGGCCATCGAGCGTGCGCTCGACTTTGCTGCCGGGTTTGCCTCGACCGTGTGCGGCATGGAAGGTTCTTGGGGCCACGGAGCACCAATCGTCGAATAGCTTAAGAAAGCGTACGGCGGTCTGGCTATGAGGCTTTGGACGGCCGATGCAAAACAATAAGCGAAACGCGAAAAGGGGGCTCGCCATGTGGTGGGTCCCCTTTTGAACATTGGAGAAGACCATGAGTATTAAAGCGTGCGCGGCTGGTTTTTGCTGTGCGGACGTCTATCAAAACATCGGCGTGTTCTATCCGACTGGTAATGGCATTGACTGGGGTATCCATCTTGCACGAATGGGAGTTTCGGTATCCGCCGTGTCGGTTGTCGGCAAGGACGAGTACGGAGACAAGATGAGAGAGGCGCTGGCCGCTGAGGGGTTCGATATCTCACATCTGCGGGTGGAGGATGGCGACACCTCGGTGATGCTCATGGCATTGAAAGACGGCGTCGATCGCGTGCATCTCGAGGCAATCGATGGCGTAATAGAGACATATCGACCGAATGAAGATGACCGGGCGTTTATCCTAGAGCATGACATCATTCATACCGACCTGTTTGGCAATTGTTTGGACCTCCTGCCCGAATGGCATGATGCGGGCAAGACGGTGGTTATGGACTTCTCGGTGTTCAGCCAGGATCCCGAATATGCCTGCGAGGCTCATTTTCCTTACGTAGACTATGCGTTTATGTCGTTTGAAGAGGACACTCCGGAGCTGCGTGATTGGGTACGTCACGTACAGAAGTTGGGGCCGCGGGTGGCAGTTGCCACGCTTGGCGAGAAGGGAAGCATTGCCTTTGACGGCGAACGCTTCTATGAGTGCGGGATCGTACCGGCGGAGAAGGTCGTTAACACCGTGGGCGCCGGTGACTCGTATATCGCCGGGTTTACCAAGGGCGTGATTGATGGCCTTGATATTCCGGCGTGTATGAAGGCGGGCGCCGAGCTTTCGTCCCGCGTCATCGGCTCTTTTGAGCCGTACTAGGGTCAAATGCTTGGAAAGGAGTGCGAAATGGTTATCGACATGTTGGTCCAGCCCATGCTCTACGGCGAGATCTATACGCCGGGTGATGAGCCTGATGGATTCGGTTTTTGGTCACGAGAATTTGGTATGGGGCATATGGGCCCCATGGATTGGGATGAGCTTCAAGTCGAGATGGACGTCTGCGATGTGCAGAAGAGCGTGCTCATGCCGCTCGATGTAACCACGGCATGCGGAGGGCATTTTGGCACCAATGACCAGATTGCCATGCTGGTTGCCGCGCATCCCGATCGTCTGTGGGGATTTGCGAGCGTAGATCCGCAGGTGAGCGGTGCCGCAGACGAATTGGGGCGCGCCTTTACCGAGTTGGGGGCAAAGGGGCTTTGCCTGCATCCGGCAAAGCAGGGTTTTGCTCCCGATGATGCCGTGGCCGAGCCGCTTTACGAGCTGTGCGAGCGCTATAACAAGCCGGTAGTTTTCCATGCCGGTATGTCTTGGGAGCCGGGCGCAGAGCTCTCGCGCAGTAATCCGCTTGTATTTGAGCACACAATCGCAACGCATCCAAATGTGCGTTTTAGTTTGACCCACTTTGGCTGGCCCTGGGTGCGCGAGACCGTGGCGATGCTGCTCAAGTATCCCAACTGCTACACGGACACCTCTATCACTTACATCGATTCGCCCGAGGAGATGATGCAGCGTCTTTTCACGGTCGATATGGGGCCGCTGTGGTATGAGCGCGCGCTATCGCATCAAGTGATGTTCGCCAGCAATACGCCGCGCTTCCGTGCGTTCAAACTCAAACGGGCGCTCGATACCGTGTCCATGCGCGATGATGCGCGAGAAAGGCTCTACTGGGGTAATGCCCTGCGTTTTCTTGAAGGGGATGAGTGAACATGGTGACGCTCGAGACATTGAGCTATCTATCGACTGCTCCGGACCAGTTCATCGATATTACCGAAGACGTGCACGCTGCCATTGAACGCAGCTCGGTGACGAATGGCTTGGCAGCGATTATTTTGTCGCATACGACCTGTGGAATCGTGGTAAACGAGGGGCTGCCCTGCGTGGAGACGGATCTTATGGAGACGCTTGATCGCATCGCCCCGCTAGATGCCCCCTATGCGCATGCACACTTCCTGCCGAGCTATGGAGCCACCGGCAACAACTCCTGTGGGCATATCAAGAGCATGATTTGTGGAAACAGCTGCTTCTTTCCCGTCCAAGATGGCCACATCGTGTGTGGAGGTGCGCAGAACATCTATCTTGCGGAGTTTGACGGTCCGCAGAAGCGAAAAGTGTACGTCGAGGTGCTGGGGGAGTAACGTCCCTGCAATAACCCTATGAAGGAGCACGCTATGTCGTTTCTAACCTCGATGTTCAAGACCGAAAAGCCGGTTATCGGAATGCTGCACCTGCGTCCTCTGCCGGGCGATCCACTGTATTACCCGGGCGGAAGCGTGTCGCAGGTCGTGGAAGCCGCCAAGCGCGATCTCGAAGCGTTGCAACGGGGCGGTGTCGATGGCATTTTGATTACCAATGAGCTCTCGATGCCCTATGAGCAGCACGTTTCTCCCTCAACCCTTGCATCGATGGGCTATGTAATCGGGGTTCTGTCCCATGATTTGTCGACCCCTTGGGGAGCTGAAGCTATTTACGATGGTGATGCCACAATCGAGCTGTGCGCTGCCGTCGATGCGCAGTTCACGCGCTGCAATTTTTGCGGTGCCTGGGCCGGTGATCTCGGGCTGATTAACCGAGATTTCGCTCACACCATGCGTCGCAAGACGGCGCTGCGCCTGGACGACCTCAAGCTTTTTCACTTCATCACGAGCGAGGGGGAGGTTTATCTCAACGACCGCACGACTGCGGACATTGCCGATTCACTTCTCTTTAATTGCCTACCGGATGCGATGGTCATCGGCGGTTCGGCTGCCGGTCGTGGTGCTTCGGGCGAGCTTGCCGATGAGGTCCGCGAGCGTGTTGGCGAAGTGCCTGTGGTATGTGGCACCGGTTGTCGCGAAAATACCGTGGCTGACGTATTTGCTCACTACGATGGCGCGTTTGTCGGCACCTGCTTAAAGCGCGACGGAAAGCTGGATGCCCCGGTTGATGTTGAGCGGGTAGTTCGTTTTATGGCTGCCGCTCGTACGGCGCGAGGGGAGTAGGCACCTATGGCGTTCTATCTGGGTATTGATATTGGGACAAGCGCCTCTAAAGGCGTTTTAATCGATGATCGATGCAATATCGTTTGCCAGGCCTCTTGTGGACACGAGACGGACAACCCGCGTGATGGATGGTACCAGCATGATGCGGAGGCAGTTTGGTGGGGAGATTTTTGCCGCTTGTCGCGCGAGCTGGTGGTGCGATCGGGGGTTAATGCGGCGCAGATTGGATGCGTGGGCCTTTCCGCATTGGGTTGCGACTGCGTACCGGTCGATACCGAGTGCAACGCGCTGGCACCCGCGATTTTATATGGAGTCGATGCACGTTCGAAGCCGCAGATTGACGAGCTTCTTTCCGAATATGGGCCAGATCGCGCACGCGAGCTTTTCGGGCACGATCCCTGTTCGTCAGATATTGCTCCAAAGATCTTGTGGTTTAAGGAGAATATGCCCGAGGTGCACGAACGTGCCGCGAAGTTCCTGACGGCGTCATCGTTTCTGTGCGCGAAGTTGACGGGGCGTTTTACGGTGGACCGTTATTTGGCGGAGGATTTTCTTCCCCTATACGATCGCTACACTTGGAAGGTTGATGCTCGGGAATGTGCTCGTTTCTGCCGGCCTGACCAGATGGCGGAGGTAATGTCGGCTACCGATATTGCCGGGGTGATTACGCAGCGTGCGGCTGAGGCGACGGGGCTCGTGGCAGGGACACCTGTCTTGGTGGGAACGGGCGACTCTGGTGCCGAGGCCATTTCGACGGGTGTATTCCGTCCCGGCGATATGATGGTTCAGTTGGGGAGCACGGCGTATTTCATCTACTTAGCTGATCATATGGTCGATGATGCTCGCCTGTGGCCAGGGACGTTTATCATTCCCGGAACTTACGGGATCTGCGCGGGGACCAATACAGCGGGTGCACTCACATCGTGGCTGCGCCAAGAGCTGTATCGCGACGCGGTAGAGGCCGAGGGCCACGGTGGCCCCGATGCATATTCGGTTATGGCGCATGATGCCGCCGATGTGGCGCCGGGTGCCGATGGGCTCCTGTGTCTGCCGTACTTTGCGGGGGAGCGTACTCCGCTCAACGATCCCGAGGCGCGTGGCGTCTTCTTTGGCCTGACCGGAAGGCATACGCGAGCCCATATGGTTCGCGCCGCCTTGGAAGGCGTCGCGTATACCGTTGCATCCCATGTCGACATTATCGAGCGAGAGCATGGACTGCCAATTGGGCGCATTATGCTTGTCGGAGGTGGAACCAAGAATCCAATTTGGATGCAAGCTATCGCCGACGTATGCGGGCGCGAGGTCTCGGTTGCCAAGGTTACGGTGGGCGCATGCTTCGGTGATGCTATTATGGCAGCTCTCGCAGGTGGCGCCTATACATCATGGGATGAACTCGCCCGAGTCCTTGGCGTTGCGCAAACAATCGTGCCCGATATGACTGCCCACGAGCTATATGCGTCGCGTCGTCATATCTTTGACGAATTGTATACACGCAACCGTGATCTCATGCACGAATTGGTGTAATGCCGCCGAACTGTACCGCCTTCCAATAAGGACTGCGTTGTGCGATTCGCATGTCCCTTGGCATTTTTGCCCACAGGGGTTAGCGAAGGTCAAAAACAGAGCGCGCATTTGCTAAAACTGCCGATTCGATGTGCTTTATGTCACATTTTTTGAGCGAGGCGATGCGTTCTGAGGTCCTTGTGAGCGATCTGATGAGCGATTGCGCGCTTGTTTCTGTGTTTGGCTCGGCCGGCGCATCGGTCTCGAGCAGTAGACGGTCGAGTGGAATCTGTCGTGTGTATTCGCGTCCTCGTTTAGATGCGAGCATGCGTTCGTTGACGGAAAAATAGCAGCCCGCATTACGCGCGCGGACGAGTTCGTCCGAAGTGCCGCTAAACCAGTGGAAGATGATAACGGGGGAGTCGGAGTTTGGGATGAGTAGTCCATGCGATTCGAGGACGTCCAGTACGGTTCCCGCCGAACGAACGGCGTGAATTGATATTACGCGCCCGGTAAGAGGATGCTGCACGAGCGCATCGCAGAGCCGGTCAAATGTCTGTATTTGTAGCGGTTCGCTTCCGGCAAAGCGCGCGGAAAAGTCGAGTCCTACCTCGCCGATATAGCGCTCTTGGTCAGCGACTTCGCAAAGCAGATTGACTTCGGCAGGACCACATCGTCCGTCGGCGAGCCACCAGGGATGGAGGCCGATGCCGGCAAAAATATTTGAACGGCTGCAGGCGCGCTTCTTGGCGCGTGCAAAGTCGTGCGGATCGACGCCGCAGTCAAATAGAACCAGGCCCAGCGCCGTTGCCTCATCGGCAACGGCGTCCGGGTGAGCCATTAAATCGAGATGACAGTGCACATCAAACAGCTGCAGCTTCATCGTGGCGCACCCTGCTAGTCCAAGCGCTGGCCATCGGCGCGCACGCGCTCGCACCCGCGCCCGCTAATCTGGCGGATAACCTCGCCGGCAATCATCTGACCCATGATGGGCGGCATAAAGCTGGCGGTTCCCAGCTCGGTGCGCTCGTGGATGTTGGAAGGATCGCGGGGCTGTGTCTTAACCGATTCCTCGCAGCTAAACAGTACGTGTAGGCTCTTGATTCCGCGCTTCTTACATTCTTTGCGCATAATGCGGCTCATGGGGTCACGTACCGTATCGAAGATGTCGGCAAAGCGGAGGCACTCGGGATGGAGCTTGTTGGCCCCGCCCATGGAACTAACCAAACGAATGCCGTGGTCCTGAGCATATTTGGCAATGGTGAGCTTGGCCGAGATGGTGTCGATGGCGTCGACGACGTAGTCGAGCTTGCCGCCCGTCTGCTCCAAAACGCTCGCGAAGAAATCATCGATGTTGTCGCTCAGCAGGTATTCGGTACGCTTGATGACGGTGGCGGCAGGATTGATATCGTGGATCATGGCTTCCATCACGTCAACCTTGCGCTTGCCGACGGTGCTATGAAAGGCGATGGCCTGGCGATTGATATTGCTGGGCGCGATGATGTCCTTGTCCAGAATGACGAAATGACCAATGCCGCCACGGGCAAGTGCCTCGCAGCAGTTAGAGCCCACACCTCCGCAGCCGAGTACCAGCACCGTGGCATCGGCGAGCTTGTCGAGTGCCTCGCGGCCCATGATGATTTCGAGCTTGGTGTCGCGTGTCTCGACGAGTGCAGCAGTTTCGGTCATAGACATCCTCCGATGGGGAAGCGAATCGTGTTTTAGCTATCGCCATTATAGGTATTATCGCGATTCCATTTGAGCCCTAGGGGCTTGTTGAAATGAGGCAGTGATTCGCATAAGATGAAGCAGATGGCACCCGTTGCAGCGGGTTGGCCAACTCCCAAACACGTTTGTAGCGTGAGAAGTGGCCGTCTTCGCATTACGCGGGGGCGGCTATTTCATTCGACCTCCAATGTGGATGCCGAGCTCCACAGCCGCGATTACAAGCAACAACAACGTCAGGACATCGTTAATACTCATAGTCCATCTCCTTCTTGGGAAGAGGGAGCTGGCCCATCTGCTTCTGGACCCATTGTATCTAAAAACGAACGAATGTTCTATACATAACATTGCTATTAGATAATTAGACAAACATCTAAATATCGAGTATAGTGTGCACGTCGCGAGAGATAGCGAGAGGAGGTTCTATGCCGGGAGAAGGTTTTAAGGCGCTGGCGGATCCAACGCGGCGGCGCATTTTAGAACTGCTGCGCGAGGGCAATTGCACGGCGGGGGAGCTCGCCGAGCATTTCGACATAAGCAAACCGTCGCTCAGCCATCATCTGGCAACGCTTAAAAACGCCGGGCTGGTGACCGATGAGCGCCATGGCCAAAACATCGTTTACAGCTTAAATACCACCGTCATGCAGGACTTGATTGGCTGGTTTATGGGCTTTACAAACACTGAAGGTGATAAGGATGAATAACGAAAACAAGGGCATTCACGTCACGGGGGTATCGTCGCGCGTGTGGATTGCACTGGTCGCTCTGTGCGTTGCCAATGTCGCAGCGCATCTGATAGTGATGCCGAGCCTGCCGGCGCAGATTCCCACGCACTGGGGCGCGAATGGCGCCGTCGACGGTTGGGGCCCTAGCTGGATGGCCTCCGCGCTCGGCGTGTTGCCTCTGGCACTTCTCGCGATGTTCTACGTCGTGCCACGCATTGACCCCAAGGGCGAGGCGTATCGGACCTCGGGTAAGTTCTATCAGGGCTTCGTAATCGCCTTCACGCTGCTCATGTGTGCCATAAGCTGGCTGGGGGAGCTAACGGTGTGGGGCATCGTGCCGGTGGTAGGAACGGTCAATTTGCTGGTATCAGGCGCTATCGGCTTGCTCTTTATTGGTATGGGCAACTACTTACCGCGCGTAAAGCAGAACTACACGCTCGGTATCAAGACGCCCTGGGCGCTTGCCGATCCCGAGAACTGGCGCCGTACGCAGCGTTTTGGCGGTGCCTGCTTTATGGTGCTGGGCGTTGGCCTGATTGTGATGGGCGTGGCGGGTAGCGTGCTTTCGAGTGAAGTCGTCGCCGCGGTGATTGCGGTTCTGGCGTTTGGTTCAGCTGGAGCTGCCTACGTCTATTCGTATCTGCTGTGGCGCAAATCGCAGCGAGCCGCTCGTTAAGGTTGCGGAAAACTAGCGTACGCAGTTCATAGTATGTTCCGAGGGACTTTTCCCAGGTAGTATTAGGGGGTGTGGGCAACCATGCCCCTTTTTCGTTTAGTTTCAGAGCTGGTTTCCTCATTTCGTTTCCACTAAAGCGAATCAAGAATAGGGAAACAGAAGGTAGAAAGGATAAAATAGGCAAATGGCGGAGTTTATCTACCAGATGTATCAGGCTCGTAAGGCCCATGGCGACAAGGTGATTCTTGACGACGTGACCCTGAGCTTCTATCCCGGTGCCAAGATCGGCGTCGTGGGCCCCAACGGCATGGGCAAGTCGACCCTGCTCAAGATCATGGCCGGTATCGAGGAGGTCTCCAACGGCGATGCAAGGCTAACCCCCGGCTACACCGTGGGCATCCTGCAGCAGGAGCCGCCGCTCGATGACGACAAGACCGTCATCGAGAACGTGCGCATGGCGTTTGGCGATATGATCGCCAAGGTCGATCGCTTCAACAAGATCGGCGAGGAGATGTGCGACCCGGACTGCGACATGGACGCCCTCATGGCCGAGATGGGCAAGCTTCAGGACGAGATCGATGCCGCCGATGGCTGGGATATCGATTCCAAGCTCGGCCAGGCCATGGACGCCCTGCAGCTGCCCGATTCCGACATGCCGGTTAACGTGCTCTCTGGCGGCGAGCGCCGCCGCGTGGCCCTGTGCAAGCTGCTGCTCGAGGCTCCCGACCTGCTGCTGCTCGACGAGCCCACGAACCATCTGGACGCCGAGTCGATCCTGTGGCTCGAGCACTTCCTGCACAACTACCAGGGTGCAGTGCTGGCCGTCACACACGATCGCTACTTCCTGGATAACGTTGCCGAGTGGATCTGCGAGGTCGACCGCGGTCACCTCTATCCCTACAAGGGCAACTACTCCACGTATCTGGAGACCAAGGCCGCGCGTATCGAGGCTCAGGGCAACCGCGATGCCAAGCTCGCCAAGCGCATGGAGGCCGAGCTCGAGTGGGTGCGCAGCTCGCCCAAGGCTCGTCAGGCCAAGAACAAGGCCCGTCTGGCTCGCTACGAGGAGATGGAGGCCGAGGCCCGCGCAAGCCAGAAGCTCGACTGGACCGATATCCGCATTCCCGTTGGACCGCGTTTGGGTAACAAGGTGCTCGAGGCCCATCACCTGCACAAGGAATTCGACGGTCGCGTGCTCATCGACGACCTTTCTTTCACCCTGCCGCGTAACGGCATCGTGGGCGTCATCGGCCCCAACGGTGTGGGCAAGACTACGCTCTTCAAGACCATCGTGGGCCTGGAGCCGCTGACTTCGGGCGAGCTCGAGGTGGGCGAGACCGTCAAGATCTCCTATGTCGATCAGAACCGTTCTGGCATCGACCCCGACAAGAACCTGTGGGAGGTCGTCTCGGATGGTCTGGACCACATGATGGTCGGCGAGACCGAGGTCCCCAGCCGCGCGTACGTGGCGAGCTTTGGCTTTAAGGGCCAGGACCAGCAGAAGCGCGCTGGCGTACTCTCCGGTGGCGAGCGCAACCGTCTGAACCTGGCGCTCACGCTCAAGCAGGGCGGCAACCTGCTGCTCCTCGACGAGCCCACGAACGACCTCGACGTCGAGACGCTGTCCTCGCTCGAGGCGGCGCTGCTCGAGTTCCCGGGCTGCTCGGTGGTCATTAGCCACGATCGTATGTTCCTGGACCGCGTCGCCACGCACATTCTGGCGTGGGAGGGCACCGACGAGAATCCGGGCAACTGGTATTGGTTCGAGGGCAACTTTGAGGCCTATCAGGCCAACCGTATCGAGCGCCTGGGTGAGGACGCAGCCCAGCCGCATCGTATTCACCGTAAGCTGACGCGCGACTAGATCGTTACGCGGTTTTCCAAACCGCGTAACTGCTCGACGCTGCGCGGGTCGCAAGCACCCCATCTTGCCGTTCAAGCCGTCGCTCGCGTACCGAAGTACGCGTCGCTCCTCTTTCACGGCAACCTGGGGCACTTGCGGCCCGCTCGCTGTTGGTTACGCAACATCAACAAATAAAAACGGCTCAAATCCTGATTTGGATTTGAGCCGTTTGTCGTTACTGCTCGGGTTCTTCGACTTTATCGATGGTCCAGGTGGCTCCGAGACCGACGGTGGTGTTGCGGCGGATGCGCACGGCAACCTCGTGGCGCTCGCCGGCCTGCGTGTAGCGCAGGGGGAAGCTTGCGCGGTTTCGCGCGGCCTCGATGGTACCGCGCTCGCGGGCGATCCAGTAGTACTCGCCGACGATGCCGAGGGTATCGGCGCCGTAGGGGAGATAGGTCGACAGCTGGTGTAGCAATGGACCGGGGCAGAAGACCTCGGTTGCGAAATCGATGGGGAAGTCCTCGGGGATGGCGGGCGCTACGGGTGCGGGGGCCGGTACCATCGTCGGTGCGAAGGCCTGCTCATTGACGGGCGTCACCTCGATGACGGGCGCGGGTTCGGCGCCGAGTACTGATTCGGTGTCCGCTTTCGGCATCGCCGCGGAATCTGCGGGTTCGACGATGGCAGGTGCGTCTGCGGTCGCGGTGTCGAACTCGACTTGCGGAGCGCTCTGATTCTCGACGCTCGACTTTGTCTCGACCGGCGTGGACGCCATGGTGGTGATGCCGGCGTTGGCGTTTTCAGGGTCATAGACGACCGTAAGCGAGATGGCAGGCCGCGGCGTCTCGGGCTCCGGCGTCGACTCAGTAGCGTCTTGATCGTCGGGCTCGTCGGGCTGATCGTCCTCGGCCTCGTCGCCAAAGACATCGCTGTTTTGGAGCGCAGGCGCCTCAGGTTGGCTAGCGGCTTCTTCTGTTGTCGACTTGGGAGCCTCGTTGAGCTCCGCAGTGGCTTCCTGCTCGGATATGACTTCGGGATCGGTCGTGGCGGCGATTTCGGTTTCGGCTTCTGCCGTTACCTCAATAGCGACTTCGATCTCTGTCTCGGGCTCGGGCTCCGGCACAACCTCGGTCTCGGTTTCGGGCTCAGGACGCTTAACGTGCTTGGGGCGCACGGCCTTGAGGTCCTTCTCACCGCGCTTTTTCTTTTTGTAGGACTGCTTGGCGCCCTTGGCGGTCTTGGGCTTGTCCTCGCCCTTGGCAAGTGCGGCATCCCAGGCCTCGTTGGCGATGACGGTGGCATACAGGCGACCGCCCTTAAAGACGGTCAGCTTAATGCAGTCGTCAAGCTCTTCGAGCAGCTCGCGCGTGGATTCGAAGCCCAGGTCATAAGCGGTCATGTCGCCAGCGGTGAGCGCCTCCTCGACCTGTGTCATAAACGTTTGCTTGCCACACCCAATCGCATCGCGCAGCAGGCGATACAGATAGATGTGGTTGCCCAGCGATAGCGTGGGCCTAACTATTGTCTTGCTCATGGCAAATCTCCTCTTTACACATGTAAAGCATCTTACCATCGCATGGCACTCGCCATGGCGGCGCCCAAGGCAAACGGGCGCGAACCGCTGTCGGTTCGCGCCCGTTGTACAGGTTGCCTATCTGGGGATGCAGTGCCTAGTTGCCCGATGTCGTGCCTTGGCTTGAACTGTCAGATGCCGTGCCGGACGCGGTTCCGCTCGAGCTGTTGGTGTTGCTGTTGTCGGTGGATCCCGTACTCGGTGTATTGCCATTCGCCTGGTCGCCCGTGCTCGGTTGAGAGCCGTCAGTCGTTTGGCTTGAGTCAGTCGTGCCGGATTGCGTGCCGCTGTTGTTCGCAGAGGAATCGACGCCCTGCGATTGGTTTTGGGTGTTCGAGGACGAATTGGCAGAGGTAGAACTGTCTTGCGTATCGTCCGTCTGTGCCTGCTGATCCTGCGACTGGGTGTTGCCATTTGCATCGCTCTCGGTCGTGCGCGACGACAGGATTGGCTCGGGATGCTCGCCCAGACCCTCACCGGCAGTGGTGATAAGGATGGCGCCGGCGCAGGCGATGACCGCGACGATGGCGATAGCGATCGAGAAGACGATGACCTTCTTTTGCGTCTGGCTGCGCTCAGCCGCCGCCTTGGCGCGCAGGCTGTTGGGAGCGACGCGCGCCGTGGTCGCGCGTCCCGCAACCTGGCGCATCTCCTGCGTGGTTGCGGCGCCACCTAGGTGCTCCTCGACATTGGGCTCAACGGGCTCGTAGGCGCCGGTAGGGTAGTCGACAGCGGCATGCGTGCCCTTGATTGCTTCGGCGCTGGCGGTGATAAAGTGGCGATAGACCTGCGAAGACACAACAGTGATGACTGAGCTCACAGCGGCACCAATCACCGAGCCGGCAATGCCGATCTTTGAAGCAAGCGCCACGCTCGTGGCGGCAGCTGCGGCGCCGGCGATGATCTGGGGAATGGAAATGTCGTCGAACAGGCCTTTTTTGGGCGCGATGGCCATGGTCTGGCCGATGGAATGGTTTTCGTGAACGCCGTTGTTCAGTGCGGCGGGAGTCATGACGCGTGTACGCGGCGCGTCGGTGTACTTGGTTGTCATACGGGGTCCTCCCGGTGTAAATCTGCTTCGTTTCGTGTAGCCATCAGGGTACCCACCAGATGTGAATCGTGCGTGACATTTAACAGATACCATCAACTCATCAAGGGGGCTTGCTGTCTTTGGTGCAATAGCTTGATGCTAAACTGGATTTATATTTGCGAGGTGGTTTACGTGATGTACCCGTATATGACATTCGAAGATGGAACCGAGGTCATTCATTCTGACCTGATTACAGATGGCGATATCGAAAAGGTTATCGTGCATTTTGAACGACCGACGGCAGAGGGTTTCGACTCCGCTCGTTGTGAGTTGCCTTCCTGTTCGTGGACTGACTGGGAAGGGCATTTTACTCAGAGTGAAAAAGGAGCTTTCGAAGAGTGTCTGAGCAAATAATTTAGATTAGTTCGAGTTTAGTTCGAATAAAGAAGCTGAATGCGATGACCTAAAGCGTATGCATTTTTAGTATTAGATGCGTATGAAATGGAGGATGTGAATGGATGAGCTAATAGACTTTAAAAAACGATTTCTCAAGAATGGCGAGCTGGTTTCAATTCCAAAAAAGGAAAGCTATAAAAGAATCATGCTGCTATGGGCCGTCTCTTTCTTTGAATTAAATACAAGTTATACGGAGCTTCAGGTTAATCGTGTGCTGTCACAGCTCTATCCTGATTATGCCGTGTTGAGGCGGTACTTGGTTGATTATGGATTCCTATTAAGGGATGAACGAGGCCTGAAATACGAGGTTAATCGTGATGTTCACGGTATTGAGAGCTAGCCGTCCGGTTCGGGTCCTATATATTGCTAGAGGGATAAGCGAAATAGGCAATTGGTGTGCGAATATTGCTTTGCCAATGCTGATTTACGAGGTAACTCACGATGTTTCTGCAACTGCTTTGATGGTCTGCTGCAGATTTGCCCCCTCTCTGTTTTCAGTTGCGCTCGCGCAGCTGCCTCAGAAGATGGGTATCGGGACACTGCAGGCCATGAGATTGGCAGACTTAATTCGCGTGGGATTATTCGTTTGCTATATTTTTGTTGATAGTAAATGGAGTATGTTTGCTATTACGTGCGCGGTATCGCTTTGCCGAACGGTAGAAATGCCCTGCTTTTACTCGTTGTTAAGAGCCAATACGAATAGTATCAATCGCGACGTAATTAATAATTCGTTTGGGTTCCTGCAGAATTTGATGATGGTTCTGGGGCCAGTTGCCGGCGGTTTTGTTGTCGCTCAATTTGGGGCGGAGGCTG
Organism: Collinsella sp. AM09-41; assembly: GCF_003473245.1. NCBI lineage: Bacteria > Bacillati > Actinomycetota > Coriobacteriia > Coriobacteriales > Coriobacteriaceae > Collinsella > Collinsella sp. AM09-41. Next base: position 101,526 of record NZ_QRMJ01000005.1, read on the forward strand.
TTCTTGCATTAGACGCGCTTTCTTTTGCCGCGTCGTTCTGGTTGCTGCGAGATGTTCCGTCGGTTATCGAGGTTAATGATAAAGAGGGAATAAGCAAAAATGAAAAAAACAGGACTGCATTTAGTGATCTTAGCGCGAAGCACTTGGCAATTGGTTTCCTATTAATCGATATTTCTAGTGGCGTGGCATTCGGCTCTCTGAATTCTCTTTTGCCAGCTATAGCGCAATTGCAATTTGACTCGTCATCGATACAATACGGATTCCTTCAGAGTAGTCTTACAATCGGACTGTTGTTCGGAAATACAATATATGGTCGTTTAATCAGTGGTTCCGATTGCGTTAAATCATATTGTTTTGTGACGTATCTTGCGCTCGGTGCGTATCTGGCGTTTGGCTATCGCTATGCGTCTGGGATATCGTTTATTTTCCTTTTTATCGTCGGTGCCGGAAACGCCATTCAAGATGTGCTTCTCATAACATCGCTGCAGGATTTGGCGAGAGACGGATCTGAATCGATAAGCCTGTTTTCAATTAGGGAGTCTTTGCAATCGGTTGCTGTTGTTATTTCAACACTTCTTGTTTCGCTGTTCACGAGCATCGCGATGTTCTCAATTCTCGTTACAGGACTTGGCGTATTTTCAATTATGATGGTAGTTGTGTTTCAATTGAATTATTTGCGAAAGATGTGACGTTGATATGCCTAAAACACTTTTAGTATTTCCCCCAGGATGGAGTCCAGTGGGGCCGTATCTTGCCTTGCCTGTTTTGAAGTCATATCTTCAAGAGGTTGAACAATACAAAGTTGACATTGTTGACTTAAACGTGGAATTTTACGATGACCTCCTATCTTTTAGACATGTCGAAGAGTGCTGTAAAAGGTATCGGGAATCAAAGGATTCGTTTAGTTCGAATGTTCAATTAACAATCGAGTTGATACAAAAGTCGGCACTTAATGTTGACGAGGCAAAAGATATTTTCAGATCGAAGAGATACTTTAATCTAAAAGAAAGACAATATGCTGAAAACATTTTTAGAAATGCACTCTATATCATAAATCACGTCTCATATGGAGTTAAATACACGTTCAACTCCATAGATCTGCCCTATGATTATTATTCGACACCAGAAATAATGAAATCGCTTGCGGATACCTTGCATAATCCGTTTATTTCCTTCTATGAAACTGCCTTTCTTAAGCGAATTCAGAGGGAAAAAATCGAGTTTATTGGGATTTCGGTGAGCGGCTGTTTCCAATTGATTTCTGCAGTTACGTTAGCGAAACTGATTAAAGAAGAATGTCCATCTGTTAAACACGTCTCATTGGGCGGCAATTACATTACTCGTTTAGCAGATGACTGCATGAAAGAATGGCATCCCTTTTTTGAATACATTGATTCGATAATGATGTATGACGGCGAAGAGCCGCTTGCACGTCTTCTTGAGGCTCTTGACTCTGGTGATGACAACCTCGACTGTGTTCCAAACCTTTGCCATGCTAAAGGTGGAAAGATATATAAAAACCATCGGATTGAGTAAACATTTATCAACGATACAGTTCCCGATTTCGATGGCTTCGCCCTTTCTAAATACTTCATGCCTGAGCTAATATTGCCGGTTTATTCCTCTAGGCAGTGTTTTAATCATTGCGCCTTCTGCACCATTCCCGGTGCTACCGGTGGTTGTTACCGAAAGATGCCTATATCGAGAGTATTTGAAATAATGTGTCGGTTAAATGAAAAATACGGCACGAGAGTTTTCTCTTTTGTGGATGAAACATTCGAAGGCAAAAGAATGGAGCAACTCGCGGATGAAATAAACGCATCGGGAAAAACGTTTTTCTGGCATGGAGAAACGAGGTTCTCTCCAACCCTAAGTACAGACGTTTTTAATAAGATATACCAAAGTGGATGTAGGCAGATTCAGTTTGGCCTCGAGTCATACAACCAAAGAGTTCTTGATCTAATGAAGAAGAACACGAGAGTTGATTGGATTGATCGCAATATCCATGATTGTCTCAATGCGGGTATTCCTGTTCATCTATTTTTTTTGATTGGCTTTCCGACCGAAACTAAAGAAGAGGCTCTGAACACCTTAGCTTATACAGAGAATGTTTTGAATTATTCAAAACAGGTATGTGGTGTTCCATATTCCACGAGAGGATTTACGAATTTTGGTCTCGTTATGGGGTCGGATGTTTGGAATCATCCCGATAAGTATGGTGTCTCTGTAATGCCGAAGTCCCAATATGAGGATTTGCGCCTCGAAGTGGATTATGTTTCAGGCACTGGTTTAACTTTAAATGAAGCAAAATCCTTATCTGATGAGCATCATATTGATTTTTATATGCAAGAGGTCATAAACGGTAGCGACACAATTGACTTGCCCCAGCGGCTTCATATTTCAGAGGTGACCTGGATCCTAGATTCTATTCACGCTGTCAGGTATAAGGGACATTTGACCAAAGTAAAGCGACGGCTAACTAGTCTAAATCCAGCTGATCGAATCTGGCTGGATTCCAAGACCTCTGTCGTGCTCGTTGAGCCATTTGCCTACTTCTATAATTCTGAATACCATCATGTCTATGCTGTTTCCCAGTTGGTATACCTTAAGTTGGCCCGTTTATTGGAGGCCGATTGTAGCATTTCTCTTATTCTTGATCAGGGCGACCTCGAGCTGACAAGGGCGATAGAAGAACTGTTGCATTATGGATTGCTGAATACAAATATCGATGCCGATTATGTAATGCACGATAATGGTTTTCAATTGGTTAAAAGTTCGTTTGTTAAAGAAGTCGGACGCTCAAAAGAGGGGTTAAGAGTACTGCTGAGTTGTGCCACCCATAGAATGTGTGCGGTTAATGATTATTCGTTCGCTTTGCTTTCGTTGTTTGAAAAGCCGATTACTAAGAACGAGCTGCGCGACATTTTGAAAAAAGAGGGACTATCGGCAAACGAGGAGCAATTAAACAAGTTGGTTGATAATTGCATGAAAGCAGATATACTACAATTGATTAGATAGAGGAGGTTTCTGCATGGACGTTATTAACAAAGATCTCTTGGAGCAACTGAAAGAGTCTCAGGAAGAGGGCGTCGTGGTAGAAGTGTTCGACTTTGAGGACTACATGGATAAATTCTGCCATTAGTTTCGGAATTTACTTGCCTCGCTTAAAGGAGAAGTCGATTATCGATTTCTCCTTTTTTAATTAAAGATATTTTTGGAATACATGCTCTTAGCACAGGTTGGCGTCTCAGTAAACTGGGAGGTTGCTTTGGCTAGTTAGAGATATGTGAACGTCCGTTAGACTGAATCTCAGGGTAGAAGGGGCCTCCAGTGTCCAGATCAACAAGGCAATGCTGCGTTTCGGCTAATAAGAACGACGGCTTTTTGCGTGTGGCGGCGGCGTCGCCGCGGATTCGCGTGGCCGATGTCGAGGGCAATGCCGAGGTGGCGTTGGCTGCCGTGCGTGAGGCTGCCGAGCGTGGCGTTCGCGCGCTGGTGCTGCCCGAGCTTAACCTGACCGGCTATACCGCGGCCGATCTGTTCCATAACCGCACACTGCTGCATGCCTGCGAGGCTGCTCTGGTGCATATCCTCGACGAGACTCGTGAGCTGCCGATTGTCTTTACCATTGGTCTTCCCGTTGCGGTTGCCGAGAATATCTACAACTGCGTCGCTGTGTGCTGCGCGGGCGAGCTTTTGGGCCTCACGGCCAAGAAGTATTTGCCCAACTATGGCGAGTTCTATGAGCGCCGTTGGTTTGCTCCGGCACCTACCGATCCCGTTTGGCTTGAATTTGCCGGTCAGGGTCCGGTCCCGTTGGGCTCGGGGCTTGTCTACCGTTGCTGTGATGAGGGCGCCGAGGACCTGGTGCTGGGCGTTGAGGTCTGCGAGGACCTGTGGGTGCCGGCGCCTCCTTCGACCGAGATGGCGCTTGCCGGTGCGACGGTGATTCTCAACCCGTCGGCCTCGGACGAGATCATCGGCAAAGCGGATTACCGCCGCAGCCTTATCTCTAACCAAAGTGCACGCCTGTACTGCGCCTATGCCTACGCGGACGCGAGCGAGGGTGAGTCCACGACCGATATGGTCTTTGCGGGCGAGAACCTCGTCTACGAAAACGGCTCCAAGCTCGCCGCGACCAAACTGCTTACCTGCGATATGGCCATCGCCGATGTCGATCTTGACCGCCTGGTTGCCGAGCGCCGTCGCTCGACGACGTGGGCGCGCGCGGACGATGCGCCGGAGGCCACGACCGTTGAGTTTTCTTTTGAGGGCGTGCTGGCCAAAGAGCCTGTCCTGCGCGATGCCTGCGATATCGACCGCGTTTTCCCTCGCGCGCCTTTTGTGCCGGCCGACCACGGTGATCTGGCCGAGCGTTGCGAGACTATTCTCAATCTGCAGACTGCGGGCCTCAAGACCCGCCTTGCCCATACGGGTACCAAGGCTGCCGTCATCGGCCTTTCCGGCGGCCTCGATTCCACACTGGCGCTACTCGTGACCGTGCGTGCCTTCGATGCGCTGGGGCTGCCGCGCACGGGCATCACTGCCGTGTCCATGCCCGGCTTTGGCACGACGCATCGCACTAAGTCCAACGCCGAGTCGCTCGCGCGCGACCTGGGCGTGAGCTTCCGCGAGGTTTCGATCCACGCGGCTGTGGAGCAGCACTTCAAGGACATTGAGCACGATCCGACCGTGCAGGACGTGACCTACGAGAACAGCCAGGCCCGCGAGCGTACGCAGATTCTGATGGATCTGGCCAACCAGGCTGGCGGTTTTGTCATCGGCACGGGTGACCTGTCGGAGTTGGCACTCGGCTGGGCTACCTATAACGGCGACCACATGAGCATGTACGCCGTCAACGCGAGCGTGCCCAAGACACTCGTGCGTCACTTGGTGCGTTATGCGGCTGATGTCTTTGGCGGGCGTATTGCCGAGGTTTTGCTCGATATCCTCGACACGCCGGTGTCCCCCGAGCTTCTGCCGCCCACGGGCGACGGCGAGATTGCGCAGAAGACTGAGGATTTGGTGGGCCCGTACGAGTTGCACGACTACTTCCTCTACTACTTGCTGCGTTTTGGCTTTGAGCCGGGCAAGATCTACCGCATGGCGCTCAAGAGTTTCGAGGGTGTCTACGACGCCAAGACCGTCCACGCGTGGCTGCGTACGTTCTATCGTCGCTTCTTTGCCCAGCAGTTTAAGCGCAGCTGCCTGCCCGATGGCCCCAAGGTTGGTTCGGTGACGCTCAGCCCGCGCGGCGATTGGCGTATGCCGAGTGACGCCAGCTCGCGTCTGTGGCTTGCGCAGATCGACGCGCTCAATCCAGTTGACTAAGGTTGGCTAAATTGAACCAATACGGGGGTTGCAAGCGTTACACTTTTGCAATCTGATGGCCCGTATCGCGCGGCGCTCTTGTCGGAGCGCCGCTTTTTTATATCGGAAGGTGGCACCATGCAGGCATCGCAGCGTCTCGACCGCTTTGGCGCGGAGGTCTTCGCCTCGCTCAACAACAAACTGCTTGCGCTGAAGGCTCAGGGCAAGACCATTTACAACATGAGCGTGGGCACGCCCGACTTTAAGCCGTACGACCACGTGGTCGAGGCGCTCACGCAAGCGGCCCAGGACCCCGAGATGTGGAAGTATGCCCTGCGCGACCTGCCCGAACTCAAGCAAGCCGTGTGCGATTACTATGAGCGCCGCTTTGGCGTTTCGGGCATTACGCCGTCTATGGTGCAGTCGTGCAACGGCACGCAGGAGGGCGTGGGCCATTTGGGCCTGGCCCTGCTCGATCCGGGTGACACCATTTTGGTTCCCGATCCGTGCTACCCGGTCTTTGAGGCGGGCGCCAAGATTGCCGATGCCAAGCTCGAGTACTATCCGTTGGTCGCCGAGCATAATTACCTGCCCTATGTGGCGGGCATCGATCCCGAGGTGGCCGATCGTGCCAAGTATATGATCGTGTCGTTGCCCGCGAACCCGGTTGGCTCGGTGGGCACGCCCGAGGTCTACGAGGAGATCATCGCTTTCGCCCGCGAGCACGACCTGCTCATCGTCCATGACAACGCGTACTCCGACATCGTGTTCGACGGCGAGCCGGGCGGAAGCTTCTTGCAGTATCCTGGTACGCTTGAGGTGGGCGTGGAGTTCTTCTCGCTTTCCAAGTCGTTTAACGTTACCGGTGCGCGTATCGGCTTTTTGGTCGGCCGCGAGGACGTGGTCTCTGCCTTTGCCAAGCTGCGCGGCCAGATCGACTTTGGTATGTTCTTCCCGATCCAGAAGGCTGCTATCGCCTGCTTGAGCGGTCCGCGCGATGAGGTCGAGGCGCAGCGTCTGAAGTACCAGGAGCGCCGTGATGCCCTGTGCGACGGTCTTGAGAACTTGGGCTGGGAGCGTCCCAACGCGCATGGCTCTATGTTTGTGTGGGCCAAGCTTCCCGGTGGTCGCACCGATTCCATGGCGTTTTGCGAGGAGCTTATGGAGAAGGCCGGCGTTGTGGTGACGCCGGGCGCGAGCTTTGGTCCTTCGGGCGAGGGACACGTGCGCATGGCGCTGGTCCTGCCGCCCGATCAGATTGCTTTGGCTGTCGAGGCCATTCGCGAGGCGGGCCTGTATTAGAAAGCTATTTCGCCTCGTCAATAGCTCGAAACCGATTTCGTGCAGTTATTTTACGAATCCTGCAAACAATTTCGGTAAACGGTCGATTTTTGGCTGCGAATAGGAGCATAATCAAAGTCCCGATTGGATGTATTGGGATTACGGCAAGCCGCTCGGGTCGTTCCCGGGCGGCTTGCTTGTGGAGAGAGATGGGAGTTTCTAATGGTTAACGAGAAGAAGGTCGCTATTGTCGGCTGCGGTTTCGTCGGTTCGTCTTCGGCGTTCGCGCTGATGCAGAGCGGTCTGTTCTCCGAGATGGTCCTCATCGACGTGGACAAGAACCGCGCCGAGGGTGAGGCTCTGGATATCGCGCACGGCATGACGTTTGCCGAGCCGATGAAGATCTACGCCGGCGATTATTCCGATGTCGCCGACGCCGCCATGATCGTCGTCACCGCTGGCGCTGCCCAGAAGCCCGGTGAGACCCGCTTGGACCTGGTCAACAAGAACGTCAACATCTTTAAGTCCATTATCCCCGAGATTAAGAAGTCCGGCTTCGACGGCATTCTGCTCATCGTCTCCAACCCGGTCGATGTTCTGACCTATGCCGCCATCAAGATGTCCGGCCTGCCCGAGGGCCATGTCATCGGCTCCGGTACCGTGCTCGACACCGGTCGTCTGCAGCAGATGCTTGGTGCCCACGTTGAGGTCGACCCGCGCGATGTCCAGGCCTATGTCATGGGTGAGCACGGCGACTCCGAGTTCGTTGCTTGGTCCAGCGCCCAGGTTGCCGGCGTTCCGCTGAACACCTTCTGCGAGCTTCACGGTCATCTGGAGCATGAGGCTGCCGAGAAGCGCATCGCCGAGGACGTCAAGAACTCCGCCTACACCATCATCGAGAAGAAGCACGCCACCTACTATGGCGTCGCCATGGCCGTCAAGCGCATCTGCACCGCCGTCATGCGTGACGAGCAGACCGTTCTGCCCGTCTCCTCGCTCATGGTGGGCGAGTATGGCCTGTCCGATCTTGCCATCTCCATGCCGACCGTCGTTGGCCGCGACGGCGTTGTCTGCCGCGTCCCCGTGCCGCTGAACGATGACGAGCAGCATGAGCTCACCGCCTCTGCAAAGGCCCTCAAGGACATCATCGACAGCGTCGACTTCTCCTGCTAAATCGACTTCTCCTGCTAAATCAAGCTCGCTAGAGCGAAAAGCTACAATGAAGGCGTCCGGGTCCACGCGGCCCGGGCGCCTTTTTGATGCAAAGTAACCTGACCCCAATGCACCATAGTTGATGGGAGGGCCATGTCGGATTCCTCTAATTTTTTGACCTATGCCCAGACGACGTTTGATTCGTTTGAGGAGCAGCCGTTCTGTGCGGTGGATAGCCTGGTCTTTGCGTGGCTGTCCTATTTGCGTTTGCCGGGTGATATGGCGGAGCTGACGAACTGGCAGGGCCTAGACGTACGCGAGCTGCTGCGTGCCGAGTGCTACCGGGACATGATTGGCGACCTGTGGGATCCGGAGGGGAGCAGGGCCTTGTTGGAGGCCGTGGCAGCAAGCCCTCGCTACCGTGGCGTGCACGTTTGCGGTTATCGTGCCGTGAGCGATGTGGTAGCGACAGAGCAGTTTGCAGCCATGGCGTTCCGGTTTCCGGCGGGGTTTAGCTATCTTTCCTTCCGGGGGACCGACAGTACGATTGTGGGCTGGAAAGAGGACTTTAACATGGCGTTCCGGTGTCCTGTGCCGGCCCAGGAATCCGCGGCGCGTTATGTAGACGAGGCGGCGGACGCGATTGACGGGCCGCTTTTGTGCGGAGGTCATTCCAAGGGTGGAAACCTTGCGGTGTACGGTGCGGCGATGTGCTCCGATGTCGCCCGTGAGCGAATCGAACGGGTGTATTCCCATGATGGTCCTGGCTTCGTCGAGGAGTTCCTGAACGGCAACGCCTTTGCCGATCTTTCCGGCCGCATCGATAAGACGCTACCTCGGTCGTCGATCTTTGGCATGATGTTCGAGACACAGGAGGACTATGCCATCGTTGAGAGCACCGAGTTCAGCCTGCTGCAGCACAATCCCTTTAGCTGGGTGGTTGATGGTCGCGACTTCGTGTACTGTGAGCGCCTGTCCGCCGGTGCTCGATACGTTGATGGCTCCATTCGCGAGATGCTGCTTGCAGTGGGGCCTGCCGAGCGCGAGCGTTTTGTAGATGCATTGTTCTCCGTGTTTGAGGCTACGGGTGCTGAGCGGTTTGCGGATATCGCTGGGAATCTGCGCGAGAGCCTGCCCGTGATGCTCCAGGCTGCGCAAGGTTTCGACAAGGATACGCGACGCTTTGTCTCGCAGACCATCGTGGCAATCCTTAAATGCGCGCTGCTGCCCAAACGACCCCAGATCGACATGTCCACTGCCGGTAAGAGTCTGGCAGAACAGCTCGAGGCTTGGCAGTCCGAGCTTCTGCGCTAGCCATTGGTGCAAAGCAACCTGTCCCCGATGCACCAATCTTCGATGCGCTCGGGAGGGCTCGACCGCTATACTGGTTCGTGCCGAAATCGATCTAGAACGGAATGCCGTATATGAAAATCAATCACGCGATTCTGCATATCCTGGACTTTGACTCTGCCGTCAACGTTATGAGCCAGCGCGAGCTCGATATCGAGAGTCGTACCGTGCGCAACTTCGTGACCACGCATCTGCGCCGCGCACGTACCTCGGCCGACAATAAACGCGCCACGTTTGCCGAGAACTCTGCGTTTGGCGGCGAGCTCAAGGGCTATTTCTTTGGCGAGCGCGAGTTCGTGGACCTGTCGCAGCAGATTGCGGAGTTTATCTCCTCCGAGCTCACCAAAGCCGAGAAAGCCGAGTCCACCGACGTGCTCGTGGCCGATTTTGACGACGATGAGGATGCCCGCTGGTTTGCCGTGATGCTGCTGGGCTCCAAGCAGGCTTTTATGCACGAAGTGGGCCGCGAGGAGGGAGAGGTGCGCAACGACATCGCGCGCCACTACGCCATTCTGCCGAACCCCTCGCAAAAGGTGCCGAGCTATGCCATCGTGCGTGCGAGCACCATGGAGATCGGTTACGTGGACAAGAAGCGCAAGATTGCCGGTGAGGACCGTATGCTTATCCCCGATGGCCTGCTGCAGTGCGACACGGGCGTATCAGGCAAGGAGGTCATCGACACCGTGACGCGTGTGGTCGAGGAAGTCGCCGAGGAGCACGGTGCCAATACGGCCGTGGCGCTCGCCAAGGTTAAGGCTGCCGTCGCCGAGAAAGTCGAGGATGACGAGGAGCTGCCGCCCTGGGATATCGTCGATGAGGTCTTTGAGGACGAACCGGTTATCAAGGAGAGCGTGCGCGCGGCACTGACTGAGGAGAAGGTGCCTGAGCGTGTGCCCGTGGAGCGCAAGCAGGTCGAACGCGCGGCCGTGCGCAACCACAAGATTCGTACCGATACGGGCATCGAGATCAGCTTTCCGGCCGAGATGGGCTCGAACTCCGAGTACATCGAGTTCGTCAACGAACCCAACGGCCTCATCTCCATCGAGCTCAAGAATATCGGCAGCATCGAGAATCGATAGCGGCTCGAGTAGATTGACCGTAACGAAAAGGCCAAAGCCCTTTGGGGCTTCGGCCTTCTTGGTAAAACCGCGTAACTATTAAAGCTGACGTAGTCCCTCTTCGAGGCCGGTCTTGCTGTCGGTTTTCTCATCGCGCATCTTGATGACGCGGGCGGGGACACCGGCCACGACGGCGCCGGCGGGGACGTCCTCGACGCATACGGCGCCGGCGGCAACGACAGCACCCTTGCCCACGCGCACGCCCTCCAGGACCACGGCGTTGGCGCCAATCATGACATCATCTTCGATGATGACGGGCGTGGCGCTCGCAGGCTCAACGACGCCTGCCAGTACGGTGCCGGCGCCGATATGGCAGTTCTTGCCCACGGTTGCGCGGCCGCCCAGGACGGCGCCCATATCAATCATAGAGCCCTCGCCGATAACGGAGCCGATGTTGATGATGGTGCCCATCATGATGACGGCGCGGTCGCCGATCTCGACGCGGTCGCGGATGATTGCGCCCGGCTCGATGCGGGCATTGATGCCCTTAAGGTCGAGCATGGGGACGGCGGAGTTGCGGCAGTCATTCTCGACGTCGTAGTAGTCGATGGAGTCGGCATTGGCATCGAGGATGACCTTGAGCTCATCCCAGTCACCAAAGACGGTCTTGCCACGACGACCGCCGTAGACGTGCGCATTGCCCCACTGGACCTTCATGCCCGGCTTTTCGCGCACGTACAGTTTGACGGGCGTTTTCTTGGGCGCGGTGGCGATGTAGTCGATAATCTCCTGTGCATCCATCTCGGCTGCGTTGCTCATTTGCTATCTCTCCTTTGGGCGGATTCGGTTGATACCTGGTTAGGCAAACATGACCTGGTCGAACGTATAGAAGCCGGGTTCACGGGCGACGAGCTTCTGCGCGGCTGCCAGGGCGCCGTTGACAAAGATCTGACGGCTCGTGGCGCGGTGGGTGAGCGTGACTTCCTCGTCCTGGCCAAAGAAACCCACCTCGTGCACACCGGCTACGGTGCCGCCGCGCAGCGAGTGCATGCCGATTTCCTTGGGGTCGCGCGCTCCGCACATGCCCTCGCGGCCATAGACGGGGTGGTAGCCTGCCTCGGGCTCGGCTTCGACGACGGCGTCGAGCAGCAGCTTTGCGGTGCCGCTGGGGGCATCGACTTTTTGGTTATGGTGCGTCTCGACGATTTCGCAGTCAAAGCCGGGCAGCTCGCGCGTGGCCTGTGCTACCAGATGACGCAGGGCTGCGATGCCGATGGAGTAATTGCCCGAGTGCATAACGCGGGCGTTCTGGCCCAGCTCACGCAGGCGGTCCATCTGCTCGGGGGTGTAGCCTGTGGTGCCCGAGACTAACGCCGCGCCCGTGCGCTCGACATAGGCGACGACGGCATCGAAGGTCACGACGTTCGAGAAGTCGATGATGACGTCGGCTGCCGGGGTGCTCTCGAGCTCGGACAGGTCAAAACCGATCTGGGCCACGATATCAAAAACGGGCTCTCCAGCGGCGTTGACAATGCCCTCGGCGGTAGTGTGGATGAGCGAGCCCATGCGGCCCGTTCCCATAATGACGGTCTTAATCAAGCAGACCAGCTCCCTTCAGAGCATCGGTAAGTGCGGCGCGCGTGTTATCGGCCATGGGGCACAGCGGCATGCGGTAGTTGGCTTCGATCATGCCCATCTGGGCGAGTGCCTCCTTGACGGGGATGGGGTTGACCTCGCTAAAGAGGGCATTGATGAGCGGCTGGCCGGCAATTTGGATATCGCGGGCGCGCTCCACGTCGCCGTCCAGATAGGCGCGGCACATGTCGTGCACGAGCTGCGGCTGAACATCGGCCCACACGCTGATGGTGCCCGAGGCGCCCAGGCTCATGAGCGGCACGGTGAGCGTGTCTTCGCCCGAGTACATACGGAAGTCGTCGGACAGCAGGTGGGCGATCTTGGCCGCGTAGGCGACGTTGCCCGAGGCTTCCTTAATACCCATGATGTTGGGGTGCGCGGCCAAGCGCTCTACGTTGCGCTCGCTGATGCCGCAGCCGCAGCGGCCGGGGATGTTGTACAGGATGCAGGGGATATCTACGGCATCGGCAACGGTCTTAAAGTGCTGGTAGATGCCCTCTTCATTAGACTTGTTGTAGTAGGGGGTAATGAGCAGCAGGCCGTCGGCGCCCAGGCCCTGATAGGTGAGCGACTTGGTGAGCATGGTTTGCGTGGAGTTGGAGCCCGAGCCGGCGATGACGGGGACGCGGCCTGCAACCTGCTTGACCACGGCGGCGACGACGGAGTTGTCCTCGTCATCGGTCATCGTGGCGCTCTCGCCGGTGGTGCCCAGGGTGAGGATGGCGTCGGTGCCATTTTGCAGGTGGAAATCGATAAGGCGCTCGAGTGCGTCAAAGTCGACGCTGCCGTCCTTTTTAAACGGCGTAACAAGGGCGACGATCGAGCCCTCGAGGTTGCGGATATCCATGTTCTTCTCCTTCGCTTCCGCGATCTGGATGCGTTTGTTCCATTGGACGGCGACGGCCAGGCGCTCGTCCTGAGCGCGACGACGAGCGCTTTCGGCGCGCGACTTGGCCAGCAGCTCTCGGCCGCTCGGCAACACGTCGAGCGTGGCAAAATAATCGCCCGGGCGCTCGGCGCGGCGGATAAGGTCGGCCGAGCCGTCGGGGCGCAGCAGCACCTCGGCGGAGCGCAGACGGCCGTTGTAGTTGTAGCCCATGGAGTAACCATGCGCGCCGGTATCGTGGATCACGAGCACATCACCCATGTCGACCCGCGGTAGCTCGCGGTCGATGGCGAACTTGTCGTTGTTCTCGCACAGATTGCCCGTAATGTCGTACGTGTTTGTGACAGGCGCCGCGGTCTTGTCGGAGCCACCCGGCTGGCCCATCACCGTAATGTGGTGGTAGGCGCCATACATGGCAGGGCGGATCAGATCGACGGCGCTTGCGTCGACACCGATATAGTCCTTGTAGATTTGCTTCTCGTGGATGGCCTTGGTGACCAGGCAGCCGTAGGGGCCCATCATAAAGCGGCCCATCTCGGTGCAGATTGCCACATCGCCCATGCCGGCGGGAACCAGAATCTCGTCGTAGGCCGCATGCACTCCTTCGCCGATGGCATGGATATCGTTGGCCTGCTGCTCGGGCAGGTAGGGGATGCCGACGCCGCCGGACAGATTGATAAAGGCGACGTGTGCGCCGGTCTCGCGCTCCAGGCGCACGGCAAGCTCAAAGAGGATGCGCGCGAGCTTGGGGTAGTAGTCGTTGGTGACGGTGTTGCTGGCAAGGAATGCGTGGATGCCAAAGTTTTCGGCGCCCTTGGCCTTGAGCGTGCGAAAGGCCTCGAAGAGCTGCTCGGTGGTCATGCCGTATTTGGAGTCGCCGGGGTTGTCCATGATGCCGTTGGAGAGCTGGAACAGACCGCCCGGATTAAAGCGGCAGCTGACCGTCTTGGGGATGGGGCCTGCGACGCGCTCAAAGAACTCGATGTGGCTGATGTCGTCAAAGTTGACGATGGCGCCCAGCTTGTCGGCGAGCTCAAAGTCCGCTGCCGGCGTGTCGTTGGATGAGAACATGATGTCGTGTCCCGTGATACCCAGCGAGCGGGCGATCATGAGCTCGGTATAGCTCGAGCAATCGCAGCCGCAGCCGTATTCGTTGAGAATGGAGATGAGCGCCGGGTTGGGATTGGCCTTGACGGCAAAGTATTCCTTAAAGCCCGGGTTCCATGCGAAGGCGTCGCGCACCTCTTGCATGTTGCGTCGGATGCCCGCCTCGTCATATAGATGAAATGGCGTGGGGAACTGCTCGACGATATGCTCGAGCGTCTTCTTGTCCACAAACGGCTGCTTGGCCGCATATGCCTCGTTGGGGGTTAATGCCATGTCCCGTAAACCTCGCTATCCAGACGGCGCCATCTGCGCATCGAATCCGCATAGCGTGGACCCAATGTCCGGATAGCGCTCCCGCATTGCTGCAGACAGTCCTGCGGGTGTTTCCCGCAGGCCCACCAGGTTGTTCGTGCCCGAAAAGCCCAGTTCGGCGGGTTTCGCCTCCCCACGGGGTCAAAGCCTGCCGGCTCACCCGCGGTTCTTCGTGCCCGCGCCTCTATCAAGTGGTAACGACCCTACCACGTTGCACTTTACCAAACAAGAGTATTCGTATATAACGTTTAAAAAATGCAGGGATATGCTGGAAATAAGGGTGTAGCAATCTTGCGGCACAATAGATAGCAGCCGACGCGCACCTACGAAAGGAACCAATATGGCCGAGCTCCAAGAACTCCGTCGCTACCGCCGCGACTTGCACAGGATCCCGGAGCTCGACTTCGATCTTCCGCAGACGATCGCCTATATCGAGGGCGTGTTGGCACCGCTCACCTGCGAGGTGACCCATCCGTGCCCCGGCTGCGTCTGCGCTTTCTTCGACGCTGGCGTTGGCGCCGCGCATGCCACGGCGATTCGCGCCGATATGGATGCGCTGCCCATTGCCGAGGCAACGGGGGCAGCGTTCGCTTCGACCCATCCCGGCAAGATGCATGCTTGCGGGCACGATGGACACATGGCCATGGCGCTTTCGGCGGCAACCTTTGTCGACCGTACGATCCGTGAGCAGCCGGGCGCCATTAAGCGCAATGTGCTCTTTGTGTTTCAGCCGGCCGAGGAGACGACTGGTGGTGCCAAGACGGTGTGCGAGAGCGGCGTGTTCGAGCGCTACGGGGTGGATCGCATCTTCGGCTTCCACGTGTGGCCCGATCTGCCCGCCGGCACGTTGGCGAGCTGCTCCGGTCCGTTGCTGGCGCGTTCGAGTGAGACACACATTCATATCCATGGCACGAGCATCCATATCGCTAAGACCTATGGCGTTCCGGTCGAGGAGTCGCACGATGCGGCGCTGGCGGCTGCCAAGTTCTTGGTTTCCGAGCGCGAGCTCATGGACGAGTTGGGTGTCGACGAGCCCTGCATTGGTAAGTTCGGCCTGCTGCAGGCCGGCACCGTCTGCAATGCGGTGGCGGGGGAGGCCCATGTTGCCGGCAGCCTACGTGTGTTTACGGACGACATGTTCGACCGTGCGCGTGAGGGCGTGCGCCGCGTGTTGGACGAGGCCTGCGCCGCAACAGGCTGTACGTACGACCTCGACTTTGCCGAGGGCTATCCGCCGGTCGATAACGACCCCGTGCTGTTCGCCCACATTGCGCCTGTCTTGTCCGAGCTGCAACTCGTGGATGAGCCTTTGCTGATTGCCGAGGACTTCGCTTTCTATCAGCGCCATCTGCCAGGTGTGTTCTTCCTCCTGGGTACGGGCGTGCCGGAGGGACAAGATAATCCGATCGATTCGGATGGCTGTCCCGCCTATGCCACGAGCGCCCTTCACACTGATACCATGCTCTTTGACGAGGAAATCCTACTCAAAGGCCTCGACGTCTACAAACGATTGCTTGGCTTGGAGTGACGATGGAGCGACGCCGACAGTCTGCCGTGTATAGTCCTGGTGGGTGTGGGTGCGGCTTGCTGCTGCTCCCGGTTATTGCTGTGAGCATTGGCGTGATGTTTGCGCTTGCTGGGCTGGCTGCGGCGGCACTCGTACTGTTTATCACTGCCATCGGCGTGACGATTTGGCTCTGCCGCAATCGCGAGCGACGCCGTGCCGACGGTAAAACCAATGTCGGCTGGGTCATCTTTCTAATCATTGCGTACCTGCTGAGTGTCAGCTACCTTGTTTTCTTTGTCCTGTTGATGATCAGTGCCTTTACCGGGGAATCCGTCACGGTGGGTTGATCACCACTGGCAGACGGTCGCGCAAAGTGCGTTTGCTCGGCGCTTGGACAACTGCATTGGCCGTTTACCGCAACCTTAGCTCTCAGCTAATGAATTCAAGTTCAATCCTTCCTACGATGTGCTGTGTGCCGGCACGGTAGCCGGATCGTAGGAAGGATGAATAATGGCAAAAGAGGGAAAGAAGCCGATCGGCAAGATTGTCCTAGGCATCATCGTGGTGCTGGTTATCGTCGGTGCCGCGGGCTCTATGGGCGGCAA
Organism: Collinsella sp. AM09-41; assembly: GCF_003473245.1. NCBI lineage: Bacteria > Bacillati > Actinomycetota > Coriobacteriia > Coriobacteriales > Coriobacteriaceae > Collinsella > Collinsella sp. AM09-41. The sequence continues at coordinate 117,729 of NZ_QRMJ01000005.1, forward strand.
CTCAACCGATTCGTCTGCGAGCGATTCGGCAAAACCTGCCGAGATGACACAGCAGGCTGAGGAGCAAAAAGAACCGCAAGAACCGTATACCATTGCTGACGAGGCTGAAGACACTTCCAATCAGTTTACCTATAAGATCACGGGCACGCTGACCAATAACACGGACAAGGAAAAGAGCTACATTCAGATTGAGTATGTTCTGTATGATGCCGATGGCAACCAGGTTGGAACGGCTCTTGCAAACACCAATCATCTGAAGGCGGGCGGCTCCTAGAAGTTCGAGGCGCTGGGTACGGTGTCTCCCGACCAGGTTGCTAGCTGGGAGCGTTCGGACGTAAGCGGTTTCTAGCATGTTGCATGCACTGGGGGAGGTGAAGTCGTATGCCCGATAAAAAGCTGGCCGAGGAGTTGCTCAACGAGCTTCTCGATGCGCCGAACATCGATGGCTATATCAGGGAGCACGACTTTGCCGCCCCGTCGCTTTCGGACTATCTGAAGCAGCTGCTGCAGGAAAAGGGCTTGGAGCGTTCGCGCGTGGTTCGTATGGCCGATCTCAATGAGACCTTTGGCTATCAGATCTTTACTGGTGCGCGTCACCCGAGTCGCAATAAGGTGCTGCAGATTGCCTTTGCGATGGCGCTGACGCTCAAAGAGACCAACCGTGCGCTGACGGCTGCCGGGGTAAGCGTCCTTAACTGCAAGGATCGCCGTGATGCGATTATCATCTTTTGCATCGATCGCGGGTGTAGCCTCCAAAAGGTCAACGAGGAGCTGTATCGCTTTGGCGAGGAGACGGTGAGTTAGCGGCTGATATCTGAGCCGGCGGAGCTGCCGAACAACGATGCAAACGAACGGGGCGCGGATGCCATGGGGTGTCTGCGCCCTGCGCTATGATGGAGGCTATGGATACTCAGACCCCAACATATCCCGATGACGAGCTGACCGCAGCGCTTGCCGAGCACCTGGCGTCGCTCGATCGCGACGACAGCTATCGCGTGGAGCGTGTACTTAAGCGCTCGTCCGTTGAAACAACTGAGCTCGTGTACTTTGAAGGAACCGGCGGTGGTTCGCTCGGCCCCTTTGTCCGTAAACGCATCGATGCTTCGACTCAAATCGGCGGGGCATACGAGCGTCTGTTTGCCGCTCAGCGGGCGGGCAGGCGTTTTGAGCACCTGCCCAGAATCGTCGATTGCCGTCGTGTGGGCGACGAGCTTAACGTGGTTATGGAATATATTGAAGGTGAGACGCTCGGGGTGCTGGTGGACCGTCTGGGAGCCACCCCCGATTATGCATGTGAATTGTATCCTGCCCTTTGCGACGCCGTGGGCGAGCTCCATGCCGGTTTTGCAATGGCGGGGGAGACGTCGGCGCCGGTGATCCATCGCGACCTCAAGCCATCGAATATCATCGTGACAGGTGCGAGCCGTACGCTCGATGAGGGCCTGACGTTTTCATCGCTGGTGATTATCGACTTGGGGATCGCGCGCGTATGGCGCGATGGCGCCGATGCCGACACCGTCAAGTTTGGCACGCGACCCTATGCGCCGCCCGAGCAGTATGGGTTTGGGCAGACGAGTGTGCGCAGCGACGTCTACGCACTTGGCGCCCTGTTGTTCTTCTGCTTGACGGGAATCGACCCTAAACCAGGGCTCGACATGCGCGAGCAATGCGAGGCGCGTGGCATTCCCACTCCACTTGCCGATGTCATCTGCATGTCGATGGCGCTCGACCCGGCTAAGCGTTTTGCGAGTGCGGAAGCGTTGGGACGGGCTACGCGCGCGGCATACGATCTGAGTCGCCCCGTGCGGCCTCCTGCGCCTGCGCCTGTCCGTACTCCGGCCTCGGAGACGGTGTTGACGCCCCAAGGGCTCCAGAACCCCGCAGGGCTTCCTAGGCCTGCCGCCTCCGCTGCATGCGGTCTGCTCTCTCGCGTTCCGGAGTCTCTGGGGCGCATTTGGAATACGCTTGTCTGCTTCTCGCTACTTGTGTTCTTTGCCGGAAGTCACTTTGCCGTCTTTCACCCCACGGGAGCAAACCAAGGCTACCCGACGTGGCTTCTCATAATCGAGTATTTTTTCTTTGTCGATGGCCTTATGGTGCTTATGCATTTTGCGCTGCTCGATAAGCGCCGTCTTCGTCGGCGATTCGTACTGCTCGACAGCTATCGCGGCAAGAAACTCGCGAAACTCTGGCTCAAGGCATTGGGTGTGCTGCTCCTATGCATGATCGTCATAGTCGCGGTTGCCAATGCGACCGGCGTCGTCGATACCTCCGCTACCTAAAAGAAAAGGGCCCCATTGGGGCCCTTTGCAGTTGCACCTAGATGCGGTTCATCTGAGCGGCGACTTTGTTGTACCAGTCCTGCCACGTGGGCGGGCAGTACTTTTTGGCCGCTGCCGGGGTAAGGGTGGAGCCGTAGTTGGCGCCCAGATAGGCAACGTGAGCGGAGATGCCCTCGCTCCAGCTGCCAAAGCTGCGCCAACCGCCGCCACGGGCACTCCAGCCCCAGGCGTTGTAAGAATTGGCGCAATAAGCACCCTTGGTGCTCTCGATGCAGGCGATGGCGGGGGACCAACGGGGGTCGACACCGGTATTCCAAGCGGCGACGGCAAAGTTATAGCCCTGGCCTGCCATGGGGGAGCCGGCGAGATAATTGTCGATGCGGCTCGTCCACTCATTAATGAACGAATCGTAATCGGAACTACCGGTATTGGAGTTGTTCACCGTGGTGTCTATGGTGGTGTTGGTGTTGGTGGCCTGGCTGCTGGAATTGCCGCCGCTTACGCCCTCGCCCGAGAGCTTCTCGGCGGCAGCGGCCTTATCGGCCTCAAGCTTGGCAAGCTCGGCGGCATTTTCCTGCTCGGCTTTTGCCTGTGCCTCGCTGCGGAGCTGCTGGGCCTGAGCCAACGCATCCTCGGCGTTTTTCTGCTCTGCCTCAAGCTGAGACTTGGCCTGCTGGAGCTCAGCCTTGTTCTGCTCGAGTTCGGTTTGCATGTTATTAAGCTGTTCGATCTCGTCGACGCTCGAGCTCGTGATCTGGTTGGTGTATTTGCAGGTCGTGATGAACTCACCCAGGCTCTGCGCGTTGACCAGGAAGCTCACGATGGGGTTGGTGCCCTTCTGATACTTGTACAGATCGCGCATGGCGGAGCTTGCCTTGGCCTGCTGCTCGGGAAGCTTAGCCTCGATTTCCTCGATACTTGCCTCATTGGAGTCAATCTGCTTTTGCAGGTCATCGAGTTTGGTGCGGGCGTCGTTGTAGGCGCTCGTGGCGGCTTCGATCTTCTGCTGGGCTGCGGAAAGCTGGTCCTGCGTTGCCTGCGAGGCGGCATACGCCGCAACGGGGGAGAGCATCGGCGTGGCCGTCAGCGCAACGGCGAGCGCGGCGCTCGTGATGATACGAGCCGGCTTCGACGCAATGAGCGCTGCGGTGCGATGATTCGAATGCTGCATCCAGTCCCTCTGCAATCAATCGTAGGTTATGGTTCGAACGGTATTCTACTACTGCTTTCGACCTCAACTTGAACCTTAAAGGTTCCAAAGGGTCAAGTTGAACTTGAGGCTTTGGCTTTGACCTGCAGTTATGATGAATTGTTGAGAAACCATAGAGTTCAACTTTAACGTTACGGAACCCTGTCGAGAGGGTTTTTTATCAAAAGTCGCCTCATGTGGGGTTTTGCAACTACAGGGTCCCATTACGGCGAGGGCGGATTTCATGCTGAATAATTGCGCTGATTGCCATAGATACGGTGGAGCTTTGGGCGCCGGCGGCTTGGCACGCTAGAATAAATCAGTTGCGCAAAGACCGCCCCGTTGTGTGGGCAGTTCATGATAGGAAGTTTCCATGGCATTGCAGTTTACAGAGCGCGAGTTCATTCCCGTGCTGCTCGGTGGCGACATCAACGCCTATTCGGTGGCGCGCGCCTTCTATGAGGAGTACCAGGTCAAGAGTCTGGTCTTTGGCAAGTATCAGACGGGTCCCGCGTACCGCAGCCAGATTATCGACTACACGCCCAACGTGGATATCGATACCATGCCCGTGATGCTCAGGACCGTCAACGGCATTGCCCAAGCGCATGCCGATAAGACGATTGTCCTTGTGGGCTGTGGCGATAACTATGTTGCCCTCGTGGCTCAGGCCAAGGATGCCCATGAGTTGGCGGATAACATCGTCGCGCCTTACGCTCCCTATAGCATGCTTGAGCAGTGTCAGAAGAAGGAGATCTTCTACGAGCTGTGCGAGAAGCATGGCGTGCCCTATCCGCATACCTTTACCTTCACCATGGCGATGCTGAACGCCCAAGGCGAGGCGCCTGCCGAAGTGCTCGACCAGATCGATTTTCCTTACCCGATGATTCTGAAGCCTTCTGACGGCATCATGTGGTGGCAGCACGAGTTCGAGGGCCAGAAAAAGGCCTATGAGATTGCCGACCGTGCCGAGCTGGAACAGGTCATTCGCGACTCGTATGCCAGCGGCTACACCGACGACCTGATCTTGCAGGATCGCGTGCCCGGCAACGACGAGTACATGCGCGTGCTCACCAGTTATTCCGACCGTAACGGCAAGGTGCGTATGATGTGCCTGGGTCACGTGCTGCTCGAGGAGCATCAGCCTCACGGTGTCGGCAACCACGCCTGCATCATCACCGAGCCCAATGACGAGCTCATGGGCGGCGTGCGCAAGTTGCTCGAGGACCTTCACTTTGTGGGCTATTCCAACTTTGACGTTAAGTACGACGAGCGCGACGGCTCGTTTAAGTTCTTCGATTTCAACACGCGCCAAGGTCGCAGCAACTACTACGTTACCAACAGCGGCTTTAACGTCGCCAAGTATGTGGTGGACGAGTATGTGTTCAACCGTCCGTTTGAGCCGGAGTTTGTGACGGCACAGGACGAGGCACTGTGGATGGTCGTTCCCATGGGCGTCGTCGACAAGTACGTCAAGGATCCCGAGTTGCGCGCGGAGGTGCATCGCCTGGACAAGGAAGGCAAGGGCGCCGACCCTTCGTTTATGAAGGGCGACTTTGTCTTTAACCGCTGGCTGCGCATGTGGCACACCAAGCTGCGCCACTTTAAGCTGTTCAAGACGTATTACAAGTAGATGAGTGCGGCGCCCGTCCGGTTTACATCGGGCGGGCGCGGGTATGATACGCGCAATTGCGCAAGCGTCACCAAGGAGGCGGCGATGGAAAAGCTGGGAGTTATCGGCGGCATGGGCGCCGAGGCCACGTCGTATTACTACGACCAAGTGGTGCGCCACACGGCTGCTGCCTGCGATCAGGAACATATCGACATGGTGGTGCTCTCCAAGTCGACCATGCCTGACCGCACGCTGGCCATTAAGACCGGCGAGCATGCCAAGCTGCTGGCGACCATGAAAGAGTGTGCCCAGGCACTCGAGTCGCTGGGCTGTGCGCACATTGCCATTCCCTGCAACACGTCGCACTACTTCTACGACCAGATCCAGTCGTTTACGAAGGTGCCGATTATCCACATGCCGCGTGAGTCGGTGCGCTATGCCCTTGCGGGTGCGGTGATGGGGGAGTGCGAGTTCGACCCCAACCTGAGTATGCCGGCCGAGCCGGTGCACAAGATTGGCATTATGGGCACCGACGGAACCGTGGGCGCGGGCGTCTACGGCCGCGAATGCGAGGCTGCGGGTGTTGAGGTCGTCTATCCCAGCGAGAAACGTCAGAACGATGTGATGTCGCTTATCTACGATGATGTGAAAGCCGGACGTGAGCCCGATATGGATAAGTTCGACCGCGTGATGTGGGAGTTCGCCCGTAGCGGCTGCGACCGTGTCATTCTGGCCTGCACCGAGCTATCGGTGCTGCAGAAGTATCGAGAGATGCCCGAGATCACCCTCGATGCCATGGATGTCCTGGTGCGCGAATCCATCATCCGCAGCGGCGCCCCCTACCGCCTCTAGCTTCCGACCTGTCAAAAAGGGACAGGTTAATTTTGGTAGGTTTTATCTGATGAAACAGTAAAGGCCTCGGCTCGTTTGGTGCGAGCCGAGGCCTTTTGCGTTGGGCGGTTGCTGCCGGTGGCGAACTAGAACAGGAAGCCGATGGCGATGAGGGCGATGCTGACGATGAGCACGGCGATGTCCAGGCCCTTGATGGGGTAGCGCTTGTACGAGCTGGCGCGTGTACGCAGATAGAAGCCGCGCTGTTCTGCCGCCAAGGCTGTGGCATCGGTCTTGCCCACGCTCGAGATGAGCAGTGGCACGCACAGTGGCAGCATGAGCTTAAGCTTCTTGATGGGGTTCTTGGTGTCGTACTCGACGCCGCGTGCGGTCTGCGCTTCCATGATGGCGTTCATCTCCTGACCAAACACCGGCACAAAGCGTAGCGCCGTGGTAAAGGTGAAGGCATAGCGATACGGCACGTGCAGCACCTCGACGCAGGCGTTGGCAAGGTCGTTGAGCTTGGTCACCATGAGCATGAGGATGAGCGGTAACGCCACACCCAGCAGGCGCAGACAGGCCTTCGATCCTGTGATGAGGCCCGTGTCGGTGATAAAGCCCCACACAACGTTGCCATCGCGCATAAAGGCCAGCTGGAGCACCAGCATGATAAGCGCGAGCGGAATCAGCAACTTGAGCAGCGAGAACAGACGGTCGACGACACCGGCATAGGCACCCAGCGCAAGGGTGAGTGCCAAAAAGCCCAGCAGCGCCACGTAGGTGTCGGACAAGAAGATGCCGACGATGATGGCGGCGGCGAGGCCCAGTTTGACGACGGGGTTCAGGCGATGCAGTAGCGTATCGCCCGGCATGTAGTCGATGACGTTAACCACGGCGGACCATCTCCTTGGTAATTCGAACGACATCGGTGACCTCGCTCACCTGCGCAAAAGCGGGCGAGACGGAAGATGCCAGACGGCGCGAGAGTTCAATAACCTGGGGAGGCTCCACGTAGGCACGCCGCATGAGATCGATGTTCGAGAATAGCTCGTGCGTGCGGCCGCGGCCGAGGATGCGACCGTCGGCCATTACTACGATACGCTCGGCAAAATCCGAGACGACTTCCATATCGTGGCAGACCATAATCACGGCGCAACCGCGCTCGGCCATGGTGCGCACTGTTTCCATGACGGTCATGCACTCGCGGTAATCAAGGCCGCTCGTGGGCTCGTCGAGCACGACGATCTTGGGCTCAACCACTACGACGGAGGCAAGCGCCACCATTTGTCGCTGGCCGCGCGAAAGCGAGAAAGGTGCCTCATCGGCAGGCAGGCCAAAGCGGTCGATAACAAGTTGAGCACGACGCAGAGCCTCGGCACGGTCGATGCCGGCAAGCTCCAGGCCAAAAGCGACCTCGTCGAGTACGGTATCCTTGCAGATCTGGCGGTCGGGGTTTTGGAAGAGGGTTGCGACTTCGCGGGCGATGCGGCTCGTGGGAACGGCCGCGGTATCCAGTCCCGTGACGCGCACGCTGCCCGAGGCGGGCTTGAGCAGGCCTGTGAGCAGCTTGGTGAGCGTGGTCTTGCCGGCACCGTTTTGGCCGACGATGCCCACGAGCTCGCCGGGATAGAGCGTCAGGTTGAGGTCGTGTACGGCGGCGCCGCCATTGGGATAGGCAAACTCAACATGGTCGAAGGTGAGTACGGGTTCGGCGTCCTTGGCATGAGGGCGCAACGACGGTGCATGCGGGGAGCCGGCGGGCGCCTGGGCTTCGCTGGCCGCGCGTGCGGGGTCGACGATGCCCGAAATCAGGCGCTCGGCCTCATCGACATCCAAGCAAGGGGTACCGCTTACCAGGCCATCGGCCTCGAGGCTATTGAAGATACGCGTGACGCGAGGGCAGTCGACGCCGATGGCACGGAGCTCGTCGGTATGCGCGAAGACCTCGTGTGGCTCGCCCTGCAGCGCGATTTCGCCATGGTTGAGCACGAGCACGCGGTTGCAGTACTCCGAGAGTAGGGCGACCTTTTGCTCAACGACGACGATGGTGATTCCAAGCGCGCGGTTTGCCTCACGCAGCGTCTCGAAGACCAACGTGGAGCTGGCGGGGTCGAGTGCCGCGGTGGGCTCGTCGAGAACCAAGACGCGCGGACGCATGGCGAGGATGGCAGCGATGGCCACCTTTTGCTTCTGTCCGCCCGAGAGGGTGGCGATCTCGCGGTCACGCAGGTCGCTGATGCCGACGGTCTCGAGCGTTTCACTCACGCGCCGCTCGATCTGGTCGTGGGGAACGCCAAAGTTCTCGAGGCCAAAGAGCATCTCGTCCTCGACGACCGAAGCGACCATCTGCGTGTCGATATCCTGCAGCACACTGCCGACGATTTGCGACACGTCGGTGAGCGAGGCTTCGCAGGTGTCGTGGCCGTCTACCATGACGGACCCAAAGAACGTGCCGGTGTAGTGGTGGGGCACGGCGCCCGACAGGCAGGCGGCAAGCGTGGACTTGCCGGCGCCCGAGGGCCCGATAATGCCGATGAAATCTCCCTTGTTCACGCTGAGTGAGATGTGGCTGAGCGCCTGCTCGGTCTGCGTGCCATAGGAGAACGAGACATCGTCGACGTTGATGATCGTTTCCATGGATACCTTTCATAGTCATCGGGGACGTTCTTTAATGACTAGTCGTTTAAGAACGTCCCCAAGAGTTAACTGTTTGGGACAGTCTTTGCCGGTGGAGCACGGAGACGGCTTTACGAGGGGCCCCAGGTTGGCGCGAAAGAGGAGCGAAGCGTACTTGGGTACGCGAGCGACGAATGAACGCCAAGATGGGGTGGCTCATAAAGCCGAGCGGGTTAGTTGAGCTTCAGGGCCTTCTGAATGGGCAAGTAGAGGGCGCCGACCAGAATGGCGTTAAAGACGGCGGTCATGGCGACGACGGGCAACATGGCGGCGGCGAGCTCGCCGACCACGCCGAGCATGGCCATCTTGATGACCATGAAGATGGCGCCGGAGACAAAGGTGGTCACGAAGGTTGCGACGATGGCGACGGCAGGCTTGACCTGACCGTTCTTGCCGGCGGCGTTGACGATGCCGGCCATGAGCATGGCGGCGATGCCCTCGGCGGCAAAATCGACGAACGGCGAAGTGGTGGTGATCTGGATCACGGCAGCCGAGATGAGGCCAATGACGAGCGCCTGGCCGATGTTGGGGCGAACGACCAGGATGGTGAGGCAGAAGGCCGAGATGATGAACTCGGGGCTGATCATGCCGCCCGAGATGCCCGAGATTGCCTTGCCGACGGTGAAGTTGAGGATGAAGCCGGCGGCGAGCAGGATGGCGAGCAGGACGAGGGCGCGGACATCGAGTTTGCCGCGATCGGCGGTATGGACGGTGCGGGGCTGGGTGGCGGTGGTGTTCTGAGGCATGGTGAAAATCCTTTCGGAAGGGGATTGCAAGAGAAAAGCGGAGGCGCGTGATGCGAATGCGATCGGGCTCGAGATAGAAAAAGGCCCCCGGTCGAAACCGGAGGCCTTCCAATCACCTAGAGCGCAAAAACAGGCGTGAGGGACTCACTGTCGACCGATCGTATTCGCATCACGCCACCACCAGTTGTTGAGAGATTTCATCGTGTTCTTCATGTTGGTGGCTCCTTTCGTGATGCCGTGGCGCGGTCGCACCTAGTTGCTGTTGCGCTGCACTATAGCACAGCGAAGTGTGTGCGGGGAAATCTTTTTTAAAAAGATTTCAGGCGGGTTTCCCGTCGGTCAAAAGAGCGGGCTAAGCGGGCGAGGCTGCCATTGCTGCCTTGCCCGCTCAGCTAGGACGTTACTCCTTGTTGCGACGGTAGAGGAAGTAACCACCGGCGGAGATGACGGCAACGCCAGCGATGGCGAATGCAGCCACCATGCGGCCATCAAAACGATCACCGGTGGTGGGCAGGCCGCCCTTGGTGTTCGTTTTGTTGGTGGTTACTGTGGTTGTGGTGTCCGACTTGCCAGGCTTCTCAGGCTTGGTGGTGGGCTGCTCGGGCTTAGCGGGCTGCTCGGGGGTGCCGGGCTGCTCGGGGGTGCCGGGCTGATCCGGGGTGACCGGATCGGTGGCAAGAGCATCCTTGGCGTAAGTGATGGACACCTTGAGGCCGTTGGTCTCGGTGTTCAGGTCGCTCGGGGTGAAGGGCTCGTCAAAGTTTCCGGCCTTCTGATAGGCGCGCATCTCCTGGAGCAGGGCCTTGCACTTGACGTAGGTGTTCTCGGTGGCAGCCTTGCCGGCCTTGTTGGCCAGAGCGGTGCGGCCCTCGGTGGTCGTCTCGGCCAGCATGGCGGCGTCGACTTCCTTGTTCTGTTCGATGAGCTCGTTCTGGAGTGCATCGAGGTAGGAGCGGACGCTGATACCAAGGGTATCGGGATTCTCAAAGCAGAGGGAGCTGATGTCCATGAGGACGTAGTTGATGGAGTTCTCGGGCTCCTCGTTGTTCACGATGTCCGTCTCTTTGCAGTGGTCGAAGGAGACGGTCTGGTCGCTGAAATACGGGCTAACCTCGGTAATCAGCGCGGAGTAGAAGGGGATGGCGACGGAGTACGCGGCGCGGGAGAGCATTTCCCACTGGATTGTTGCAACCTGGGGATCAAGACCGTTGCGAACCTGGAAGACGTGAATCTCGGTGTTGCGCTCGGTGCCGATGGCATAGGCACCGTCAGTGTTGGCGTTAAGGCCCGGGGTATTCTCGCCACGGTTACCGAGAGAGCGAATCATCTCAAAGGTAGTCCAGTCTTTCTTTCCGGGCTGGAAGAACAGCGGCTGCATCTCGTGGACCAAGGCGCCGGTCGTGGCGCGAGCCTCTTCGCGCTCGTCCTTGACGATCTCGTAGTCGGTGCCCTCCTGGAGCTCGTTGCCAAAGTAGTTACGGCCCTGGACGTAGCGGGTCCACTGGTGCATACCGGAATTCTGAATGGTCTCGCCATAGGTTGCGGCGACGTCGAACTTGCCGTCGGTGTACTCGGCAAAGCCCTTCTCCTTAGGCATGGACTCGATGCCCTCGGAGTGCAGGCAGTTCTCGGGGTCGTTGAGGTCGACATCGTAGTTGAGGTTGCCGATGTTGGGGTTGATCGAGGCGACGTCGTCGGCGAGCTTCATGCCGATCCACTGGTGACCGGAAAGCGCGGCAAATAGCCAGGTCTCGTTGTTGTCGGCGATGATGATCTGGTCGTTGGAGCAGACGCCCTGCTCGTCAATCAGGCTGCCGAGGAGCTCGACGCCCTCGCGGGCCGTGGCGCTCTCGCCCAGGATGACGCTGGCGTAGTTGTACTCGCCGATGCCGGTTTTAGTCAGGGGGTCTGCTGTCTCGGCATCTGCATTCATACTGGTGCTTAGCGTGGCGGAGCAGGATACGCCCTTCTCGTTGATGCCTGCTTCAGAGTAGGCATCCCAGCGGTTGTCCTACTGGGAGGGATGGTCGCGTACATAGGTGTAGCGATACGTGGTCTTGGTCGAGGTGTACATGAACGAAGACTCGTCCGAGCTGTACGTATGTCCCGGGCCGTGAGAGGGCTCAATGCCAAAGTGCTTAAGATAGCGCGGGCCATAGTCCTCGGAACGGCCGTAGTACGTGTTGCCGTCGGCCGTAAGGTTTTTGCCCATGTAGACCTGCGTGCAAGCGAGTGCAGAGGTCGGCATGGACATGATGGTTGCAGCTCCAAATGCAAGGCCTATGCCAAGCTTCTTGAGCGCGTTGACGGGGCGAGTTTTCCTCATTTTCCCTCCCAGCGTGCGAAAGCCCTCTGTCGCCAGAGGGCTTCAGCCAATAAAGACACCTCATTAGCGTAACGAACTGGAAACAATATTCATCTATGAAAGAAACTTACTCGATAAGCGTGATGAAATATGCGATGAGCGGTTAATCGTACTCAGTTTGCAGCTTTACTTTAATAAAGACGCCCTGTAATTACTGTAGCCGAATAAAGTAGCTGGGAATGCCCGAAATGAAAATCCCCCGCTGTTTGACGAATGCATAAACAGCGGGAGAGGCGATAACTGGATGAATATCATACCAATGTGGATTTACTTCTTTCGGCGGTGAATCACGTTGATGGCGTAACCGACGAGCATGGCCAAGACGATGACAATAAAGCCGATCAGGGGATTGTCGTTCATGGGGTCCTCCTATTTTCCGAGCGGTGAGAATTCGTCGACGATGAGGTCGAGGCATTGCGGAAGCGCGCGGGCTCCAAAGACGCCCGAATTGCTGGAGATAATCTCGCCATCGAACTGCATGCCCAGCGACGGGGTGCAGGTGATCTTGGCTTCCTTGGTCTGGATGATCTTGAACTGCGGGCGCCCGAGTACCTTGCCGGCGGGGTCAAGCGCAGCGGTGATCACAGTAGGCAGCAGCTGCACGGTGCGCACGGGTTCGATGACCGCAATATCGACCATGCCATCGTTCATGCGGCAGTCGGGGAACAGGTTGATGTCGTTTTGAATGACCGAGGTATTGCCCGCCATGCAGCAGATGCCGTCGAGCTCCTCGACAATGCCGTCGTGCTCAATGGTAAAGTGCGCCACCGTGGGGTTGGGCGTGGCGAGAGCGGAGAGGAAGTAGGCGATCTCGCCGATGTCGTTTTTGGTGGGAGCGGCCTTCATCATGATCTCGGCGTCGAAGCCCGAGCCGGCGATGATGATAAAGCCGTGGCGCTTCTCTCTGCCGTTCTCGTCGAGCCAAAAGAGCTCGCCCATGTCCACTTTGACCGTGCGACCGGCGCGGCAAGCCTTGGCAAGCGCCGCCGCCTCAGGGGCATTGCCGATGTTGTTGAAGAACAGGCAGGCCGTGCCGGAGGGGAAGACGAGCGTGGGGACGCCGCATCCGCGCATCTGGTCGAGCACGTTGGAGACGGTGCCGTCGCCGCCCGAAATCACCACGCGATCAAACTCGCGCACGTCTGCCACGGCGTCCTCGGGTTCCATGCCATCGCCGATAAAACGCATCACGACCTCGTCGCCGCCCTGCGCGAGGGCGTGCGTGAATGCGTAGATTTCATCTGAGCTGGGGCCCGATGCCGGGTTGTGGATGATAAGGCAGCGCATACTTACGTTCCCGTTCTGTGACTAACCGAGTATAGTTGTAAGACAATGCCGTTATCCTACCCGTGTTTTTCGGGCCTAACCTTATTCGATGGGTTGATATGTACATTTCCACACATCAGGCTCTACTCGACTTTTGCCAGCGCGCCCGTGAGTTTGACGCGATTGCCGTCGATACCGAGTTTTTGCGCGAGCGCACGTTCCATCCGCGCCTGTGTTTGGTTCAGATTGCCACCCCTGCCGAGAGCGTCGCGGTCGACCCTCTGGTGATCGACGACCTGTCGCCGTTGGCCGAGCTTATGGCCGACGAGAGCGTGACCAAAGTCTTCCACGCCTGCTCGCAGGATATGGAGGTTATGCTTCATACCGTAGGCGTGCTGCCGCGTCCGATTTTTGACACGCAGGTGGCCGCCGCCTTTTTGGGCGAACGCCAGCAGATTTCCTACGGTGCGCTCGTGCAGACGTTTTGCGGCGTCTCGCTGCCCAAGACCGAGTCGCTGACCGACTGGTCGCGTCGCCCGCTGACCGACAAACAGATCGAGTACGCGATCGATGACGTCAAGTACCTGATCGTCGCCTATACCGAGATGATGAGCCGCCTGCGCGAGCTGGGCCGCGTGGACTGGGTACTCGACGAGCTGCGCCCGCTGGCTGACGAGTCGCACTATCGCGCCGATCGCCACGAGGCGTTCCGTAAGGTCAAACGCATCAATTCGTGCAGCCGTCACCAGTTGGGCATCGCGCGCGAGCTCGCCGCCTGGCGCGAGGACCGCGCCGAGCGCCGTAACATCCCGCGCAAGTGGGTCATGTCCGACGACACGCTGCTTGCGCTCGTTAAGCGCAATCCCGTGCGCGTTGAGGAGTTCCGTAGCATTCGCGGTACCGACCAGTTGGGGGAGCGCGATGTGGACGGCGCGCTCATGGCCATCAAGCGCGGCGCGAGCTGCCCGTACGATCGCCTGCCGCTCATGGTGCGCGGACACCGTCAGATCTCGCCGGAGCTGGAGAGCGTGACGGACCTGATGTATGCGCTCATCCGCCTGGTTGCCGAGCGCTCGGGGGTGGCGACCTCGGTCATTGCCTCGCGCGATGACCTGGCCGATTACATCGAGCATCCTGAGCAAAGCCCCCTGCGCGAAGGCTGGCGTTTTGAGCTTGTGGGTTCGCGCCTGGACGATCTGCTTTCCGGCAATATGGGGCTCACCGTGAAGGACGGAAAGATTGAGTTGTTATAGGTATATAGTTACGCGGTTTTACCAAACCGCGTAACAGCTCGACGCTGCAAACGGCCGAGAGCGAGCAATCTGACGTTCAATCGTCGCTCGCGTACCAAAGTACGCGTCGCTTCTCTTTCACGTCACCTTGCTCGCTCTCGGCCGTTTTCGCTGACATTGCCAAAACATCGATGTTGATTTGCCTGCTGGGCGAGTGGGTAAAATGCCTCCAACGTGTAACTCGATTCGGAGGAATTCGCATGCCTTATTACTATGGATACGGCTTTGGTATCGACCCGCTGTACCTGCTGGTTGTTCTTGTTTGTACAGTGCTTGGCCTTGCTGCGCAGAACTATATCAACTCGACGTACAAGACCTGGTCCAAGGTTCGCTCGGACGGCGACACGGGTGCCACGGTCGCTCGCCGCATGCTCGACGCCAACGGCTGCAATGCCGTGGGTATCAAGGGCGTCGCTGGTGAGCTTACCGACCACTACAACCCGCAGGACAACAATCTGTATCTGTCGGATTCCAACCGTTCGGGCGGCTCGGTCGCAAGCGTTGCTGTCGCTTGTCACGAGGCAGGCCATGCCGCGCAGCGTCAAAGCGGCTATGCCATGATGAAGGTACGCACCGCCCTCGTGCCGGTCGTCAACTTTACCCAGAACACTTGGACCATCGTGCTGCTCATGGGCCTGTTTATGAACATCGCGGGACTCACGACCCTCGCACTGATCTTCTTCTCGTTTAGCGTGCTGTTCCAACTGGTTACGCTACCGGTCGAGATTGATGCTAGCCGGCGCGCCGTGGCGTATATTGAGCAGTCGGGTATGAGCTCCAAGCAGGTCAACGGTGCCAAGAAGGTGCTGACGGCCGCCGCGCTTACCTATGTGGCTGCGGCGCTCACCTCGATTATTCAGCTGCTCTATCTTATGGCTCGCTACAACAGAAACTCCAACCGATAACAAATTGGGTCGCTGGGCGCCGCGGGAATTTGTGTCCCCGCGGCGCTGTACTATGTGTTGGACTTGAATTTGCGCAGGGCCAGAGCCTTTGTGCACGATGACGAAAGGAGGCTGCGTGGCAGGCTGGAATCTAACCGGCAATGCCGTTTCCGCCGAGTTCGACGGTTCGGACGAGCAGGAGCGTAAGGAGCTCAGCGTGAGCCAGGCGGTAGAGATCGCCGCCGGTGCGCTCGATGCCATTCCGCAGCTGAGTGTCCTGGGCGAGGTCACGGGTTTCCGTGGTCCCAATGCCCGAAGCGGCCACTGCTACTTCCAGATTAAAGACGACTCGGCCGCCGTCGACTGCATCATCTGGAAGGGCGCCTATCTCAAGCGTACCTTCGATCTGCGTGACGGCATGCAGGTGAGCTTTAAGGGCAGCTTCAATCTCTATAAGGCCACGGGCCGCATGAGCTTTGTCGCTCGCTCGTTTTCGCTGGCGGGGGAGGGTCTGCTGCGTCAACAGGTGGCGCAGTTGGCCGAAAAGCTACGCCGCGAGGGACTGATGGACGAGTCCCGCAAACGCCGCATCCCGGTGTTTTGCTCACGCGTGGCGGTCGTCACCTCGCTTTCCGGTGCGGTAATCGACGACGTCAAGCGTACGCTGCGCCGTCGCAACCCGCTCGTCGAGCTTGTCTGCGTGGGCGCCAAGGTTCAAGGCGAGGGTGCGCCGGCCGAGCTCATTGATGGCTTGCGCCGCGCCGCTTCCATTACGCCGGCGCCCGACTGTATTTTGCTGGTGCGCGGCGGCGGCTCCTTTGAGGACCTCATGACCTTTAATGACGAGGAGCTTGCCCGCGCGGTGGCGGCTTGTCCTGTGCCCGTGGTGACCGGCATTGGCCATGAGCCCGATACCTCGATTTGCGACATGGTGAGCGACCGACGCGCCTCCACGCCCACGGCGGCGGCAGAATCGGTGGCGCCGGCTATGACGGAGTTGGCCGATGTGCTCGAGGCGCGCCATCAGCGTCTGGGTGCCGCGATGGCATCGATGATTGGGTCGGCCCAGGTCGACCTGGAGATGCTCGATCAGCGCGGTCGCCGTGCCTGGGATACCTATACGGCTCGCTTGGGTGATGCGCTCGATGCCGCTGCGTGTCGCCCGTGCCTCAACGACCCCACATTTATGGTCGAGCGTCGCGAATCGGAGCTTGCGCTGACTGCCGATCGCCTGTCGGGCGCCATAGTACGCTCGGTCGGGACATTCCGCTCCAACTTTGAGCGCTTGCCCGAGCGTCTGATTACAAGCACCTCGGGGCTCGATGGTAAGCGCCATGCGCTCACGCTTGCGAGTTCCCGCCTAGAGCATCAAGGGCGCACGATGCTCAGCAAGCCAGCGTCCGACCTGAGCCGTGCGGCAGCGTCGCTCGATGCCCTGTCGCCGCTCAAAGTGCTTGCTCGCGGCTATTCCATCGCGTACAGCGATGATGGTGTGGCTACGAGTGCCAAGACCTTTAAGCCTGGCGACGCCATTCGCGTGCGCATGGCAGACGGCAACGTGGCAGCAACGGTCGATACGGTCGAGTAGACCGCGTTTCGCAGTGATAGACCCTTAGGAAAGGAAACAGATATGGCAGAGAAGACCCCGGTCGAGCAGCTTACGTACAAGCAGGCCTCGCAGGAGCTGGAGCTCATCATCCGCAGCCTGGAGTCGGGCGATATGGAGCTTGAGGAGTCGCTCGAGAGCTACACCCGCGGCGTCGAGCTCCTCAAAAGCCTGCGCACCCGCCTGTCCGATGCCGAGCAGAAGGTCTCGGTGCTCCTTAAGGACGTCGACGGCAACGACGTGCTCGCCGACGGCGAGGCCGCCAACACCGATGATAACCTTTCGTTCTAAGCATCTCGACCAAATATAATTACCTTGGTCTGTAAGAAAGGAACCAGCTATGTGCGATTGCATCTTCTGTAAAATTGCCAACCACGAGATCCCCTCGACCGTTGTCTATGAGGACGACCAGGTCATCGCCTTCGACGACCTCAACCCGCAGGCGCCGGTCCACACGCTCGTGATCCCTAAGAAGCACTACAGCGACATCGCCGACAACGTACCCGCCGAGACCATGGGTGCCATAGCTCACGCCATCCAGGAGGTCGCCAAGGCCAAGGGTCTGGAGGACGGTTTCCGCGTCATCTCCAACAAGGGCGTCAACGCCGGCCAGACCGTCATGCACTTCCACATGCACGTCCTCGGCGGCAAAAACCTGGGCGAGAACCTCATCTGAGGGCGCTTGGCCCGTCGACTTGGCTGCCTTTGGAGTAATCTATGCAGCTTTCTCAACTCGAATACCTTCAAGCGGTAGCGAACTATGGCGGCGTGCGCAAAGCAGCTCGCGCCGTTCATGTGAGTCCGCAGGCCGTTTCGTCGGCAATCAAAAAGCTGGAATCTGAGTATCAGATTGTTTTGCTCGACCGATCGGCGGGGGAGGCTGTTTTGTCTCCGGCGGGCAGAGAATTTGCGCGTCGTGCGCGCGTGATCCTGGCACAAGTCGACGATCTCAAAAAGTACGCTCAATCGAGGGGCGACGGCGTTTCGCCCGATGGCCACTTTCGTCTTTACGCCCCCTGCCTTCATGGGCGGGGGCGCCTTTTTGCCGAAAGCTGGTATGACTCGTTTGAACGCTCGCATCCTCAGATTCACCTTGATGTGTGGCATCAGCCAACGGCCACATGCTTTGAATCACTTGTGCTTGGCATTTCGGATGCGGCTATCTCATTCGAGGAACCACGGGACAGCGTCCTTTCTTCAAAATATTTGGGTGAAAAGGAGCTCAAGGTTCTTTCATGCCCAGCGGGTCATCAATCTGTGGGCGCCATGACCATTCGCGAGTTACTGGGCGGCAGACTCGCTGTTCCCATTAATTTGTCACCCTGTCTCAATGCAATCAATCAATGTCCCGAAGCCCAGCTGGTTAATTTCCGCTTCCGTGATGTCGAATACGGAAACAAGGCGCAGGCTGAGTTTCTTCAAGCCGGGGGATTGATATTGAGTTTTTCTGGGTCCTCTCTTGCGTCGGATGGATCAGAAGTGAGTGAGTGCTCAATTGAAGGTTCGCGTGATGTAGCCTTGCCCATCTACTTTTGCTATCGACAAAATGCCTGGACTGATCGACACCAGACGGTTTTTCTGCACCTATTGCGTCATCTTGCTTCGTGAGATTAATTGGCTTCGAGGCATCAAGTGATTATTGACGCCTTGTAACACATAGCTGACAGCTTTGCCCTCATGCTTTTCCAAGATTCCGATTTAGATTGCTGACTCTTGGAGGCTGGAGCATGAAAAACCGTACGGTTTTGCTTTATATGACGTTCGTTTTTCTGTCGAACTTCAGCACCATCTTGTATTTTCTAACTGTCTACCTTGAGTTCGTCGGACTTTCGATGGTATCGATTTCTAGCATGATGATTGCATATCAAGTGAGCAAGTTCATCCTTGAAGTTCCCACTGGCTATATTGCTGATAGGTTTGGACGAAAGACAAGCGGTCTCGTTGGCGTCGTGGGAATGCTTGGATACTACGCCGCCCTGCTTCTCGTCCGTTCTCCCCTGCTTTTAATCGGTGCGTTCGCTCTCAAGGGTTTTGCCGTTGCGTGTGTGAGCGGATCCATCGAAGCGATTTACATTGACAGCGTCTCTCAGGACCAGCTCGTAAGACTTAATGTCGTTGAGCGATTTGTTTTCTATGCCTCTTATGCCATCTCCGCTTGCGTGGGCGGTTTCATTTCGTCCGTCGGTGCATATCTCATTGGTCTTTCGGCAGATATCATCGCAATGGTGTTGACGTTGGTTGTCGTTGTCTGCATTCCTGAAATGCGAAGAGGGGGCACTGCGACGACACCTGAACATGGGGTTAGCCCGAAGATGATCGGTACCGCTATTGCGGGTAATGGCATTCTTCGTTCAGCGTTCATCATGGACTGTTCTCAGGCATTTGCTTTTGTCGCCCTGGAAGACTTTTTCTCACTGCTGCTTGCGGGTCGCGGAATGAATGCCGTCGCTTCGGGTGTGACCATTGCGGTCCAGCTCCTTGCCTCGGCCTCCATGGGACTTATTGTGCCCTGTGCGATTGCTCATGTCGACAAGGGCCGCTTTGCGCGTATTTGCGGCATCGTTCGCTTAGTATTGACAGCTTTGTTTTTGATCCCCCTTACTCCGGCTAATTTGCTGCCCGTGTTCTATGTGCTGCAGACGGTTGCGTACTCGTTATTTGCTCCAATTAAATACTCAATTTTTCAAAAGGCAGCCGATTCTTCGATGCGCTGTTCACTGATTTCGGTTCAAAGCCAGATGGTGGCGGTGGGCGCCATCCTTTTCTATCTGTTCAATGCTGTGTTGAGCAGCATCGCGGGCATTCGAGTCATATTGCTTGTCGCGCTCGGGATTTCTTCCCTTGTGTATATCCCCGCGCTATTTCGTCTTACAAGTCAAAGGACATGGGTATTTAGACACCGATAACTTATATATCAACGCAATAAACCCGAGCGCGAGGGCGTTTGGGTTTATTATTGAAGCGTATGTAACCTGGCGGCGCCACACCGCCTGTTAGTAGGGAGACACATGAACGTTCTGGTCGTCAACGCAGGATCTTCGACCCTTAAGTATCAGGTCATCGATACCAAGTCCCATAAGGTGTCCGCAAAGGGCTCCTGCGAGCGCGTCTGCTTTACCGGCGGCACTTTCACCCATGCTGCCAACGGCTCCAAGAAGGTGACCGAGAACATCGAGTTCCCCGACCACAAGGTCGCCATCGAGGTTGTCCTGAAGGACCTCGAGGCCAACGGCGTCAAGATCGAGGGTATCGGCCACCGTATCGTTCAGGGCGGTTGGTACTTTGGCGATTCCTCCCTCGTCGACGAGGATGTCCTCGCCAAGATCCGCGAGGTCGCTCCGCTCGCCCCGCTGCACAACAACCCCGAGGCCAACGTTATCGAGTACTGCCTGGAGCAGTATCCCGACCTGCCCAACGTCACGGTTTACGACACCGCTTTCCACTTCAACATGCCCGAGGTCGCCAAGACTTACGCCCTGCCCAAGGACGTCTGCGACAAGCTGCACATCCGTAAGTACGGCGCCCACGGCACCAGCTACCGTTACATCTCCAAGAAGGTCGCCGAGATGACCAACGGCGAGGCCCGCAAGGTCGTCGTGTGCCATATCGGCTCCGGCGCTTCCCTGTGCGCCATCGAGGACGGCAAGTGCATGGACACCACCATGGGCTTGACGCCGCTCGACGGCGTTATGATGGGCACCCGCTGCGGCTCCATCGACCCGGCTACCGTGTGCTACCTGCAGCGCGAGGGCGGCTACACCTTCGACGAGGTCGACGAGATGATGAACAAGAAGTCCGGCCTTTTGGCTGTGACCGGCGGCAAGACCAACGACTGCCGCAACGTCGAGGAGCTCGCCGCTGCCGGTGACCCCGAGGCCCAGCTCGCCTTCGATATGTTCGTCTACAAGATTGCCGCCAAGGCTGCCGAGATGGCCACCTCCATGTGCGGTATGGACACCCTGGTCTTCACTGCCGGCATCGGTGAGCACGCTCCTGCCGTCCGCGCCGGCGTGGCCGACCGCCTGGCCTTTATGGGCGTCAAGATGGATCATGCCCGCAACGCCCTGCGTGGTGACGGCGCATGGTGCCTGTCTGCCAAGGATTCCAAGGTTAAGATTTTCGTTATCCCCACGGACGAGGAGTTCATGATCGCTTCCGACGTCGAGCGCATCGTCAACGGCAAGTAATTGCAAAAGGGGAGGGGCTGGACGACCGAGCGCCGTTCGGCCCCTCTTTTGTGCTCGTTGGGCGATATGCCTGATAGTTATTTATTAAGTTGTGATAACTTCTTATTAACATGCGGCCGCCTTAAGGGGTCTGCGCCGACCGTATCGCACTGCAAAGGAGTCTCATGAACGTACTTGTTGTCAACGCCGGTAGCTCAAGCCTTAAATATCAGCTTTTGGATACCGATACCCGCGAGGTTTTCGCCAAGGGCAACTGCGAACGTATCGGTTCGGACATGGGCATCTTTGGCCACTCCGAGAACGGTGGCGCCAAGCAAACCGAGGAGGTCCCCTTCCCGGACCACCGTTCGGCTATCGCACGTGTGCTCGAGGAGCTCGAGAAGACCGACTTTACGATCGATGGCATTGGGCATCGTATCGTTCAGGGTGGCTGGTACTTTGACGATTCCGCGGTCGTCGACGATGAGGTCATGGCTAAGATTCTCGAGGTGGCACCGCTTGCCCCGCTGCACAACTACGGCGAGGCAGCGGCAATCGAGTATTGTCGCGAGAAGTATCCGGAGCTGCCCAACGTGGCCGTCTTCGACACCTCGTTCCACATGACTATGCCCGAGGTCGCCTACACCTACGCCCTGCCCAAGGACGTGTGTGACAAGTACCACGTGCGCAAGTACGGCGCCCACGGTACGAGCCACCGCTATGAGTGGATGATGGCCAAGGAGATCCTGGGTTCGCGCTGCCACCGTCTGCTTTCGTGTCATCTGGGCAACGGCGCTTCGCTCGCCGCCATTGAGGACGGTGTATGCCGCGATACCACGATGGGTCTCACGCCGCTCGACGGCCTGATGATGGGCACCCGTTGTGGTTCCATTGACCCGGCTACCGTGTGCTACCTGCAGCGCGAGGGCGGCTACAGCTACCAGGAAGTCGATGACATGATGAACAAGCAGTCTGGTCTGCTTGCCATCTCGGGCATCTCCAACGACGCCCGTGACATCCGTACGCGCGCCTCCGAGGGCGACGAGCGCTGCCTGCTCGCCTTCGATATGTTCGCCTACAAGGCCATGCAGCAGGCCGGCTCCATGATCGCTTCAATGGCGGGCGTGGACACCATTACCTTTACCGCCGGCATCGGCGAGAATGACTGGTCGATCCGCAAGGCCTTCTGCGACTGCTTCGAGTGGCTGGGCGTGCGCATCGACAACAACAAGAACCGCGAGGCCGTGGGCAACGGTCCGCAGGTCATCAGCGCCGCCGGTTCCGCCGTCACGGTCATGGTCATCCCCACCGACGAGGAATACATGATCGCCCACGACGTCGAGCGCCTGACCAAGAACAACTAACGCATTCGTCTGTAATTGACAAAAAGGCCTCCAGAGCAACAGCCCGGAGGCCTTTTTACTAGCAGGCGGAAATTCCAGTTCCAAAGTGATCATCGCCGGCAACGCCTGCGCTCCCAGCAACGTCACCCATTCGTTCAGATCCTCAGCCCCAGCTCGTAGCCAAGCCGCCGCCCACTCCAGATTCCCTGACTGCTGCGTGACGGCAGGGTCCCGAGGGGATATGTAAGCTATTCAGCCATCTGAGCCTGGACGGCGGTGATGGCTACGACACCCACGATGTCGTCGGCAGAGCAGCCGCGCGAAAGGTCGTTAACCGGCTTGGCGATGCCCTGCAGGATGGGGCCGTAAGCGTCGGCGCCGGCGAAGCGCTGGACCAGCTTGTAGCCGATGTTGCCGGCCTCGAGATCGGGGAACACAAGCACGTTGGCCTTGCCGGCAACGGAGGAGCCGGGGGCCTTGAGCTGGGCGACGGTGGGAACGATGGCGGCGTCGAGCTGCAGGTCGCCATCGATGGCGAGCTCGGGAGCCTTCTCCTTGCAGAACTTAACGGCCTCCTGGACCTTCTTGGCGACCTCGCCGCCGGCGGAGCCCATGGTGGAGTAGGAGAGCATGGCCACGTGCGGCTCGACGCTGCCCATAAAGGTGGACCAGGAGTGAGCGGAGGCGATGGCGATCTCGGAGAGCTCGTCGGAGGACGGGTTGATGTTGAGGCCGCAGTCGGCGAAGATCAGCGTACCGTCGGTGCCGAACTGCGGGGTGTCGGTGCACATCACGAAGAAGGCCGAGACCAGCTTGGTACCCGGGGCGGTCTTAAGGATCTGCAGCGCGGGGCGCAGGGTGTCGGCGGTGGAGTGGCAGGCGCCGGAGACCAGGCCGTCGGCGTCACCCATCTTGACCATCATGGTGCCAAAGTAGGTGGCGTCCATCACCTGGGCGCGAGCCTGCTCGATGGTGACGCCCTTCTTGGCGCGGAGCTCGGCAAACTTCTGCGCGTACTCCTCGTGCTTCTCGGCATTGCGCGGATCGATGACGGTGGCGCCGGGAACGTTGATCTCGTCGGGGTTGCCCAGGATGACGATCTTTGCCAGGCCCTCCTCGATGATCTTGGTGGCCGCGACGATGGTGCGCGGATCCTCGCCCTCGGGCAGGACGATCGTCTTAAGGTCGGCCTTGGCGGCAGACTTCATACGGTTAAGGAAATCGCTCATGTTACTCCTTACAAGCGTTTCACTAAGCTCCAGGCACCCGGCTGTTCACGAATAAACCCGCTGCTAGCGGGTTTACCTTTCAAATTTGTACGCCGCGGTGCTTGAGCTTTCCTTGTGTGGCAAGCTCATTATAGGACGCATTAGCGCTATAATCGCTCTGATAAATATGTCTCGAAGAATGTTCGAGAAAAGCCCAGCTAACGAGCCCGTGGCTTTTGACAAGGAGTATCGATGCAGATTACCTCAGGCCTGCCTGAAGGCTTTAACGCCGGCGCGTACGACATGATTGTCGTCGGTGCTGGATATGCCGGTGCCGTTTGCGCCCGCCGTCTTGCCGAGACCATCGGCTATCGTGTTGCCGTTTTGGAGCGCCGTAGCCACATTGCGGGCAATGCCTATGACTGCACTGACGAGGCCGGAATCCTGATCCACGAGTACGGTCCGCATATCTATCACACCTTTAACGAGCGCGTGCACAATTTCCTGTCGCGCTTTACCAAGTGGACGGATTATCAGCACAAGGTGCTCGCCAACATCAACGGCACCCTTATGCCCGTGCCCTTCAACCACGCGAGTCTCAAGCTCGCCTTTGGTGACGAGCGCGGCGAGGAGCTGTATCAGAAGCTCGTGGAGACCTTTGGCAAGGATGTCAAGGTGCCCATTATGGAGCTGCGTAAGAAGAACGATCCCGACTTGGCCGAGGTCGCTGATTACGTCTACGAGAACGTCTTTTTGCATTACACCATGAAGCAGTGGGGCCAGACGCCCGACCAGATCGATCCCTCGATCACCGGCCGTGTTCCCGTCTTTGTGGGCGACGATGACCGCTACTTCCCGCAGGCTCCCTTCCAGGGCATGCCGCAGGACGGCTATACCGCGCTGTTCGAGCATATGCTCGACCACGATCTGATTGATGTGTTCTGCGACGTGGACGCCCGCGACCTCTTCGAGATCGACGAGACCACCGTCAAGATCGACGGTAAGGTCTATGGCGGCGAGATCGTTTATACCGGTCCGCTCGATGAGCTGTTCAACCTCGACCTGGGCGCTCTGCCGTACCGTACGCTCGATATGAAGTTCGAGACGCTCGATATGGACCAGTTCCAGCCTGTGGGCACCGTCAATTACACCACGAGCGAGGATTACACGCGTATCACCGAGTTCAAGAACATGACTGGTCAGGTCCTGCCCGGCAAGACCACCATCATGAAGGAGTACTCCAAGGCCTATACGCCCGGCTCGGGCGAGACGCCGTACTACGCCATTCTTGAGCCCGAGAACCGTGAGCTCTATGAGCGCTATCTTGAGCGCGTCCAGAACCTGACGAACTTCCACCCGGTGGGTCGTCTGGCCGAGTATCGTTACTACGATATGGACGCCGTGACCAATTCCGCCCTCGATCTTTCGGATGAGATTATCGCCTGCCATGCATAAAGTCATAACATTCGGTATTCCCTCGTATAACGCCGCCAAGGACATGGACCATTGCATCACCTCCATTTTGGAGGGGAGCAATTTCGCTACCGATATCGAGATTATCGTGGTGGACGACGGTTCCAAGGACGAGACGGCAGCTAAAGCCGATGAGTGGGAGGCGCGTTATCCCGGTATCATCCGTGCGGTGCACCAGGAGAACGGCGGCCACGGTATCGCCGTCCTTTCGGGCCTGCGCGAGGCACAGGGCACCTACTACAAGGTCGTCGACTCGGACGACTGGCTCGACGGCGCAGCCCTTTCGACCATGCTTTCGATCCTGCGCGGCTTTGAGGAGCGCGATCAGCGCGTCGACCTGTTTATCTCGAACTACGTGTACGAGAAGGTTTACGAGGGTACGCACACCGCTATTGGCTACAAGTTTGCCCTGCCGCGTAAAAAGATCTTTACCTGGGACCAGATCGGTCATTTCCGCTTGGACCAGAACTTGCTCATGCACAGCCTGTGCTACCGCACGGATGTGCTGCGCGCATCCAACCTGCCTATGCCGCCGCACACGTTCTATGTAGACAACATCTACGCTTACGTGCCGCTGCCGCGTTGCAAGACTATCTATTACGCCGACATCGACCTCTATCGCTACTTTATCGGTCGCGAGGGCCAGAGTGTCAACGAGGCCACGATGGTCAAGCGTCTGGACCAGCAGTTCCGTGTTACGCGTATCATGATGGAGTCGTACCACCTGTACAGCGATGTCGAGTCGTCGCGTCTGCGTTCGTACATGATGGGCTACTTCACCATGATGATGGCGATCTGCTCGGTGCTCACCAAGCTTTCCGACGAGGATTGTGCCGATGAGCGTCTGAAGACGCTGTGGAATGATTTGAAGGCCTATGACGAGCGTATGTATCGTCGTGCACGTTACGGTGTGGTCGGCTTCTTCACTAACCTCCGCGGTCGTGCCGGAGACAAAACCACACTCGGCCTATACCGTCTTGCCTCAAAGATCTTCAAATTCAACTAACTGCCGAGTAATCGCTGCTGTTAGGTTGACTGGGCCCCTTGGCCTTTAGTTTGCTACTGCGAACAGTCCTGCTCGCACGGAAAGCACATTAAGTGCTTTCCGGCTCGTGCGGAACTTGTATCAAACTAAAGGCCAAGGGGCCTCTGCTATAAGAATCGATTGTCAGGTTATTTGAATTTGAAGATCTTCGACGCGCGGTACATAGGGGCCTGGGCTGAAAAGAATCTGGTTGGTAGGTTGCCCGGTGGGGCTTGGTTATGTTTGTCGCGAGTTCCGCACGAGCCGAAGAGCACTTAATGTGCTCTTCGTGCGAGCCAGGACTGTAGAGCAGCAAACATAACCAAGCCCCACCGGGCAACCGGTCAGGTTAGGCTACTTCGCGGCGCCGGGGATGCCGTGGGAGGTTTTGGCGGTTTTGGCTCCATTTACGATGGCGGTTTCCAGGGCCCTTACGGCGAGCATGCCCAGCAGGTCTAGGGGAACGACGGCGCTTGCCTGGGCGCCCAGTTTGCCGCTGGCGAGGGTGTAGATGGTGTCGCCATCGTTGGTAGTGTGCGTGGGACGGATGGCGTGTGCGTAGGCGTCTGCGGCCATCTGAGAGACCTTGGTGGCTTGTGCCTTAGTGAGTTCCACGTTGGTGACGATGCAGCTGATGGTGGTGTTGGTGCGGTCGAGCGGCATCTGCATGGATCCGGCGGCGGCAAAGGCTGCGAGTTCCATGTCGACGATCTGGTCGCTATCGGCTGCGGCACGCATACCGGCGACCCACTCGCCGGTGAAGGGGTCGACAACGTTGCCGCAGGCGTTGACCGAGACCACGGCGCCCACCTTGATGGGGCCGAGCGCCACGGCGGCAGCGCCAAGGCCGGCCTTCATGCAGGTGGCGGGGCCCATGAGCTTACCCACGGTAGCGCCCGTGCCGACGCCTACGTTGCCCTGTTCGAGCTTGGTGGGGGTGTGGTCGAGCGCCTCGCGCACGGCGGCGATGCCGGCCTCAATGTCGGGGCGAACGGTGGGGTCGCCAAAGGCAAGGTCGAAGATACAGCTGGAGCACACGATGGGCACCTGCGTGGGGCCGACGGGCAGACCAATGCCGCGGCTCTCGAGTTCGCGGGCCACGCCGCTTGCAGCCTCGAGGCCAAAGGCCGATCCGCCCGAAAGGCAGACGGCGTGGACCTTATCGACGGTGTTTTCGGGACGCAGCAGGTCGGTCTCACGCGAAGCGGGGGCGCCACCACGTACGTCAACGCCACCGGTGGCACCCTCGGGCGCCACGATTACGGTGCAGCCGGTGCCAGCCTCCTCGTCCGTATAGTTGCCAAAGCAAAAGCCATCGACATTGCAAACATCGATGGCTTCGAGCAGTGTGTCCATGTGTTCTCCTATCGGTTTTCCGCCGGGCCTTATGCCCGGTCGGGATCCGTACGGTACGGCAAAATTGTAGGCGCTGGGGGATACCCAGCGCCAGATGCAATTACGAGAGTTTTTGAATCGCGCGTGCGACGCGAGCGATGGGCAAGCCCACCACGTTATAGAAGTCGCCCGATATATCATGCACGAGCATGCGTCCTCCTGTGCCCTGAATGCCGTAGGCGCCGGCCTTGTCCATGGGCTCACCCGAGGCAACATAGCGCTCGATCTGCTCTTCGGTAAGCTCATAGAACGTCACGTCGGTCACATCGACAAACGACAGGCTCTCGGCGGCATGCGGAGCTGTAGCGTCGCCGGCTTTAACGATGCAGACGCCGGTTGCGACCTGGTGCGTGCGGCCCGAAAGCTCGCGGAGCATGGTGCGCGCCTCGTCCCCGTCTGCCGGCTTGCCCAAAATTTGGCCGTCAAAGGTGACAATAGTATCGGCCGCGACGGTCAGTTCGTTGGGCTCGGCATGTTCGGCCGTGACGGCAGCGGCTTTGGCACGCGCCAAGCGCTCGACGAGTGTAAGCGGAGCTTCGCCATCAAAAGGCGTTTCGTCGATATCTGCGGGAATCACGCGAATGTCATAGCCCGCCTCGCGCATCAACTCGATGCGGCGCGGTGATTGCGAAGCCAAAATCATAGCTGAATGCCCTCGGCGACCTTCTCGACGGCCTTGTCGCCGGCGAGTGTGCGCAGCAGCTCAAGCGCAAAGGGGAGCGACTGGGCCATGCCGCTGGCGGTGATGATGTTGCCGTCTTGCGTAACCTTCTCGCCGGTATAGGCGCCTTCGGGGAAGCTTTTCTCAAAGCCAGGGAAGCACGTGGCCTGGCGCCCCTCGAGTAGGTCGAGCTCGCCCAGGATAAACGGGGCGGCGCAGATGGCGGCAACGTGCTTGGTCGCGGCGAACTCGCAGACCACGTCGCAGACGCGCTGATCGGCGCGCAGGTTGGTGGCACCGGGCAAGCCGCCGGGCAGCACGACGCAGTCGTACTCGTCAAAGTTGATCTCATCAAAGAGCGCATCGCAGGTCACGGGGATCTGCAGCGAGCTTACGACCTCACGCGTGGGCATGATCGAGACGAGCGTGGCACGCACGCCGCCGCGACGCATGACATCGACCATGGTCAAGCATTCAATAGTTTCAAAGCCATCGGCGGCGAGAACGGCAACGCTGGGCATGAGGGTTCCTTTCATAGGCGGCATACAATTAGCCGTCTTATACCCCGAAGACCTCCGCTTGCCACGCTCGATTTCCCAATGATTTTTCTGAGCAATGATTAAGTGGCTAGTTGCGCCTAAGGTGGACGACGGTCTCGCAGTGGAAGGTTTGTGGGAACAGATCGACTGGCGTGATCTTTACGGGGGAGAAGGTGCCTTCTTCGACAAAGCGTTTGAGATCGCGCGCCAGGGTGGCCGGGTCGCAGCTCACGTAGGCTACATCGCGAGCACTCGTGCTGGCGATAAGGTCGATCGCCTCGGGGGCGAGGCCTGCGCGCGGCGGGTCGACCACCAAGACGTCGGCATCCTGGTCGGGGAACTCGCGCACCGCGTCTCCGCCAATGACGTCGACGTTATCAAGCTTGTTGATCTCCAGGTTACGGCGCAGGTCGCGCACGGCCGGGCCGTAGGCCTCGACGGCGGCGACGAAGTCGCAGCGGCGGGCGAGCGGCAGGGTAAAGGTTCCGGCGCCGCAGTACAGGTCCACGGCAAGCTCGTGCTCTTGCGGGTCGAGCGCCGTCATAACGAGCTCAATCAAAATTTCGGCACCCTTGGTGTTGACCTGGAAAAACGACGGGGCAGACAAGCGCATCTGGCCATCGGCGATGTTCTCGGTCCAGGAGCCCTCGCCGGCGAGCATCTCAACCTTGGAGACGCGACGGGCCTTCTTTTCGCCCTTGCTCATCACACGCACGATGCTCGTGGGATGAGCGGCGTCCGCCAGCACGCGGGAGACTTGCGAGCGCGGAAAAGAGCCTGTGGGCGTCCAGAGTGCAACCTCGAGCGCCTTGGTGCGGCGCGATGCGCGAATGCCCACGCGTTCGAGCCCCAAGTCATGGCTGCCGCTTAGATAGTTGAGTGCGCCGACGACCGATTTGAGCGCCTTCGGGAAGCGCTTATCGAACAGCGGGCATGCATCGACGGTCACGATTTTGCTGGGGTCGACACCGTGCATGCCAAGGCGTACGCGACCGTTGACGACGGTCGGTTCGAGCTCGATTTTATTGCGGTAGCCCCAGTCGTCCTTGGTGTGGCAGATGGGCTGCACCAACTCATCGACCTGCTCAGGAGCGAACTTGCCGATGCGCTCGAGCGTGGAGCGCAGGTTTTGCTCCTTGGCGGCGAGCTGTGCCGTGCGTGAGAGATTGCCCCACGAACAACCTCCGCAGATGCCAACGAAGGGGCAGGGGGGCTGAATGCGATCGGGGCTCGGCTCCAGAATCTCGGTCGTGCGGGCGCGCATGAACGACTTGCCGTCCTGTACGACCTCGGCCTCGACGGTGTCGCCTGCCACGGCGCCCTGTACAAAGACGGCCTTGCCGTTGTCGGCGTGCGCCAGCCCGTCGGCGCCGTAGGTCATCGATTCTATAGTGAGCTTCATATCCCTGCCTGTCATTCGTGTTGTTGCTCGCACCATGGTAGCAGGGAAAAGCGCCCCGCATCCGAGGCTTTCCTCAAATGCGGGGCGCTTCTACAAACTGCTTCTACAAACGACTATTTCGTCTTGCCGGTAATGAGCGTCTTAAGACCCAGGCCGATCAGGCCCAGGCCCATGCGCACACGACCGGGGCGATGGCGCTCGATGGCCTTGGTCTTGCCGGCGGGCTTATCGCGACGGGCACTCGTCTCGGGTGCGGGCTTAGCTGCCTGCGGCTCGGGCTGAGGTGCAGGTGCGGGCTCGGGCTCAATGACGGTCGCCTGGACCTTCTGAACCTCGGGTGTGGCCGGCTGCGGCTTAGGAGCAGGGGCGGGCTTTGCCTCAATGACGGGCTCGGGCGCGGCCTCGGCGTTGCGGTAGGCACGCTCCAGCAGGGCTTCCTGCGAGTTGAAGGGTTTCTCACCCTCTGCGCGCTCCACGGGGACCCAGGTGCCGTCGCTCGTGAGGCTGCGGGCCTTCACGTTGTCGCGCAGCTGCATGCCCATGTACTCGTGCACCAGGGCGCGGCAGGTGGGGTCGAGCACGGGGAAGGCGATCTCCACGCGGTGCTCGGTGTTGCGCGTCATCATGTCGGCCGAGCTCAGATAGATCATGTCCGAGTCCACGCCAAAGGCGTAAACGCGCGCATGCTCCAAAAAGCGTCCGACGATAGAACGGACATGCACGTTCTCGGTCTTGCCAGGAACGCCCGGCTTGAGGCACGAGATGCCGCGGATGATCATGTCCACGCGGACTCCTGCGCACGATGCCTCGGCGATCTTGTCGATGACCTCGCGGTCGGTGAGCGAGTTGAGTTTAAAGAACACGCGGGCGGGCTCGCCGGCGAGGGCGCGCTGGATCTCGCGGTCAAGCCCGCGCATGATGAGCGGTTTCAGTCCGACGGGCGCCACACCCAGGAAGCGGTAATCGCCGCGCAGGTTGCCCAGCGACAGGTTGCGGAAGAACAGGTTGGCGTCCTCGCCGATGCCGGGGTGAGCGGTCATGAGCATAAAGTCGCTGTAGAGTTTGGCCGTCTTCTCGTTAAAGTTGCCGGTGCCCAGCAGCGTCAGGCGCGTTAGCGCCATGCCCTCGCGATAGGTGAGCTGGCAGATCTTGGAGTGGCACTTAAAGCCCTCGGAGCCGTAGATGACGGTGCAGCCGGCCTCTTCCAGGCGCTCGGCCCACTCGATGTTGTTCTGCTCGTCAAAGCGGGCGCGGAGCTCCATGAGCACCGTGACCTCTTTGCCGTTTTCGGCAGCATCGATGAGTGACTCGCACAGGCGGCTTTGTTTGGCCACGCGGTAGAGCGTGATGCGCAGCGAGATGCACTCGGGGTCGTAGGCGGCCTCGTGCACCAGGTCCAGGAAGGGGTTCATGGCCTCATAGGGATAAAAGAGCAACTTGTCGTGCTGCAGCACCTGCTCGCTGATGGAGCGGGTCATATCGATGGTGGGATTGGGCTGCGGTTTAAACGGCGTAAAGAGCAGCTCGTTGCGTAGATGCTCGGGAATCTTGCCCTCAATGCCAAAGACGTAGCCCAGGTCAAGGGGGATATCGCAGGTAAAGACCGAGCGGCGAGAAAGCTCGAGCGCCTTGCGGATGGTCTTGAGCGTTGACTTTTCGAGTGAGCCCGAGACGGCAAGTACCACCGGCTGCAGACGCAGGCGCTTCTTGAGGATGCGCTTCATGTGCTGGCGGTAATCCTCTTCCTCCTCGACGCCCTCGCCGTCCGGGTCGATGTCGGCGTTGCGGGTGACGCGGATCAGCGCGCGGTCGAGCGGCTTATAGGAGCCAAAGCAGCTATCCAGGCAGGCGAGAATGACGTCCTCGAGCAAGATGTAGGAGTAGGTGCCGGTGGGCGAGGGGATTTCGACCACGCGGTTCATCGAGGCGGGAATCTCGATCAGGCCAAGCAGGCTCTCCTCGTCGGTGACGCCGTCCAGGCCACAAGCCAGATAGAGCGCGCCGTTGCGCAAGTTGGGGAAGGGGTGGCGCGGGTCGATGACCAACGGCGAGATGACCGGCGATACGTAGGCCTGGAAGTAGCGGGTTACAAAGGTATGTTCCTCGGGCGTAAGCGAATCGATGCGGGCGCGGTGAACGCCCAGAGTGTCGAGATTGCCCTCGATGCTCTTAAAGATCGACTCCCAGCGGGTAAGGAGCCCGGGCAGCTCTGCCATGACGGCATCGACCTGCTCGGAGGCGGTCATATTGCTCTTGTTGTCGACAGGTTGCTTTTTGAGCTCGGCCAGGTCGGACAGGCCACCCACGCGCACCATGAGGAACTCATCGAGGTTTGACTCGAAGATCGAGACGAACTTAAGGCGCTCGAACAGCGGCACGGACTCATCGAAGGCTTCGTCGAGCACACGGTTGTCAAAGCGCAGCCAGCTGAGCTCTCGGTTCTGCGTGTACGAGAAGTCGCGCGGCGGTTTGCGCAGCTTTGCGGCGGCTTGCTTTTTTTCGATTTTGCTCGGCATATTCATCTGTCCGTTCAGTCCCCGCAGGGGACGGTAGCCTAACACTATTCTCTATTGTCTCAATTTAGTCGACCTATGGCACGGATGCATTGTGCGAACGGTATCTTTACCTACTTCTAACGCTGACGAGCCGAAGTACTAACGCCCGGTGCTTTGAGTAAGCGATCTATATCCTCACACAACTGGTGAGAATGTATGAATAAGAATGATAGCAAGCTGAATATAATCGAATGTAGGTCGAATCGAGGGCAAGCGTCATTTATATGCAGAAAACCGTTTTCGCTATGCAATTTTGAATCATGGATAACTTTGAGTGTTTCGTCTTGATTTACTAGAAAAAAATAACGTTTACCTAGGAAAATCTGCTTTACAAAACTGAAGTGCATCATGGGGGAATCATATTCGATATACCGTTCATCGAACTTTGTTGACCGTTCGGGGGCGAGGTGGAAGTGCGGGTGATATTTGGATATAACTAGAGCTGTCAGCAAGCAGCACCCGTTACGGAAGGGTGCTGAGAGATTCGGCCGAAAGGCCCGAAAGAAAGGTAGGAGGCCATGACGAAAGGTCTGCACGTGCCTTCCGA
>NZ_QRMJ01000006.1:0-18236 GCF_003473245.1 Collinsella sp. AM09-41
ACGGCAACCGGCTCCAGCTCTATGCCGGCAACGGTACCGCCGCGCAGTCCTGGAGTTTCAAATCGAAGCATTAGCTCTTGTCTAGTTGTTTTTAGATCTCTTTTAGACCCCTCAAGTCATCGTCTATTTGGTTGTAAAATAGGGCATTCTTCTAATAACTGAGGATGCCCTCATTTTGTAAATCTGTATTTCAAGGAGCTGGAATTGAATCGCACTCTTAACGATTGGTTGGTCGAGCTCGAAGGTAGTCTTGAAGACTGGGAGATTTCCGCCCTTAACGACAGGTCGTATCTCGACGACTGTTTTGCATGCAATTTGTCATTCGGCACGGGCGGTATTCGCGGTTTGATGGGCGTTGGCCCTAACAGGATGAATGCGGTTACCATTGGAAGGGCGACGCAGGGGGTTGCATCTTATCTAAATCATGCTTCAAAGTCGAATCGCTCATCTGTAGCGATTGCCTATGACACGAGAATCCATAGCCATGATTTTGCGGTTAAAACCGCATGCGTCTTGGCAGGTAATAACATTGAGTGCCATTTGTTTAAGACATATCAACCAACTCCTCTGCTGAGCTATGCTGTGAGAAAGTTGGGGTGCGATGCAGGCATCTGTATTACCGCATCGCATAATCCTATGGAATACAATGGTTATAAGGTTTATGGCCACACCGGAGATCAGGCAACCGATTCTCTTGCTAAAAGTATCCAGTCTCAAATTGAGCTTGTTGACCCGTTTGATGATGTGCATGAGATTTCATTCGATGCTGCTTTGAAGTCCGGAATCGTTCGCTGGATCCCAAATTCGCTAATTGAATCATACTGGGGTGATGTCTTAGACGAGATTGCGCTCCGTGACTGCTCTAATCTTAGCGTGGCCTATTCGCCTCTCGGCGGAACGGGCCTCCGTCATGCAATTAAAATGTTTGATTATCTTGGCATCGACTACCATCTTGTTGAATCGCAGCGTATAGATGACGGTACCTTCCCCGGAATTCCGAAGCCTAATCCAGAAAATGCCTCTGCTATGGAGGAAGGCATCGCGCTTGCCCAAGATTGTGGTGCAGATCTGTTTCTTGCGACGGACCCGGATGCCGATCGCCTCGGCGTCGCCGCAAGAGAAGCTGGCTCCGTGAAGTTGCTTTCCGGCAATGAGCTTGGATTACTTCTGTTAGATTATTTGGCAGCCAATAATAGCCTAAATAATCCTTTAGCCGTTACATCTATTGTCTCTGATCCTCTTGCAGATTCAATTGCGCTGAACTATGGAATTGAGCTCCGTAGAACTCTCACTGGTTTTAAATATGTCGGTGAGCAAATCGACTCTCTCGAGGCGAAGGGCGAAGCCAATCGGTTCATGTTTGGCTTCGAAGAGAGCTGTGGATACCTTAAGGGCTCTTATGTTCGAGATAAAGATGGCATTAATGCGGTTGCGCTGACCTGCGAAATGGCTTCTTTTTATAAGCGTAAGGGCATGACCTTGTTTGATGCTCTCGAAGATCTATATGCTCGCTTTGGATACTCGCTTAACAAGCAGATTAATTGGACGCTGGAAGGAACCAAAGGTAATAACATAATTAACTATGTGGTTAATAGTTTTAGGAATTCTGCCCTCGCCAGCATAGGTGGTTTTAAGGTGGAGCACATTAATGACTATAGCCATGGTATTTTTGGTCCATCTATTCGCAATGGGCACAGATGTTTGAGCGATGAAATACTCCCGCCATCTAATGTAATTGAATTATGTTTAGAGGGGGAAGCAAAGGTGATACTTCGTCCTTCCGGAACTGAGCCGAAGCTCAAAGTTTATGTCTTTGCAAGGGGAGATTCGAAAATAGATTGCCGTAATTCATTGGATGAGCTTGTAAGTAACGTATCTGCACTTGTTGACGATAGGATTAAACAAGTGAGTGAAAAGAATATTCATGTAATTCTGCTTTCTGGCGGATCGGGGACTCGTCTTTGGCCCCTATCGAACTCTGCAAGATCGAAACAGTTTTTAAAGGTTCTGAGAGATCAGAATGGCAACCATATCTCCATGGTTCAACGCGTCTATTCGCAGATTTGCAAAGTCGATGCCACAATCGATATTACTATTGCTACAAGTTCCGTGCAGGCTGATAGTCTATCGATGCAAATTCCGAGCCAATATTCGCTGGTTACTGAGCCTGAAAGACGAGATACCGCACCTGCCATCATGCTTGCGTGCGCAAATTTGTTGTTAGAACAAGGGGCTTCCGATGATGACCCCGTTGTCGTAATGCCAATTGACACTTTTGCCGACCAAGCTTATTACGACAAAATTCCTCAGTTAGCCAAGGCGATTACCGCCTCCAATAAAGATCTTATTTTGCTTGGAGTGGAACCAACCTATCCTTCTGAGAAATACGGTTATATCCTTCCGGCAGAATCAGAGAAAGATGGCGTGAAGGACGTTCTGTCCTTTAGGGAAAAGCCTGACGAGAAAACGGCAAAGGAATATATATCCGCAAATGCGCTCTGGAACTGTGGCGTATTTGGTTTTAAGCTCAGGTTTCTTCATGAAACAATTGAAAAGTATTACGTTCCTTCTAATTATGAAGACATGCTGTCCCACTATGGACTCTTTCCGAAAACCAGTTTTGACTATGAGATTGTTGAAAAAGCCACGAGGATTGGCGTAATTTCTTATTCCGGTACTTGGAAAGACTTGGGAACATGGAATACGCTCACGGATGAAATGGACGCTGCTGTTTCGGGGGAAGCATCCGTCGACTGGAATACGTGTAACAACGTTCATGTTATCAATGAGACAAGCCTGCCGATGGTTATTGCTGGACTAAGTGATTCTGTTGTAGTTGCTACCCAGGATGGCATTCTTGTTTCAGGTAAGGAGGAGAGTGCCCATATAAAGGAGCTTGTCTCGTCGGCTGCCCGTGACTGTCCAATGGTTGAATCGTCATCGTGGGGGCGTTATAGCGTATTGGATTCCCATCAGTCGGCTGGTCAATCAAAGGGTGAAATTAAAAGAATCCAGGTAAAACAATCGGAGTCAATTGACTGCGCTTCTCTGACTAACGTCTATTCGTGTTTAGTCGTGGCTGACGGAACTGGATATTTAGAGACGGACAATCGAGAGATTGAACTGCATCCTGGCGTTTCCTTTGTTTACGACCACGATACTAGTTATAAAATCAATGCAATTTCCGATTTGGATTTAGTTTGCGTTGAGATTAAACAGACCGTTTAAATTAGTAAAGGGCATCGATTGATGAACTCAAAAGTTCTAGTAATAATTCCTGCATACAATGAGTCGGCTAATATTGTTAAGACCGTTCAATCGGTTTCCGATTGCGGTTACGACTACGTTGTTATCAATGACGGGTCAACCGATAATACCTTTGATGTTTGTTTAGAGCATCATATAAATGTTATCGATCTACCACAGAATTTAGGTATTGGTGGTGCGGTGCAGGCTGGCCATAAATACGCTCTTAAATACGGGTATGATATTGACGTTCAAGTTGATGGTGACGGCCAGCATGACCCGGCATATATCCATGACCTAATTGAAGAAATGGAAATGTCCAATAGTGACCTTGTTATAGGCTCTCGCTTCAAGGTTAAAACCGACGGCTTCCAATCGACTCTTATGAGGAGAATTGGAATAATGTGGTTTACTTTCTTTTTAAAGCTGCTTACAGGGAAAACTGTCACAGATCCTACATCAGGTTTTCGTGCTTCCGGCAAGAAGGCCATCAAGTTATTTTCTCAGCACTATCCCATTGACTATCCTGAGCCAGAGTCTATTGCGTACGCGTTGTCAAACGGGTTATTGGTGGGCGAGGTCTCTGTGATAATGAAAGAGAGACAAGGCGGTGTCTCATCCATCGGTGGCTTCTCGAGCGTTTACTACATGATAAAAGTTACCCTATCGGTGGCTATTTCTTGGTTTTCATCTCATTCAAAGTAGGATTTCTTATGACGACAAGATTGTTAGCAATTATCACCGTTCTCGTACTTGCTTTCTACGTGCTCATGTTGATTCGTAAAGAGAAGCTCGAGTTGAAGTATGCGTTGCTGTGGTTTGTCCTTTCTATTATTTTGATTCTGTTTGCTTGCTTTCCCTCAGTGCTAACGTTTCTTTCTTTTAGCCTTGGCTTCGAGCTCACTTCTAATTTTCTATTCTTTATCGCTATCTTTTTTCTCCTTTTACAGGTTCTCTCTCTGAGCTCTACAGTTAGCAAACAACAACAGGCGATCAAGAATCTATCTCAAGCTCTTGCCTTGCTTAAGCATCAGCTTGATAACGGAAATGGTGGATGTAATGATGACGAGCTATAAGATTCCTCTGTATTTAGATAATTTGGTCTTTAGTTTGCAGAAGACCGGCGGAGGATCCATTTATTGGGAAAGCATCGTCAAGGCTGCGCTTCTAGATACATCGTTCGATGTCACCATCTTTGAACGAAATGACTCTCGACAAAATGAAGTTAGAAATAAAATGTCGCTTGAGGGCGCGAAGCGTATTATTCAAAGCGAATCGCCTCTTCGCGTTGATGAGTTTAAAAAACTAGATATTCC
Source organism: Collinsella sp. AM09-41 (assembly GCF_003473245.1). Classification (NCBI taxonomy): domain Bacteria; kingdom Bacillati; phylum Actinomycetota; class Coriobacteriia; order Coriobacteriales; family Coriobacteriaceae; genus Collinsella; species Collinsella sp. AM09-41. The sequence goes on from NZ_QRMJ01000006.1 coordinate 4,563, forward strand.
CGAAGATGGCTTGTTGCACTCATCGTATTTTCGTGTTCCAAAATCGTCAAACATTAAAAACGTTTGTACGGTTCATGATTTTATTTGCATGAATCAGTATCAAGGTCTTCTTAAAGCCGTTTCCTTTTATCAGATAAAGAAGGCGGCGTTAAAAGCTAGCGGTATTATTTGCATCTCGGAGAGCACACGTCGAGATTTGCTCAACTATATACCCGAAGCGAATTCGAAGCAGATCGAGATCATTCATCAAGGCTATGATGATTCTTCCTATAACTATGACCCTAATCTGAAAAGAGAAAATGCCGTTTGTTTTATCGGCAATCGTAAATCTGCATATAAGAATTTCGAGTTAGCCGTTAAGGCTGTCGCAAGGGTTCCGCAAGTAGAGTTGCGAATTATTGGTGCTTCGCTAAATGATGACGAGCGCAATTTGCTTGATGAGATGATACCAGGTAGATTTACAAACTACGTTTATCCTTCAGCCGCTGAGGTTTCAAATATCTTTAATCGTTCAATTGCCCTTCTTTATTTGTCAGAGTATGAGGGGTTTGGTATTCCAGTTCTTGAGTCCATGGCTTCAGGGCTACCTGTAATTGGGCTGAATATCAGCTCAATTCCTGAAGTTGCGGGCGATGCGGCCTTGCTGCTTAAGGAATCAAACGTTGATGGCGTCGTTGACTCGATAAACTCGCTCTTATGTGAATCATGTCTGTTCGAGCAGAAAGTTAGTCAAGGATTGAAGCGGGTCTTAGATTTCTCCTGGAGTAAAACCGCCGCAAAGACTCTTGATTATTATAAATATATCTATGGGTCGAATTATTAATAGTGGGAATTATTGGTGTTTAGAACAAACTTGACCTTATCAACAAAACAAAATATGCTCTGGAATTCAGTAGGCTGTCTAATTTATCAAGCCTGTATGTGGGCTATGACGATTGCGGTCGTAATCTTTTCAAATGATTACGAGAATTCCGGTCGACTTGCATTTGCTATGGCTCTTGGAAATATTTATTATCCCCTTGCCACGTATAACATGAGGACTATTCAAGTTTCTGACTTAACAAACGAGTATTCTTCTGGTCAATATATTGCTTTTAGGTTTTTCACTGTATTTGCTGGTGTGATTCCTGTTTTGATATATCTCTTTTTAACATCGCCGATAACTTCTTTTTCAACCTGTTTGGCATGGTTGTTGTTTAAAGCGGATGAAGCCTTCTGCTCTGTATTTTACGCAATAGAACAGCGTGCATTGAGAATGGACTACATAGGGATTTCGCAAGGGGTTCGTGGTGTCATCTGCCTTGGCCTCTTTATTGCGTTGTTGTCCTTTGGGCTTACGCTGCCCCTTGCCTTAATTGGAATCTCTATTTGCTGTATTTTGATTACCTGGCTATTTGACTTTAGGGCTGCCAGTCAGTTCGAATCAGTTATTCCAAAAATTAATTTATCGACAATTGGTGAACTTGCTGTAAAGTTCTTTCCGGCGGTTGTGACGCTAGTCTGCTACGGATCAGTTGTTTCAATCATCAGGCAAAAATTTGGAATTGCCTATGGAGATGCTGAGCTTGGAAAATATGCCGCAATTGCAACTCCAACAGTTTTGGTTCAGGTTGCTGCGTCATACCTATATAATCCTCTTCTCGTAAATGCTGCAAAATGTTGGTCCGAGCGCGACTATCGTAAGTTTCAGCAGTTTGTAATTAGAACTCTACTCGCAATTTGCTGCATCGGTGCTGTCGCCATTTTGATGAGTGAATTAATCGGTAAGTCAGTTTTACTGCTTGTGTATGGTTCCTCAATTGAGTCCAGCGTTTACCTGCTTTCCCCGGCGTTATTCGCAACCTTAGTTACAACTTTATTTGCCTTTTCTTTTGATATATTGACTGTCATGCGTCATTTAAACATTGCCCTCATTGCTAATGTTTGCTCATTGTTGGTCGCCTTCGTAGGCTGTGGGATTCTGTTTGTGATATATGGTGCCAACGGTATCAATATTGCAGTTGTTGTTTCTTTTGGGATTGGCTTATTAATCTGTCTTATTGATTTATTCGTTACATTCCATAAAGTTAAAAGGACTCATGATGAACAGCATCTTTAACGATCTCAAACATTATTCGCTTTCCGATATCTGCAGAATGGCGTGGTCTTTTTTTCTTACCCTTGTTTGCTATCCGGGTGCTAAGCTTGTTCGTCGCCCTATTTTTATTAGGGGAAAGTCTTCATTTCACTTTGGCAAGGGATTATCTACTGGGAGAAACTGCCGAATAGAAGTATTTGAACAAGGCCTTATTACTATGGGCGATAATTGCCAAATTGGTGATAATGTGCACCTTGTATCTTCCGACTGTGTTGAAATTGGCAATGACTGCCTATTTGCTTCAAAAGTCTTTATTAGCGATACGAGCCATGGAGCATATGGATCGGATACGCCTTTATCCGTTCCAGCGGAAAGGAAGCTCATTGCTGAGGGCGTTCGTATTGGTGATCGCGTATGGCTAGGTGAGAATGTTTGCGTTCTTCCGGGAGTTTCTATTGGAGATGGGACAATTGTTGGCGCTGGAGGGGTTGTGACGCGATCTTTGCCCGATAATGTTATTGCGGTTGGTGCTCCGGCCCAACCTATTAAACGATATGATTTTGAGTCCCAGTCTTGGATTCCAATAAATTAGATGGTGATTTATGTTTACCGCTTCAGACCATAGTTTCGTTGTTTGCGCATATAAGGAGAATCCTTATATTTCGGGAACGATTCAATCCCTGATGAACCAAACAGTACGAGGAAACATTATTTTGTCCACCTCCACGCCGAGTAAATACCTTGAAGATGTTTGCTCGGAGTTTGGAATAGAGATGGTCGTCAATCCTCATCCGCATCTTGCGGGTGATGATTGGAATTATGGTTACAACTCGGCTGGTACTAAGCTCGTCACCATGGCTCATCAAGACGATTATTATGATCCGTCATTTTTGGAACGCACTATTGCCGCTTTGAATAAATACGATGAGTCCGAATCGCTCCTGTCTTTCACGGATTATTTTGAACTCCGTAATGACCAAAGGGTGTATGACAACTCTCTTCTTAAAATTAAGAGGATCATGAATTCGCCTCTGTCATCTGCCTTTCTTAATAATTCGGTGTTCTTGAAAAAAAGAATCCTTTCATTTGGCGATTCAATTTGCTGCCCTGCAGTAACTCTGGTTAAGAAAAACGTTGGGCCAAGCCCTTTCGATACCACGTTTAAAAATTCTTGTGATTATAAAACATGGGTTGATTTAGCTATGGTCAAAGGACGATTCGTCTATATTCCCGAACCGCTCGTCGGACATCGCATTTATGCTGAATCGGCAACTTCCCTAAATTTGGGTGAGGACATTCGTAAGGGCGAAGATTTCGAAATACTGTCTAGCCTTTGGCCGAAGCCTATTGCAAAAGCCGTGAATCGTGTTTATGCACTCAGCGAGAATAGTAATAATCTGTAATTGCAGACTTAAGAAAGGGTTATAGTCGTGAAAACGGTTCTTGTTACAGGCGCTAACGGGTATATCGGCAAACATGTTGTTGCTGCTCTCAATAACATGAATGTTCATGTTATTGCGGCTGACGTTAATCCATATGTCGGCGATGATGCTGATGAGACTATCTCCGCTAATATTTTGGATCCGAAGTTTTCTCCGTCGAATTATCTGTCCTGTGTTCCTGATGTCTGTTTACACCTTGCGTGGAGAAATGGGTTTAACCATAATTCGGAAACTCACATTGCCGATCTGTCCGGTCACTATAGTTTCCTTTTAAAGATGGCTGACTATGGAGTAAGGCACCTTGCCGTAATGGGTTCCATGCATGAGGTTGGCTATTGGGAGGGGGCTATTTGTGATGATACGCCCTGCAACCCACAGTCATTGTATGGGATTGCAAAAGACTGCTTAAGACGGACTATGTTTCAGGAGGCTTCCCTAAAGGGTTTCAACCTTCAGTGGCTCAGAGGTTATTATATTTTCGGCGATGATGAGGGTTCTCAGTCTGTATTCGGAAAGCTGTTGAGAGCTGCTCGTTCCGGTGAAACTACATTCCCCTTTACGACTGGTAAAAACAAATTTGATTTTTCCAGCGTTAAGGATTTGGCCTATATGATCTCGTGTGCAGTCCTGCAAGATGAGATCAACGGTATCATCAATTGCTGCTCTGGTAACCCAGTTTCCCTTGCCGCTCAAATGGAACAGTTTATTAAGGATAATGAGCTGAATATTTCGCTTGAGTACGGCGCTTTTCCCGATCGGCCATATGATTCCCCTGGAGTGTGGGGAAACGCTGATAAGATAAAAGCAATTATGGCATCCAGGAATTGCTAGAAAATACATTAGTTTTCTTCGATTGGCCTTGATATTATCTAGGCCAATCGTTGTTTAATGCTGAGTTATGGGCCCAAATGGATATCGATATGATTAAATCACTTAATGGGAAGCTGTTTCCTTGCTTTCTTATTACGCTGTTTCTGTTCTATTCCCTTTTTTGGTATTTGAATAATCCGCGAACGCTTGTCGCGCTTGTAGTGTTTGTCTCGCTTGCGATTGTTGTTGTTCTGGGTTTCTGCTACCTACGGGACAGGGATACTCTAAGAAATGAATGGATATTTCTAGCAGTACTTGTCCTTTTTTCTCTCATCTTCTGCTTTCTGTTCCCGCCTTTTTCCGTACCAGATGAGGGGCATCACTATTTTTCAACTTATTGGTTGGTTGACAGCTTGCCATTTAACTCAAGAGTGGCAGCTGATGGATCGTTTTTAGTGAGAGAAGCTGATCTGAATTTATATTCGAAACTATCGAGTAGTTTAATCAGCTCTTCTTCTTTTGATTCTATCTTTAACCATTTTTCGTGGTTTGAGTCCAGCAAATATGTCTCATTTTCAGATTTAGCTTTCTCCATCGGAGCTGAAAATGTTCCGGCAAAAATCGGCTCCGTTATCGGACTTCAAATTGGCCTACTTTTAGGGCTCGGAGCTTATCCGGTTTTCTATTTAGGTAGAATAGGCTCAATCGCCGTTTTTTGTTTCTGCGCATTTCATGCTTATAAGATTGCGCCAAAAGGCAAATCGGTAATCGTTTTCGTCTCTTTACTGCCGATGACGCTTCACCTTGCTGCTTCTTATTCATATGATTCAGGAATCATTGCTCTTTCGCTGCTCGTATTTGCTTTTTTGATGCGTGGTTTCTTTGGAGAAGATCGCTCAATTGGCATTAGGCATATTATTACGTTTTTTATCGTCTCTGCACTGCTGGCTCCGTGTAAAGTCATTTACTGCGGTTTGATTGTCATGGCCGTATTTATTCCATTGGATAAGTTTGAAGACGTAAACAAAGGACGGCTAAGCAAATATCTCTTGATATTCGTAATTGCAGCCTCCGTGCTAGTCCTGCGCCTTGCCTCTGTGAGTGGACTTGTCTCTCAGTCAACTTCCTCTAGTCGTGGAGGTGAAGCTGGGCAGTTTTATTCTTTGAATGATATCCTGCTTCACCCAAGAAATAGCTTTATGGTCTTTTGCCGCACCTTAGATTCGCTTGGTGATTTCTATTGGGAAACGACTTTGGGTTATTCCCTGGGGTGGTTCCAAGAGAACCTTCGTATGCCTACTTTTTATATGATTCCATATCTTGTCTGTGGTTTTATCTGTTGCATTGATTCTCAAGACGAGGATGCCTTTCTCAATCAGCCCCTTCCAGCTATGTTTATAGGTGCTTTTGCTGTCGCTGCGCTTGGCTCCATTGCTTCTATGTGGCTAGGGTGGACTTTCAATAATGAGAGTGTCATTCAGGGTGTTCAGGGGCGCTATTTTTTGCCTGTGCTACCTGCTTTGCTATTTGGATTGAGAAGTCGCGCAATTAAATATAGGGGGATTTCAGCTACTTTAGTTTTGCTCGGTATTTGCTCAATGAATTGTATTTATCTAATTCGCTTTATTAGTGTTGCTACCTGCATGTAGGTTGATTATGAATAGAGTTGCGTGGGTTATCTCACCTCCAGAAAAAGGCTCGGGCGGTTTTAGGACAATTTGTACTAAAGCTAGCTATTTGGATCAGCATGGTTTTGAATGTCATTTCTTCATTCTTCCTGGTTCTGAGGCATATAAGAGCTCGGGAACTGTTGCTGAACAGATTTATCTCTGGTTTGGTTACAAACCCAAATCGGTTCGAGTTGAGCACACAATACCTTGCAACTTTGACATCGCTATCGCGACCGCTTGGCCAACTGCCGAATTCGTTGCTTTTCAATCAACTCCACTTAAATTGTATTTCATTCAAGATTATGAACCTTGGTTTTATCCGATGGGGGAGTGTTATTTAAGGGCTGAAAATACCTATCGTTTAGATTTGAAGCCTATCACAATCGGACGTTGGCTTTCTTCCAAGGTCTCGCAGTATTATCCGTTGTCGGTTCCATTTTGCGATTTTGGCGTTGATTTGGAGCTATACGCTGCAAATAAGAATTATAGAGAGCCCTTCTCCGTCTGCGCCATTTATCAACCCGGCAAAGATCGGCGTCTTTCTGGCATGCTCATCAAGGCTATTGAGCTTGTATGCACTTATGATTCTCGTGTTTCATTTTATCTATACGGTAGCAATCAGAAGGTCTCTACCGATTCGGACCGGATTCATCAGTTGGGGGTTCTGACAACATCGGAATGCGCTGATTTGTATTCACGGTGCTCTGTCGGTATCTCCCTCAGCGCTAGCAATCCATCTCGTTTACCTTTCGAGATGCTTGCTTCTGGCCTTAATGTCGTTGAAGTGTTTGGAGAGAACACTGCTTACGATTTTAAGTCTAATGCTATACGCTTTTCTGAAACGAGCCCTGAGGGCATCGCCTCCGCCCTATTAAGCTCGTTAAATGAGACACAGGTTGATTGCAGCGAATTGGCCTCAATTGAGGTAGAAAATCAAATGTTTCTCGATGCTGTTTTTAATTATCAGAACAATACAGTTAAACCTAAGGGCGACACTTTGGTTGATGTAAGGACGCTTCCTGTTTCTATAAATGACGAGCTAGCTCAACTATCGCGTGACGTCGCTTTGATTAACTATAAGATTAGCGCTGATGCCCAAACTCCTGTTTGCGCAAATCATGCCTCCATTACGCTTTTCATGAATATAGACTTTGATTCTCATACATTAATACGAGCGGCTTATTGGCTCAGGTCGGATCAATCGGATTTGAAATGGATTGACTTTAACCGCAATCGCGATCAGTTGGAAATGGACATATCATTGCCTTCTCAAATCAGCAGTGAGTCCATTCTGTATATCCATCTTTATTCGTCTGATGTCATAACTAATCAATCACTATTTTTGGGTGAGATAACTCAGCTGATATCGCCTTCTGCTTCCGAATCGGTGAATGACCTAAATAGAGATATCTCGTTCGGTAAGCTTCATTTCCATGTGAACTTCAGCCAAGTAGACTCAGTTTTAGATGCGAGTAAAGATGCTTCAATAGCCTCGGTGCTAAAATCAATTTTTCGCCGTTAAAAGACATCGGGCATTGAAAGTTATTTCAATGCCCGATTATCGTAAACGACGGTTTAAAGATGGTAGTAACGATTAATTGGTTCCTCGACAGTTAAATTTGGATTCATGTATGGATCGCCTTCGACGTAGTATTTGGCCCAGCGATAATTCATGTATGCGACCTCTTTGTGGAAGCGAATCTGCTTCTCCGTATTGTTTTCAACGCCTCTAGAAATCGACTCGTAGTGATAGAGCTCGACTTCGGGTGTGTATACGATTAGGTCGTTGATCTCGCGTAGCTTTAAGCAAAAGTCAACGTCATTAAATGCAACCTGAAGCTCTTCCGTGAAACCTCCGACTTTCTCATATTCACCACGCTTGGTCATTATGCAAGCTGCAGTGACGGCGCTGAAGTCTTGTTGTGCATCGTTGAGTGCAAAGTAGCCCCAGTTATCCTTTGGCATGCTTTGGCAAAGATGTCCAGCCACGCCACCAGTGACGCATAAGCCTGCGTGCTGAATAGTGTTGTCGGGATAATAGAGTTTTGCACCAACTGCGCCAACATCCTCACGTGCGCAGATGCCAAGCATGGTCTCAATCCAATTGGGCGTAATTACCTCAGTATCGTTATTCAACAGCAAGAGATAGTTACCTTTGGCGTGAGCAACGCCAAAGTTCATGAGCTTGGAGAAATTGAATTCGTGTTCCCAAGTTGCAAGACGAACGATGTCAGGATTTTTTGCTTGCAACTTATCGTAATAATCGAACGTCGCCTTTTCCGTGCTGTTGTTTTCGATTATGACAAGCTCGTAATTGTCGTACGTTGATTTCTCAACAATTGACTTAATGCAGTTGTCCAGAATGTCGGCGTGGTCTTTAGTCGGAATGATAATCGACACGAGTGGATGGGAATCTGGCACAGCGTAGGTTACTTTATATGTAAAGGGGCGACGCGCTTGTTCGACCTTCGCATTGAGCCCAAGCCTGTCCAAATGACTCTGGACCGCTTTGATACCTGCGATAGTGGCATACGGCTTGCTATCGGCATTTGCTGCGGTGGAGGTCTCGCTTAGGCGCCAGTGATATAGAACCTTTGCAACATGATGAACTTTCCTTGCCTTTTCCACGGCGCGGAGAGTCAGATTATGATCCTGTGCTCCATCGAACTCTTTCGTGTTTGGTTCTAGAGTGTCAAGCAGAGACTTACGGATGGTAAGCATATGGCAGATATAGTTATTGTTTCTGAGCAGATCGATATTGAAATCCGGCTTAAAGAACGGCTGCGCTAGCTTCCCATCGGGCATGAGTTTATCTTCATCACAATAAAGAAGATCGACATCATTATTGTTTTCAATTGCCTCGGCATATGAGAACAGCAAGTCCGGTTCAAGAATGTCGTCATGGTCAAAGAAACAGACGAAATCACCCGAAGCGATGGCAACGCCGGCGTTCGTATTTTCGGAAATGCCCTTATTCTCGGTAAGGTTAATTGATTTAATTTTGTTGTCGTGGGCCGTCTCCTGCTCAACGCGTGCCTTCAGTTCCTGATTGTCAGGACTTGCATTAACTAGGATGAGCTCCCAGTTTGCATAAGACTGGTTTTTTACGGATTCGGCCATATCGTTAAAGAACGAAATGGGCGTGTTGTATAGAGGGACAATGATACTGAACTTCGGAGCGCAGTCGAAGACGATTTTTCTCTGCTTCTCCAAAGCGCCGATGGTTGCCTTATGCTCCGTGAACCATTCGGGGTATTCGGGGTCAAACTGCGCGTGGGTAAAGAGAAAGTTGGTCTCCTCAAGAAGCAAGCCTAATTTATCGGGCGTTAAGCAGTCAAATGCACTGAATGATGGGTGATTTTGATCGTCAATAACAAAGTAGTAACGATCGAACGCCTTTGGCATGCGAATCGAGAGCTGCGTTTCAAGTTGCTTTTTCTCGGACGTAAATCCAACGCTTGTTACATTCGAACCGAAATTGACGATGCTCAAATCAACTTCATTGAGGGCTCGATCGAGGCAACGCAGTTTGATTTTGGAGTCGCTACGATAAGGTGTTCTCACCGTGCACCTAAGGATATAGTCGCTTGAATCTTCGATGCATTGCCAAAAATCAATCGTTGCCATGTCAAACTCTGAAACGTCATCGTAGTTTCGGAGTTTGCTGCACATGTCAGGTTTAATTTTGTAGTTAAGGCGCGACTCCCATTTGATGTTCTTGCAATTTAGCGAAAGGGAGTCGCTGCTCAGGGTACGACCGTCTTGGCCGATTTCGCTAAACTCAATTTTGATGGCGCGAGCATCGGGATCGGGGATTACAAGGACGTATGAGTTCGAATCACAGCTATTGTCCCGGAATTTTAGGAGGGATAAAGGCAAGCAGCGGTTATCGTCTGTAGCCGCCTGGGCTGTTACGCTGGAGCCTTTATGGATGCCTTCAATCTTAAGCTGCTGGTAGATTTTCCAGTTTCCTCTGCATACTCCGGTTGTTTCGACTCGCATTGTTTGCCTTTCGTTTGTTGGACACTGCTCATTGTACTTTTTCATTTGTTGCCTCGCTAGAAATGCAGAAAGAGTTGCGTGTTTCTGCTGTCCGATTTAAATAAGAAGACGGGGAGGTTGCTGCCGGTGCGTATAATTTAATTAACTATGCATCTGTAATCAGCGGCTTTTGCTCAACGATTGTCAATCGAGAGGATTTTTATGAAAGGCATCATCCTCGCCGGCGGTTCCGGCACGCGCCTGTACCCGCTCACGCTCGTGACCTCCAAGCAGCTGCTGCCGGTCTACGACAAGCCCATGATCTACTACCCGCTTAGCACCCTCATGCTGGCGGGCATCCGGGACATCCTGGTCATCTCCACCTCGACGGACCTCCCCAACTTCGAGCGCCTGCTCGGGGACGGCTCGCGCTACGGCGTGAACCTCTCCTACGCCGAGCAGCCCTCGCCGGACGGCCTGGCGCAGGCGTTCACCATCGGCGAGGAGTTCATCGACGGCGGGCCGTGCGCCCTCGTGCTCGGCGACAACATCTTCTACGGCAACGGCCTGTCGCGCCACCTGACGCGCGCCGTCCAGAACGCCGAGTCGGGCCGCGCCACGGTCTTCGGCTACCACGTCGACGACCCCGAGCGCTTCGGCGTCGTGGAGTTCGATGCGCGGGGCAGGGCCGTCTCTATCGAGGAGAAGCCCGCTCAGCCCAAGAGCTCCTACGCCGTCACCGGCCTGTACTTCTACCCGGGTGATGTCGCCGCTAAGGCTCATGAGGTGCAACCCTCGGCACGCGGCGAGCTGGAGATCACCACGCTCAACCAGATGTACCTGGAGGAGGGGACGCTGTCCGTGGTGACCCTCGGCCGCGGCTACGCGTGGCTGGACACCGGCACCATGGAGAGCCTCCACGAGGCCGCGGAGTTCGTTCGCGCCGTGGAGCACTCCCAGGACCTGCCGGTCTCGGTCCCCGAGGAGATCGCCTGGGAGAACGGCTGGATCACGACCGCCGAGCTGGAGGAGGCAGCGAAGGCCTACGGCAAGTCGGTCTACGGGCAGCACCTGAAGAAGGTCGCCGCCGGCGAGATCGTCAACAGCCCGCGCGAGTACTAATTGCCTGGTGAAAGGGGATGAGTGATGACCGATATTCTGGAGCGCGATGGCCTCTCCGTCGAGCTGCTCTCATCCCTTTCTTATAAAAGCGAGCTGGGGATATCGCTTAAGAAGAACCTGCATTATTTTGATCGGGATCTTCTGCTTGCTGAGCTCTTTAAAGCTAATGAGTGGTATCAAGGCCAATCGGCATTGGTTGACTTGCCTATAATTCGTTGATTGGTGCCTTCTTGCGAATGCGCTACGAGGCTGGTTTGATTCATGATGAAGCTGAGTTCAGAAGGGAGTTGACTGATGCGCTATCTGGTTGCTAAGTGGTTTTCTAAGCAAGGTTCGCTTGTGATGGCCGTTAAACCAGGCAAGGAGCTTGTTGAGATGATGCGAAGGGTGCAGGGTCGTTTTGGCACTTCTGATCTTCAGCTCGTTACCATCAGTCGTCCTTCCGCATATGGCGAGTACGAACCGTTTGAGTTTGTCCATTCCGAAGAGCAGCTTGTGGCACGCCTTGAGCAGCAAGCTGCGTAAATAAGGAGAATAATGTCTGAGATTTTCGAACCCAAGAACATCATCGTCACGGGCGGCTGCGGCTTCATCGGCAGCAACTTCGTCCATTACGTGGTCAACAACCACCCGGACGTCCACGTGACCGTCCTGGACAAGCTGACCTACGCCGGCAACCCCGAGAACATCGCGGGCCTGCCCGAGGATAGGGTCGAGCTCGTCGTCGGCGACATCTGCGACGCAGAGCTGCTGGACCGCATCGTCCCGGGCCACGACGCGATCGTGCACTACGCCGCCGAGAGCCACAACGACAACTCCATCGCCGACCCGGAGCCCTTCCTGCGCACCAACGTGGAGGGCACCTTCCGCCTGCTGGAGGCCGTCCGCAAGCACGGTATCCGCTACCACCACGTCTCCACCGACGAGGTCTACGGCGACCTGGCGCTCGACGACCCCGCCAAGTTCACCGAGGAGACGCCGTACCACCCGAGCAGCCCGTACTCGAGCACCAAGGCCAGCTCCGACATGCTCGTGCGCGCCTGGACCCGCACCTACGGCCTGCGCACCACGATCTCCAACTGCTCCAACAACTACGGCCCCTACCAGCACGTGGAGAAGTTCATCCCCAGGCAGATCACCAACATCATCGACGGCGTGCGCCCCAAGCTCTACGGCCGCGGCGAGAACGTCCGCGACTGGATCCACACCGAGGACCACTCCAGCGCCGTCTGGGACATCCTCACCAAGGGCCGCACGGGGGAGACCTACCTCATCGGGGCAAATGGCGAGAGGGACAACATCACGGTCCTGCGCATGATCCTGGAGGCCATGGGGCGCGAACCCGAGGACTTCGACTGGGTCGCCGACCGCCCCGGCCACGACCGCCGCTACGCCATCGACTCCACCAAGCTCCAGCGCGAGCTGGGCTGGAGGCCGGCGCACACCGACTTCGCCGAGGGGCTGAAGCAGACGATCGACTGGTACGTCGAGAACGAGTCCTGGTGGCGCCCGGCCAAGGAGGCCACCGAGGCCCGCTACCGCGCGCAGGGCCAGTAGGAGGGGAGAGACATGGCAGACATCGCATTCGAGAAGGACCTCTCCGTCGCCGAGACCGGCATCGGGGGCCTCAAGGTCGTCGACCTGGCCGTCCACGGCGACTCGCGCGGCTGGTTCAAGGAGAACTGGCAGCGCGCCAAGATGTGCGCCCTGGGCATCCCGGACCTCCGCGTCGTCCAGAACAACATCTCCTACAACGACAGCCGCGGCGTCACGCGCGGCATCCATGCCGAGCCCTGGGACAAGTTCATCTCCGTGGCCCGCGGCTCGGTCTTCGGCGCATGGGTCGACCTGCGCGAGGGCAGCGCCACCTACGGGAAGGTCTACACCTGCACCCTGGACCCGTCCAAGGCCATCTACGTCCCGCGCGGCGTGGGCAACTCCTTCCAGGCGCTGGAGGACGGCACCGCCTACACCTACCTGGTGGACGCCCACTGGTCCCTCGAGCTGAAGAGGACCTACACCTTCGTGAACCTCGCCGACCCCGAGCTCGCCATCGAGTGGCCGATCCCGCTGGAGGAGGCCACCGTCTCCGAGGCCGACCTCAACCACCCGATGCTCGCCGACGTCGTCCCGATGGCGCCGAAGCGCACCCTCGTCACCGGCTGCAACGGCCAGCTGGGCCATGCGGTGCGCGCGCTCGCCGAGGAGCGCGGCGTCGCCAAGGACTTCGACTTCTGCGACATCGACACCTTCGACATGTCCGACCCGGACGCCTACTCCAAGTACGACTGGTCGCTCTACGGCACCGTCATCAACTGCGGCGCCTACACGGCCGTGGACAGGGCGGAGACCCCCGAGGGCCGCGCCATCGCCTGGAAGGCCAACGCGACCGGGCCGGCCCTGCTCGCCCGCACCTGCGCCGCGCACGGGATCACGCTCGTCCACATGTCCAGCGACTACGTCTTCGACGGCACCGCGGAGGTGCACACCGAGGACGAGCCCCTCAGCCCGCTGTCCGTCTACGGCCAGACCAAGGCAGCCGGCGACATCGCCGTGGCAGGGGGCCCCCGCC
>NZ_QRMJ01000006.1:18246-137875 GCF_003473245.1 Collinsella sp. AM09-41
TGCCCCCGCCACTACATCATGCGCAGCTCCTGGGTCATCGGCGAGGGGCACAACTTCGTGAAGACCATGAAGGGGCTGTCCGACCGCGTCGCCGACCCCGAGGACGGGCTCGAGCGGGTCACCGTCGTGGACGACCAGCTGGGACGCCTGACCTTCACGCGCGACATGGCCGGGGCCATCTTCCACGTGCTGGGGACGCACGCCCCCTACGGCACCTACGACTGCACGGGCTCCGGCGCCGTCAAGTCTTGGGCCGACATCGCCCGCGACGTCTTCGAGGCCGCCAACGGCAACGGTGACAAAGTGGTCCCCGTCAGCACCGCCGACTACTACGCGAGCGCCGAGGGCCCTATCGCCCCGCGCCCGGTCCACTCCGCGCTCGACCTGTCCAGGCTCGAGTCGGTCGGCTTCCACACCCCCGACTGGGAGGAAGAGCTGGGGGAGTACCTCAAGACGCTCTAGCCGCTATTAACTTTTCGAGAGTAAAAGCCGCCGTTCTTTAACGGCGGCTTTTCTTATGCCTGGCGTATAGCCCCGCTGCAACAAGGGCGGTGGCGGTCGCCAGACTCACTGCAAGCCCCGTAAAGGCGCCCGGGGTCTTGTAGGTCATCACGATCCTATTCGCGCCTTTCTGTATGTTCAGGGACGACAGGCCCTTATCGGCGGCGGGCGTTAGTTCTGCGGCGGTTCCGTTTACCGTTACGTTCCAGCCCTCATCGTACGGAACGCTCAGCAGCAGGTTGCCGTCTTCCTTGGCGGTATACTCGCCTTCGATCCTTCCGTCCTTAAAAACCGTCGGAATAAACTCGCTCGTCTTAAGCTCGCTAATAATCTGCTCGAAAACGTCCAGATTGAGGGCGTAAAAGACCGGCTCATTGTCTTGGGGCATGTCTGTATAGCCCTCTGCGACTCCGATTGCCACCGTATGCTGGCTCGGGGTGTCCGATGCGCCTGCAATCTGTCGGATATTGTTGTCGAATCTCCAAGCCTCGTTTTTGATTGTTCGCTGGTCGATGGTGAGGGCGACGGGCCAATAACTGCCGGCGGTCGCATCTTTGTTGATGTAGAGATACCCGATGGAGCTTGCCGGAACAGTAACGCTCCATTGCTTTAAGCTATCGCTATTCTCCGTGCTCGCGGCCTCGATCTTGGTATAGAGATTGACCTCGCGGCCTAGGATTTTGCTGTAGAGGTCGTTCTGCTTTTCGAAGGGGTTCTCGTTTTTCAGCGTGCTGTTTTGGATATCGCTTGAGGCTGCGACGCCAATGCTGAGCGCATAGGGGTTCTCGTACACCGCGCTTGTGGAGTTGGCCTGATTCATCTTGGCCGAAACGTATCCCGCAGGTGCGTTCTCAGGAATGGCATACTTGACTCCCAGTAGGGCATCGACGGCGAGAATGGGCTCGGCATAACGGGTCGAGAATTCGCCGACGCTGCTGTATCCAAGGGAGTTGAGCAGTGCGATGGCCTGCGGGTTGTTGGCAGACGAATACGAAGACAACTGGTTGTACCCAAGCGCCAGGCCTTCGTTGAGGGCGGCGCTGTCGACGCGTGTGGTTGTGCGGTCAATGCGATAGAACGACGCCGAAGTCTGGTCTTGAATGGTCGTGATAGTGTCGGTTGCGGTGGCGACATAGGCGCTGTTAGCTTTTTCGGAATAGCCTGTGTACAGCTGGTTCCACATAACATGGGCGTTGGCAAACAACTCAATGGCGGTTAGTGCCAGGAGGGGCATGATGACGACGGGACGATAGGCTTGACGCAATTTGGGCTGGTTTTTGAGCGCCTGCAGCGCGTGTCCTGCGGCCCACAGCGCAAAGAAGCTCAGCAAAAAAGCCGTGCGCGAGTAGAAGCCGTTGGGAACGCGCATGCCGCACCAGATGTACTCGAGTGGGCTCAAAGCGGAGCTTGCGACCAGGATTATCGTGACGACGAGTGTTGCGATGCGCGTCTTGATCGAAACCGTGCGGTTAACCAGCAGGCTCACCGCAAGCAGCATCATGACGATGCCGCAATAGAACTGCGGTGTGCTTTCGTTGCTTACCCACATGCAGGGAAGAAAGCCCCTGATGAGCGACTTGAGGTTGGTTTTAAGTAGGGGGCCGAGTGCTAGAACGGGACCGCCCTTGGACATGGCAAGGATGGTCGGCAAAAAGGTCCAGGCGGACAGAAGCAGTCCAAGCACGATAGCCCCGGCGAATCGCAGGGCCCGATCGAGCATGAGCTTCCAGCTAAAACCTTCTTCTGCAACATAATCGACAAATTCGACCAATACGAAGATGCAGAGGAACAGGATGCTGATGTAGGCCGTATACCAGCAGAACATGACATTGAGCGCCGTTGCGATGACGAGGCGGATCATGCGCTGCTTGCGGATGAGCTCGTAGCATCCGTAGGCGCAGATGGGCAGCAGGATGAGGCAATCGATCCAGAGCGGGTTGCGTAGGTTGCTGATGGTCCAGCTGCAAAACGTGAATGAGAGGGAAAGCAGGAATGCTGCGGGCTTGGGTAGGTCAAAGCGCTTTTGCACATACCAAGCGCTGCTGATGTGGATGCAGCCCAGTTTGAGCGCGGAGATAACAAACACGAAGAGCGTCAGCTTGTCTGCGGGAAACAGCGCGCAGAGCAGGTTGAAGGGGCTGGCGAGGTAGTAGCTATAGAGCCCCCATGTGTTCATGCCGAGTCCCTGCGAGAAGGAATAGCGAAGGCTTGCCTCGCCTAAAAGGACGCGCCGGAACCAGGCAAAGAAGTCGATGTATTGGTATTTGAGATCGTTGGTGAGAAACGAGTTGTCGCCAAAGGGGTAGACATGCCCTGCCACTGCAAGTGCGACATAGAGTGCGACGGAAAATGCGAAGCAGGCGGCGTAGAACGCCACATTCTTGAGCGTGCTGTTATTGGGCCGTGTCATCAGATTCCTCGTTGGATTCTCGAATGATATAGATGGGGCGGCGCTTGGCCTCCAAGTAGGCTTTTGCCAAGTACTCGCCAATGATTCCTAGGCACAGGAGCTGCATGCCACCAAACAGCGTTATGAGGCAGGCGAGCGACGGCCATCCGCCGACGGGATCGCCCCAGACAAGCGTCTTTACTAGGATGACGACGAATCCCAGGATGGCGATGAGACAGAAAACGATACCCGTGAGGGCGGCGAGGGAGAGCGGCGCCGTGGAAAACGCGACGATGCCGTCGATGGAATAGAGGGGCAGCGACCAAAAGCTCCATTTGGTCTCGCCGGCCACGCGGTTGACGTTTACGTAGGGGAGCCATTTGGTCTTGAAGCCAACCCAGCCGTAAATGCCCTTGGAGAATCGGTTGTATTCGCCCATAGAGATGATGGCGTTGACCATAGGTCGCTTCATGAGCCTAAAATCGCGTGCTCCGTCGACGATGTCGGCCTTGGAAATGCGGTTGATGATCTTGTAGAACATACGGGCGCAGAACGACCTGATGGGAGGCTCGCCTTCGCGGGTGGTCCTGCGTGTGGCGACGTTATCGTAGTTTTCGGTCTGCAGGATCTCGTACATCTGCGGCAGGAGCGAGGGCGGGTCCTGCATGTCGGCGTCCATGGTGGCGACATAGTCGCCCTTTGCGTGCTGGAGTCCGGCGAGTAGCGCCGCCTCCTTGCCAAAGTTGCGCGAGAAAGAGTGCCAGCGGATGGCGTATGGATGCGCCGCCGCGGCTTCTGCTTTCATGACGGCGAGCGTTTTGTCTGCCGAGCCATCGTCGATGAGGACTGCCTCAAAGGAGATGCCGGGGTCTTGCTGCGTCATGGTGCGAACGACGTTGTCGAACTCTTTAAGAAAGATCGGAAGCGATTCTTGCTCGTTGTAGCACGGCACGACAATGGAAATGAGCGGCATGCGACTTACCTCTCGTTTTTATTTGCGCTGGAGGGAATGCTGCAGCCATATGTGTTATACACGTTGACCTCCCACTGTTTACGCTCAACCTTTGCAACGGAATCAAGGATAAGCCCCGTCGCGAGACTCAGGCCACAAAGGAACATGAAAGATGCGGCGAGCATTGCGGTGGGGAAGCGCGGAACGAGGCCGGTCTGGAAATACTCGACAACGATGGGCATGCCCAGGGCGAGGCCGATCACCGCAAACAGAAGCGCGACGAGGCTGAAGAACTTCAGCGGGCGGTAGTCCTTGAACAGCGTGCCGATCATCGCGACGACTTTAATGCCGTCGCTCACAGTATTGAGCTTGGACTCGGAGCCTTCCGGACGGTCGCGGTACTCGATGGGCACATCTTTGATGCGCCAGCGGTGGTCGACGGCGTGGATCGAGAGCTCGGTTTCGATCTGGAAGCCCTCGGAAAGCACAGGGAAGGTTTTAACGAACGGGCGGCTCATGGCGCGGTAGCCGGTCATGACATCATCGAAGCTGTAGCCATAGATCCACTTGATCATGGCGCGGACCAGATTGTTGCCAAAGCCGTGGAAAGCACGCTTGTTTTCCTCGGCGTAGGTGCCGTTGGAAAGGCGGTCGCCTACGGTCATATCGGCCGCGCCGTTGAGGATAGGCTCGCAGAGGGCCTTTGCCGCCTCGGCGGGGTAGGTGTCGTCGCCGTCGACCATCAGGTAGCAATCGGCGTCGATATCGCGAAACATCTGGCGGCACACGTTGCCCTTTCCCTGACGGGGCTCAAAGCGGACCGTGGCGCCGTGCTCGGTGGCGATGCGTGAGGTATCGTCCGACGAGTTGTTGTCATAGACATAGACCGTCGCTTGCGGAAGCTCGCGGTGAAAGTCGTCGATGACTTTGCCGATCGTGAGGGCTTCGTTGTAGCAGGGGATGATGACGGCGATGGATTCAGAATTCACTCAATGCTCCTTATACATTCAATCCTTGAAAGTATAGCCGTTTGGGCTTGGCATCCTAAGATGTGGGTTAGTTCTCCAGTTTTGTTGCGCGAATCGTTTGCATGGCCGTCGGGTCTATACTGTTCGTTTGTCAACGATTACGAGTAAAGGAGTTGCATCCGTGTCGGATCAGACAAAGCAACAAGAAGCTCGCAGTCTGCCTGCGACGTTTGCTAAGAACGAATTTGAGAAGGACGCGTTTATCCTTCGTCAGCTGGTTACCAAGGATTTTAAGATCAAGTATCGCCGTAGCGTTCTGGGCGTCGCATGGTCGGTGCTCAACCCGCTGCTGATGATGATCGTCATGGCCATCGTGTTCTCGACGATTTTTGGCCAGGGCCGCAATGGCTCAATGACGCCCGAGATGTACCCGCTGTACTTGATCGTGGGTAACGTTACCTTTGCCGTCATGTCCGAGTCTACGAACCAGGCCCTGACGTCGATCGTGGGTGCTGCCCCTCTGCTCAAGAAGGTTAAGGTGCACCGCTGGGTCTTCCCGGTGCAGAAGGTGCTCTTCTCGCTGGTCAACTTTACCTTCTCGCTGGTCGCCGTCGCCATCGTTATGCTGTGGTTCCGCGTTATGCCTTCTTGGCATTTGATTCTGCTGCCGGTTTGCCTGCTGCTGCTTATGTGCTTCTGCATGGGCCTGGGCATGATGCTCTCTGCCCTTACGGTCTTTTTCCGCGACGTTATGCATCTGTGGAGCGTCGTCATTACGGCGTGGACTTATATTACGCCCATCTTCTGGACGACTGACTATATTGCGCAAATGCCGCATCTCGTGCGTATCTTGATGTATGCGAACCCCATGTATAACTACCTGCAGTTTATGCGCGATATCTTCTTGTTCCAGACCACGCCCTCGCTTTTGACGTTTGGTATGTGCGTCGCTTGGGCGGTCCTTGCGCTTGTCATTGGCTACACCGTGTTCCATAAGTCCGAGCGCAAGTTTATCCTCTACATCTAAGGAGTGCTGTGATGACTGAATCTGTTGTTGATTACAGCGAGCAGCCTCTGGCTGTCGAGGTCGACGACGTCACCATGATCTTTAACATGGCGTCCGAGTCGCTGACCAACCTCAAGGAGTACTTCATCAAGCTTGCCAAGCACGAGCTGTTCTTTGAGGAGTTTAGGGCGCTCAAGCATATCTCGTTCGATATTCATCGTGGCGAGGTCGTGGGCCTGGTCGGCACCAATGGCTCCGGCAAGTCCACGATGCTCAAGATTATCGCTGGCGTGCTTGAGCCTAGCGAAGGCAGCGTTAAGGTGCACGGTAACATCGCGCCGCTGATTGAGCTTGGTGCCGGCTTTGACCCCGAGTTGACCGCCCGCGAGAACATCTATCTGAACGGTGCCCTGCTCGGCTATACCAAGGAGTTCATCGATGCCAACTTTGACGGCATTATTGAGTTCGCTGAGCTTCAGAACTTTGTCGACATGCCGCTTAAGAATTTCTCCTCGGGCATGGTTGCGCGCATTGCCTTTGCAATCGCAACGATCACTGAGCCTGACATCCTGATCGTTGACGAGACACTTTCCGTCGGTGATGTGTTCTTCCAGCAGAAGTGCGAGGCCCGTATCCAGCACTTTATCCAGAGCGGCGACGTGACGGTTCTGTTTGTTTCGCACTCCATGGAGCAGGTTGAGCGCATCTGCCAGCGTGCCGTTTGGATTGAGAAGGGTGACCTTCGCATGGACGGCCCGGTCGATAAGGTCTGCAAGGCGTACCGTGAGCAGTTCAACTAGGTTATAATTACTTGCGCCTGACAGGCTTGCGCTTGCTTGGGCGTGCTGTTATTTGCTCCATTAGCTCAGTTGGATAGAGCAGGGGACTTCTAATCCCAAGGTCGACGGTTCGAATCCGCCATGGAGCACCATCGTTTATTAAGCCCGGGCCGCTTGGTGGTCTGGGCTTTTTTCACATGCAGGTGTTCTTTATTCTTGCCGGGTATACGTTTAGGCCGAAGCCGTGGCGCGAGCTGCTGTTGTGCTGCTGATGTGGATTGGCTATACGGCGCGCCAAGGGGGGCTCGAGCCGAGCGTGAGCAAGCCCCTGCTGTTTATTGGAGCCGGTGTCACTTGGCTTGTCCTTGCCGCGCTGAGTGGGCTTGAGCTTTCGAGCCGCCGCGTGGATGGGTTTGTGGTTGCGACAGTTGCCGCTCTTGCCGGCAGCTATTGCGTGTGCTGGGTTTCCATGGCAGTGGGGAGGACCAAGTTGGTCCTCCCCACTGCCATTATGCCTTCAGGCACTCGGGCAAGATGCTTGCAACTGCATCCATCGCCTGTGGCTTTAGGTACTGCTCGTTGAGCCGTGCCTTTCTGTAGACGTAGCGAGTGTCTGCAGAGTACTTGATCAATACGTCGGTGAAGAACCGCTCCCAGCTCAGGTGGTCGCGGCTCTCGATGTAGTTCGAGGGGTCCTCGAGAATCTTTGGGATATCGTTGTTGGGGATGAGGCCAGATTGCAGAAGTGTCCACTCAAATGATTCCGGGAGGAACAAGCGAACGTTCTTGTAAACGCGCTGTCCCAGCACCTTTTCGATGTAGGGGCCAAACGCTGCGCCGTCTCCTATGGCAAGAATGTTTTGCTCGGGGCAGTCGTGAATTGTTCGTTTTAGGTTTGCTACGCCGGTAGCGGTATAGCAGGGGATTCCCAGTCGGTTGCAAAGGGCGCTGTAGAATTGATAGCCAGACTTGCTATCCTCGACAATCACGGCATCGGGATTGTCGAACCCTACGTTAAGGTCCTGATACAGCATGTTTGCCGTGTGGGTATAAAGCGGTTTGGTTACCGAGTAAAAACGCTTGTCGCTCTTGCGGCCATTGATTGTTTTGCTTGTGGTGTTGACTAGCTTCAGAATCTCATCAACGCTGTAGGGGAGCTCGTTGGCATCACGACGAGATATCAAAACATAATAGTTGGACGAGCCGTTTACGGCTTTGGCGAAGTCCTTTGAGTAAATAAACTCGTTGCCCTCATCTAGAAAGACGATCGAATCTTCGATGATCGACAGCTCGCGCTCCCAGCGTCTGCCGGAAAGCGTTTCGCAGGGCACGTCGCAGCTGAGTGTAACGCCGCTTTCCGGTCCTCGGTCGTTGTAGTCGCGAATCATCGAGATGAGCGTCGTTTTGCCCGTGCCGCTATTGCCGCGAATGAAGGAAATGTTGCGTTTAAAGGTGAGTGTGTATTTGACCTTTGCACGCTCTACGACAACGGTATGCGTTCCCTTCATTACTCATCAACATCCAAAAAGTCGTTGGTGGCGCCGACGAACTCCTGCATGTTCCTGACGATGCGCCCGTCGTTTTCGATGCGAATCTCAAAACGCTTCCAAGGGAACTTCATGATGTGGTAAAGGGTTACGAGGACGTCTTGCTCTTTACCAATCTTGAGCAGCCACCGGGCGCAGTTATCTCCGCAGGTCGATGCGTTGAACACCATGTTTGGAAGATTGCGTACCAACAAGAGCGTCTTCACGCCACCGGATATCTCGAGCGGGGTAATCGAGCCCAGCTGCTTGCTTATGATGTTGTGGGGGCCTACGAGTTCAGATCCGTCAACGCCTTTAATGATCTGCGCGGCCATGGGATCTTCGAACCATGAATCCAGGTACGAGTTCCTAAAATAGGTCTCGGTATCATAAATTGAACCGGGGTAATCTCCCAGGTGAATGCTCAGTATGCGGGTCTCCAGACGTTACGTGACTGCAACGATTATATGCCAGTAAATAAATGCCGGCAGCAGCGAGGTCGCTGCCGCCGGCAAAGGTCGTTGTTGCCGTGTATCGAGGCGAATAACTTGGCCCGTGAACCTATTTTTCGAGGTGCTGCTTCAGCAGCTCCAGCGCATGCGCGTAGCCCTGCAGGCCCTCGCCGGTGATGGTGGCGAAGCATGCTAGGCGGGCGTAGCTTACCTGGCGGAAGTCCTCGCGCGTCTCTACGGCGCTGATGTGTACCTCCACGGCGGGAATGGCGACGGCCTTGAGAGCGTCCAGGATGGCCACGCTCGTGTGCGTGTAGGCGGCGGGGTTGATGACGATGCCGTCGACTTTGCCGTAGGCCTCCTGGATCTTGTCGACGATGCTGCCCTCGTGGTTGGACTGGAAAACCTCGACCTCGTCGAAGCCCTGTGCGGCGCCAGCTTCCTGGCAGATCTGCACTAAGCGGTCGTAGTTGTCGTTGCCATAGATGCCCGGCTCGCGAATGCCGAGCATGTTGAGGTTGGGGCCGTTGATGACGAGTGCTTTCATGGCTGCTTCCTTTGCGGTTGGAAAACCACCACAAAGGTGCCTGTCCCCTTTGTGGTGGTTTTGATTAGAGAGCGGGTGGGAGGGTGTTGAGGAGGGCATGGGCGGTGTTGGCAGCGCAGTCACGTGAGTCGATGATGTGGTCGGCCCAAGCGCGATAGCGCGGCATGCGCTGTTCAGCCAGCTTATCGATTCCGTCGCGGGCGGTGATGGGGCGGCCCTTGTGGGCGAGCTCCTCGAGCTTGCGGTTGAGCATCACGATCTGGCTGTTCTGGTGCAGCAGCGGATAGTTTTCGTCGCGCGTGACCACGCCGCCGCCCGTGGAAAGCACCAGGCCACTACGCTTGGAGATGTCGGCCAGCGCCGCCGTCTCCTGCTCGCGGAAGGCCTCCTCGCCGCGCTCGACGATATAGTCGGCACAGGGCATGCCCAGACGCTTCTCAAGCGCGGCGTCTAAGTCGATGTGCTCGCGGCCGGTGAGCAGGGCGATCTGCTCACCCACGCGGGTTTTGCCCGAGCCCGGCATGCCGATCAGGGCGATGTTCTGTTCGCGGCGTGACAAGCGTTCTGTCACGTCCAGGATGCGCTCACGCGGGGTGACCTGGCCGGTATAGCGCTCGACGGCTTGCGCCGCCTGGGCCACGAGCATGAGCAGACCGCCGATGTAGGGGATGCCGCGGCGCTCGGCCTCGAGCATGAGTCCCGTGCGAGCGGGGTTGTAGACAATGTCGATGACGCCCTCGAGCGCATCGAGCCCCTCGAGCGTACAAGGCGCGTCGGGGCAATGGGGGAACATGCCGGCGGGCGTGCAGTTGACGAGCAGGGCGGCATCGGACTGCTGCGCGATGTTGTCGTAGTTGACTTCGCTCGTACGGCCGACCGGCACGACGATGGCGCCCAGGTCGCCGAGCACCATGCTGGCAGTGGTGCCGGCGCCACCGGTGGCACCGAGCACGAGGGCCTTCTTGCCGGCAACCTGGGCGCCCAGCTCTTCAACCAAGCACTGGAAACCGAAGTAGTCGGTGTTGTCGCCGCGCAGGCGGCCGTCGGGCAGGCGCGTGATGGTGTTGACGTTTCCCATGCGCTCGGCGAGTGGGCTCAGCTCGTCCAGGTAGTCCATGACGGCGCGCTTGTAGGGGATGGTCACGTTGGTGCCCTCCCATTCGTCGCCTGTCATAAAGGCCTCAAGATCCTCGGGCTCGCGCTCAAATCGTACGTACTCGAGCCCCGCGAGCTCCTTGTAGATGGTCGGGGTGTAGCTGTGGCCCAGCACGCGGCCCAGCACGCCGTAGGGGCGGGTTGCGGCGGTATCGGTCATCTAGAGCACCTCCGTGTAGCTGCCAAAGTAGGTGAAGCTCTCGCACACGTCATCGATGGAGTCGAGCAAGTCGTCGAGGGCCTTGCTACCAAAGGGGCAGTCCAGGTCAAAGTAGAACATAAACTCAAAGTCATGCCCGGGGATGGGACGGCTCTCGAGCTTGATGAGGTTGATATTGAGCGCGTAGAAGCGCTCGAGTACGCGATAGAGCGCGCCCGGCTCGTTGGCTGTGGTGATCATGAGCGAGGTGCGGTTGGCGCCGGGGTAGACGCGCGGCTCGCGGCTGATGACGACAAAGCGCGTGTAGTTGTTGTCCGAGTCCTGGATGTTGGGCTCCAGCACCTCCAGACCGTAGAGTGCGGCGCAGCTGCGCGATGCGATGGCGGCAACATCGGTGCGCTCGGAGCTGGCGACCATCTCGGCCGACATGGCGGTGTTGGGGTACTTGGTGGCGTGCAGGCCGTGCGCCTCGATAAAGCTAGCGCACTGCGCGATGGCCTGACCGTGGCTGTAGACCTCGCGTATGCCCGCGAGCTTGGTGCCGGGCTTGACGAGCAAGTTGTGGTCGATCTTGAGGCGCAGCGAGCGCACGATGTGGAAGTCGAACTGGGCGAGCAGGTCGTAGACGGCGTTGACTGAGCCGGCGGTGGAGTTCTCGATGGGCAGCACGCCAAACTCGCAGAAGCCGTCGCGCACGGCGCGCATAACGCCCTCGAAGGTCTCGAAGAACGCAATGTCGGGCACGTCGAAGAGCCTGCACGCGGCAATTTGGCTATAGGCGCCCTCGACGCCCTGGCAGGCGACGCTAGCCGTCTGGGGGAAAGGCGTGTCAAAGGCTGCAGCCGTGGCGTGGGCCTTTTGTGAGACGGTGATGCCCTTGAGCTCGTTGATGTAGCGCTGTTGTTCGGCCTTGCTCATGCTCATGAGGAGGCGGAACAGGGTGATGGCTTGGGCCTCGTAGCGCTCGGGCACGCGGCTGGCGAGATTGTTGAGCTTGGAGCGCTCACGGGCGGGGTCGAAGACGGCCTTGCCCATCTCGATTTTAGACTTGGCGACCTCGGTGGCAATGTCCATGCGCTCGACAAAACTGTTGAGGAGCGTGGTGTCGATGCCATCGATGGCCTGGCGGATGTCAGCAAGGTCCATGGAGACCCCTTTCACGTGTCGGGGGATGTTGAGGGGTGGGTAGTTAGCGCTGGGCGGCGTCTTCGAGGAGGGCGTCCCAGATGGCAAGGGCGGCGGCTGCCTCGGCTACGGGGACGGCTCGGGGGACGATGCAGGGATCGTGGCGGCCGTGGACCGAGAGCTCGGCATTTTCCATAGCGTCCATGTCCACCGTCTGCTGCTCGCGGCCAATTGAGGGCGTCGGCTTTACGGCCATGCGCCACATGACGGGCGCGCCGGTCGAAATACCGCCCAGGATGCCGCCGGCGTTGTTGGACTCGATCTCGATCTCGCCGGTCTCGGCATCGATGCGATACGGATCGTTGTTCTCGCTGCCACGCATGGCGGCCACGGCAAAGCCCATGCCAAACTCCACGCCCTTTACGGCGGGAATGCCAAACGCGATTTGCGCGATGCGGTTCTCGATGCCATCGAACATGGGGTCGCCGATGCCCGCAGGAAGCCCGTAAATGCCGCACTCCACGATGCCGCCGATGCTGTCGAGTTCGTCGCGCGCGGCTAGGATTTCCTCGTGCATGCGGCCGGCGGCGGCGGCGTCAATGCACGGCAGATCGTTCGTAAGGATCGCCTTGCGGTCGGCCTCGCGATAGACCATGTCGTCCATCGGCAGGTCGGAGATGCCGCCGATCTGCGCTACATGCGCCATCACTTTAATGCCGCGGGCCTCGAGTGCCTGCAGCGCAATGCCGCCGGCGATGCACAGGGGTGCCGTTAGGCGGCCGGAGAAGTGTCCGCCGCCGGCGACATCGTGCATGTTGTGATACTTCACGCGCGCAGGGAAGTCCGCATGTCCGGGGCGGGGCTTGCGGCGCAGTTCGGAGTAATCCTTGGAGCGCGTGTTGGTGTTCTCGATAATCGCGGCGATGGGCGCGCCGGTGGTATGTCCATCGACCACACCGGCGATGATGTGGGCGGCGTCGGCCTCGCGGCGTTTGGTCGCGGTCTCGTCGCGACCGGGGGCACGACGGTCAAGGAAGGCCTGCAGCTGCTCCTGGTCAACAGCGATGCCCGCCGGAATGCCATCGAGGGAGCAGCCGATGGCGGGGGAGTGCGACTGGCCGAAGATGCTTACGTGCAAGACGTTGCCAAAGGTCGAGGACATGCTATTCCTCCTCGAGTGTGACCTTGCCGCCCAGCAGGCGGTAGTGGTCGAAGAAATCGGGATAGGACTTGTTGACGGCCTCGGCGCCGTGGATCACGACCTCGCCGGTGGCGCGGCTCGCGGCGATAGCGGCCATCATGGCGATGCGATGGTCGTTGTGCGAATCGACCTCGCCGCCGGTGAAGGCATCGACACCCTTGATGATGAGGTCATCGCCGGCAATGCGCACCTGCGCGCCCAGCGCGGTGAGCTCGCGGGTGGTGGTGACCAGACGGTCGGATTCCTTGATGCGCAGACGGGCGCAATCGCGAATAAAGGTGCGGCCCTGTGCCAACGAGGCCACGGCCGAGATGACGGGCACCAGGTCCGGAATGTCGTGGGCACTCATCTCAAAGCCGGCGAGCTTGTCGGACTGCACGGTGGCGGCGTTGGTGGAGCGCACGATGCGGGCGCCAAAGCGCGAAAGCGCGGCAAGCACGTTACGGTCGCCCTGTGCGGAGCTTAGCGACACGCCCTCGACGGTGATGGGGTCGGTGCCGATGGCACCGGCGCACAGCCAAAAGGCGGCGTTGGACCAGTCGCCCTCGACGGCTACGCTGCCGGGCGTGCGGTACGAGCCACTGCTCACGCGGAAGTTCGTGACCTCGAGCTGGCAGTCCGTGGCCGGAATGCGCTCGACGTTGACCTCGACGCCAAAGGCCTTCATGGCCTGGATCGTCAGGTTGATGTAGGGGCGGCTTTCGATAAGGCCGCATACCTGCACGCAGGAGGGCTGGGCCAGCAGCGGGGCTGCCAGCAGCAGGCCGGAGATATACTGCGAGCTCACGTTGCCCGGAAGCACAAAAGTGCCCGGGCGCATGCGTCCGCTCGTCTTGAGCGGAAAACCGCCCAGACCCTGCAGGTCGCAGCCGGCGGCGATGATCTCGTCCGAGAGCGGGGAGAGTGGGCGGGCGCCCAAGCGTCCCTGACCCACAAACGTGGCCTCTGCGCCCAGCGCGCAGGCGACGGGCAACATAAAGCGGAGCGTGGAGCCGCTTTCACCGCAGTCAAGCGTGCCGCCGGCAAGGGCCTTGAGCAGGCCAAACTCAACACTCTTCATGGTGGGGTGGACCTGGAAGCCGTCCTCGACGGTCTCGATGCGAGCACCCAGTGCCGTAAGGCAGCGCACCGTGGCCTCGATGTCGGCGCAGGTGGTGTTGCAGGTGACGTGCGTCTCGCCGTTGGCAAGCGCAGCGCAGATGATCAGGCGATGCGCCATCGACTTGGACGCGATGGCGGGAACGGTGCCCTTGAGCGGGGACGGGGTGATGCGGGCTAGCATGCGGATGCGTCTCCCTTCTGGCCGAGGCCCTCGGCAATGAGTTCGTGGAAAGTGGAAAGCGGTGTGCGGTCGATGCTGCAGCGGCCAATGCCGTGCGGAATCACCAGGTCGATGGTGTCGCCCGCGCGCTTCTTGTCGTGGAGCGCCTCGGCAAAGACGGTATCGGCATCTAGGTCACAGCGGGTCGTGAGGCCATGACGGGCGCAGAGTTCCTCAATACGACCGGGCAGTGCGGCATCGCAGACGCCGTGCAGGGCCGCGGCGCGCGTGATGATGCCCATGCCGATCGACACGCAGTTGCCGTGTCCCAGCTCAAAGTGCTCGCAGGCCTCGACGGCGTGTCCGGCGCTGTGTCCAAAGTTGAGGAGCTTGCGCTGGTTGGTTTCGCGCTCGTCGGCGACGACCACGGCGCGCTTGATGTCGATATTGCGGGCAATGATAAGCGCCACGCGAGCCACGTCCTGGTTGAGCAGCTCCAGCGTGAGCGGGGTCTTCTCCAGCTCGGCGAAAAGCTCCGGGTCGGCGATTACGGCGTGCTTGACGACCTCGCCGCAGCCGTCGGCGAACTGCTCGGGCGTGAGGGTGGCCAGGCATCCCACGTCGGCGATAACCACACTCGGCTGCCAAAAGGCGCCGGCCAGGTTCTTGCCGGCAGCGAGGTCGATGGCCGTCTTTCCGCCCACCGACGAATCAACCATGGCGAGCAGGCTCGTGGGGACCTGCACAAACTTGCAGCCGCGCATGTAGGTGGCGGCCACAAAGCCCGCCACGTCGCCCACGACGCCGCCGCCGAGTGCCACGATCACGTCGGAGCGCGAAAGCTCGTGCTCGGCCACAAACTCCAAAATGGCAACGTAGGTCTCGGCGCGCTTATGGGCCTCGCCGGCCTCGAAGGTGCAGATGCTCACCTCGTAGCCTGACGCCTCCAGGCTCTGCTTAACGGGCATCTGGTAGAGCGGGCCCACGTTGGTGTCCGTCACGATGACGGTCTTGGTGCCGCCGGCGGTGGCGCGCACGAGCGGCCCCGCCTGCTCCAGCAAAAACGTGCCAACATGCACCTGATAGGGGCGTGCAGTGTCGATATCGATGGTAATCGCCATAAGCTTCGGTCCTTTCGACCTGGCGTGATGGGTTGTCTAGTGGGAGGCCTCGTCGTCGAGTGCGCGCTTGATGCGATCGCCCTCGGCAAGGAGATTCTCCAGATAGCGCTGGTCGCGTTCCTTAAGGGCGCGGCTGTAGGCGCCGAGCGATTCAATCAGATGGTCGATCTCGAAGGCGAGCGCATCGGCGTCGTCGATCATGAGCTCGGACCACATCTGCGGATTGAGGTGCGCCACGCGGGTGAGGTCGCGGTAGCTGCCGGCCGAAAAACCGTGGTG
The DNA here is from genome assembly GCF_003473245.1 of Collinsella sp. AM09-41. Classification (NCBI taxonomy): domain Bacteria; kingdom Bacillati; phylum Actinomycetota; class Coriobacteriia; order Coriobacteriales; family Coriobacteriaceae; genus Collinsella; species Collinsella sp. AM09-41. The sequence goes on from NZ_QRMJ01000006.1 coordinate 33,669, forward strand.
AACCTGAGCGGTCGGGCTTTTAACGTAGGCGTTGGATACCACGTGCGCAAGCTGGCTTGTAAAGGCGATGACGCGGTCGTGCTCGGTAGCGCTGGTCACGCTGAACTTGCCAAAGCCCAGGGGACGTACCATCTCGCGCACCTGGCCCAAAAGCTCCAGCTTGAGTGCGTCGTCCACTGCGGGCGGTACAAGCACGAGCGGTGCGTCCTGGAACAGGTCGGCGCGGGAATGCGCGTAGCCCGAGAACTGGGTGCCCGCCATGGGGTGCGCGCCCACAAAGTAAAAACCGTGCTCGCGGGCAAGCTCAAAGGCGCGCTCGCACACGATGCCCTTGACGCCTACGGTGTCGATCACCACGGGGCCCATGATGGCCTCGGTGTCGGTGGCGTCGGCGAGTGCCTGGGCGTGCGCCTCGAGCCACTCGATACAGGCCTCGGGGTAGCATGCCAGGACGATGATGTCGCATTCGCCGAGCGTCTCGTCGTTGAGCTCGCCGGCAACGGTGCCCATGCTGGCGGCCGTCATGACGTCGTCATCGGGGTCCCAGGCCAGCACACGGACGCCCGCCTGCGCATAGCCGCGGGCAAAACTGCCGCCGATGAGGCCCAGGCCCACGATGCCGGCGCACTTGGGGCCACCCTGGTTAACGCGTGCGTTTCTCACCGTGCCCATGGGCTACTCCTGAACGGTCTCTTGGCAGACGACCTCGCGGATGGCGCGGATGCGGCGCATGGTGTCGTCGAACTGGTCGGGGGTGAGGGCCTGAGCGCCGTCGGACCAAGCATGGCTCGGGTCGTCGTGGACCTCGATCTCCAGACCGTTGGCGCCGCAGGCGGTCGCCGCGAGCGCCATAGGCTCAACGTAGCGGGTGTAGCCGGTGGCGTGGCTGGGGTCGGCAACGACGGGCAGGTGCGACAGGTGGTGGAGCACCGGCACGGCGTTGAGGTCGAAGGTGTTGCGGGTGCGGGTCTCGAAGGTGCGGATACCGCGCTCACACAGGATGACGTTGTCGTTGCCCTCGCTCATGATGTACTCGGCAGCCATGAGCAGCTCGTCGACGGTGCCGGACATGCCGCGCTTGAGCAGAACCGGGGTCTGCGTCTTGCCGACCTCCTTGAGCAGGGGGAAATTCTGGGCGTTGCGGGCGCCGATCTGCATGACGTCAATCTTCTTGTCGAGGAAGACCTGCACGTCGCGCGGGTCCATGATCTCGGTGACGATCGGCATGTCGAGCTCGGCGGATGCCTCGCACAGCAGGTCCAGACCGGCGGGGCCCATGCCCTGGTAGGCGTACGGGGAAGTGCGGGGCTTGTAGGCGCCGCCGCGCAGCATCGTGGCGCCGGCTGCCTTCACGCGGCGGGCGATGCGGATGAGGTTCTCGCCCTCGACGGAGCACGGGCCGGCGATGACCTGGAACTGGTCGCCGCCTACATGTACGCCGTGGCCGCAGTCGATGACGGAGTCCTCGGGGTGGAACTTGCGGTTGGCGCGCTTGAACGGCTCGGAGACGCGCTGCACGCGCTCGACGACGTCCATGGACTCGAGCAGGAATGGGTCGATCTTGGTCGTATCGCCCACCAGGCCGATGATCGTCTCGTTCTCGCCGCGCGAGACGTCGGTCTTCAGGCCCTTTTTCTCAATCCAGCTGACGATATGGCTGACGGCCTCGTCGCTGGCGCTCTGCTTTAAAATTGCAATCATGGTGTGCCTCTCACCTCGATGGATAACCCTTGCAAAAACGGCCCGCATCGCGAGCCGTGTATATATGGTGCATGAGAGTTTATACTATCTGATTCGCTTTTGCCTTCTAAAGTGAGCCGTTGCGCCGCGTCTTCCCCGGAATTGCAAAGCTTTTTCTTTTATTTTGATAGCCCGTGGTGCACTTGGGTATAATGCCAAACGTTGGCCCTATTAGCTCAGGGGATTAGAGCGTCTGCCTCCGGAGCAGAAGGCCGTTGGTTCGAATCCAACATGGGGCACCATCGAACGTGAGACCGTCCGAACCTCGCATGGTCCGGGCGGTTTTTCTTATACCGACGCGACGTGATGGGACGTGGTATGGCAGCAACGGATATCGAGCGCGGACTCTCGACCGCCGAGGTCGAGGAGCGCATCGCCGCCGGTAAGATCAACCGCAACATGGAGCTCAAGACCAAGTCGGTCAAAGAGCTCATCATCGAGAACCTCTGCACGCTGTTCAATTTGATCAACGTGATTTTGGCGTTCCTAGTCATTTTGACCGGTTCGTTTAAGAATCTGACGTTCCTGTTCGTAGTGTTCCTCAATACTGCTATTGGCGTCATCCAGTCCATGCGTTCCAAGAAGATGGTCGATAAGCTCACGCTGCTGACCTCCAAGAAGGCCATTGCGGTGCGCGACGGCGCCGAGGTGGAGCTCGACCTGGACCAGATCGTGCTCGACGATATCATCCGCCTGGGGCGCGGCGACCAGATTCCCGCTGACGCCGTGGTGGTTTCGGGCGAGGCGCTCGTGAACGAGAGCCTGCTGACGGGTGAGAGCGACCTCATTAAGAAACAGCCCGGTTCCGAGCTCATGAGCGGCAGCTTTATCGACTCGGGCTTGCTGCGCGCCCGCGTGATCCATGTCGGCGCCGACAACTACGTGGCCAAAATTAATAACGAGGCGAAGTACGTCAAAAAGGTCAATTCCGAGATCATGAACGCGCTTAACGCCATCGTGCGCTTTGCGAGCATCATCATGATCCCGCTCGGTTTGGCGTTGTTTGCCTCGAGTGTGAGCGAGCTGTGGGATGCCGCGGGAACCCCGGGCGATAGCGCGCTTTCGTGGTGCTTCTCCGAGCTGTTGGCTGGTCATGTGCCTTCGTCGGCGCTGCTGTCCACGGTGGGCGCCCTGCTGGGCATGATCCCGCAAGGCCTGGTGCTGCTGACCTCGTCGGTGCTCGCCATCGCCACGGTGCGCCTGGCCCGCCGCAAGGTGCTGGCGCAGCAGCTTTACTGCATCGAGACGCTCGCTCGCGTCGACGTGCTGTGCCTGGACAAGACGGGCACCATCACGTCGGGTCGCATGGAGGTCGAGGGTACCTATCCGCTACCGGTCGAGGGTATGGGTGTGGGGGAGAGCGACGCCGCCGTTCCCGTCGATACCACGGTGCTCGATTTTGCGCTGGCTAACGTGGCGCGTGCGACCTCGGCCGATGCCAACGAGACCTGCCAGGCGCTGCTCAACTATTACGCCGATCGCCCGGTCGAGGTGTCTGAGCCGCTGTCGGTCATTCCGTTCTCGTCCTCCAAAAAGTGGAGTGGTGCCTCGTTTGCGCAGGGCTCCTATGTGATGGGCGCTGCGCAGTTTGTGCTTTCGGAGCGTGCGTTTTCGCAGGTCGAGAACCGTGTCGCCGAGCTTGCCGATACCTGCCGCGTGCTCGTGGTGGCGCGCGTGGACGGCTTTACGCCCGATGGCGATATGGTGGGCGAGGCCGAGCCCGTGGGCTTTGTGACCATCCGCGACGAGATCCGTACCTCGGCGGCCGAGACCATCGGCTACTTTAACGAGCAGGGCGTGACCCTCAACGTGATCAGTGGCGACGACCCGCGTACGGTGTCGTCGATCGCGCGCGTGGTGGGCGTGCCGGGGGCGGACGCTTATGTGGACGCCACGACGCTCGATACGCCGGCCAAGCTCGATGCCGCAGTGGACCGCTACCATGTCTTTGGTCGTGTGACCCCGCAGCAGAAGCGCGAGCTCGTGCAGGCGCTCAAGCGCCGCGAGCACACCGTGGCCATGACGGGCGACGGCGTCAACGACGTGCTGGCGCTCAAGGAGGCCGACTGCTCCGTCGCCATGGCGGCCGGCTCCGATGCCGCGCGTAACGTGGCCGAAATCGTGCTCGTCGACAACGATTTTGCCTCGATGCCCGCCGTGGTGGCCGAGGGCCGTCGCTCCATCAACAACCTGCAGCGTTCGGCTTCGCTGTTCTTGACCAAGACACTGTTCTCGATGGGCCTGGCGGCGCTGTGCATCGCGCTGCCGCCGTACCCTTTCGAGCCCATCCAGATGACGCTCATTAACTTCTTCTGCATCGGCGCGCCGGGCTTTGTGTTGGGCCTGGAGCCCAACAATGCTCGCGTGAAGGGGTCGTTCCTGACGAACGTGCTCAAGCGGGCACTGCCGGCGTCGATTGCGGTCATTTTGGCCGCGGCGCTCGATATCTTTGTGGCGCGCGTGTTTGGCTTTAACCAGCTCACGCTGTCTACGATGTGCCTGCTTACTTCGTGCGCGGCGAGCGTCAGCCTGATCTGGCGTATCTCGCAGCCCCTCACGCCCTTGCGTGTGGCGCTCTTTGTGTTTGTAGTCGTCGGCATTCTGACGGGCGTTATCGGATTCCCGAAGCTGCTGTCTATTGCCAACCTGTCGATGGGCCAGATGGTTATCTTGGCTGTCATCGTGGTCTTTACCTGCTCGGTGTTCTTTAAGCTCGCCACGATGATGGATTCGCTCAAGCCGCGTCGTCGTCATGCCGCAACTGGTTTTGGCCGCGGTGTGCGCGTCCGCTTGGGTCGCGGTGGCGGCAAGGTGAGCTCGACGGGTTCGACGGCGGAGCGTTTTGCCAAGCGCGTCGCCGCCGACATGGCACAGCGCCGCGAAGCTCGCACCGTTCGCGAGGCCGAGGTCCGCGCACTCGAGGGCGTGGCCCAGGCCCAGCCCAAGAAAAAGAAGGGTAGCGGAGCCAAGCGCTCTCGCGTAACCAAGTCCGCCCAAGGCATCAAAGTCTCGATGCCGAGCAAAAAGAAGAAGTAACTACGCGCCCTGGCGATGTTGAATTGGTGCCTTGCTCCTGTGGGGCCGTGGCGATGTTATGCTCTAACCTCGATTGTTTGAATTGCTTCGAAAAGAGGATGCCGTGATCTGCCCGCATTGCCTTAAGACTATCGAGGACGGCGCCTCGTTCTGCCCCTACTGCAACGCCTATGTGGGTCCGGGCGATGGTCCGGAGCACACCGAGTTCGTGTTCTGTGAGGGCTGCGGTGCCCGTCTTTCTCCGCATGATCGCACGTGCCCCAAATGCGGACGCCCCGCTCCGGGTATCCTCTCCGAGGACGCGGCCGCATCCGACCTGGCAGCGGGCCGCACGGCGGGCTTTCCGCGCCTAACGCAAGAGCAGATCGATACCGAGGTGCCGCATGCGCCGGCCTCTGCCGCTGCGGTGCTTTCGGACGCCGCCGACCCCAATGAGACCTGCGTGCTGCCAGCTTTCGATAAGGATTTCGGTATCCCCAAGGTCGATATTCCCACGCCCGTTTCCCTGCATGACGATGCTCAAAAACCCAAGCGCAAGGTGCATCCCGACGAGGACGCCTATCACAAGCACAAGCGTCATATCCCCAAGCCGCTCATTATCATCGCGGTCCTTGCCGTCGTTTGCGGCGGTGCCTATTGGTTCGTGACGGCCGATCCTATGGGTGTCATGCCTGGCTTCTACGACCAGTTTGGCCAGGCCGCGCAGACGACCTTCCCCACGCGTCAAAAGGGCGAGGCCACTGAGGACGATACCAAGCAGGACGATTCTGCCGAGGTGGTCCAGGAAGAAACCGTGCTCACCGATGATCAGCTCTATACCAGGCTCGACGGTCTGTATCAGACCATCGTGTCCTATGCTGACGAGGATCAGATCGGCGAGGTCATCGATTCCTTTAACAACGGCTATCTCCGAACGCCGCTGTCCACCCGTCAGGAGCTGTCGCAGAGTGCCTACGCCCTGCGTGATCAGATAAAAAAGACGCAAGATGAGCTTAACAACCTGAAAGTACAGGACGATACGGTCTATGCGGATGACATCGCCCACTTAAAGCAGCTTGCCGAGTGGATGTATGAGCGCGTCGACGTGATCTGCCAGAGCTGGGATATCTCGCTGGCCATTCCCGATGGCGAGTCGATGAGTTCCCACCAAAGCGAGATCCTGGCGCCCATCGCGCAGGGCGGCAACAGCGCGCTGAACCAGTACGACGCCAATGTGGGTTCCTGGAAGCCGCAGCAGCGTTCCTAAAATTAGTTCGCCATAGTCGGCATAACCTACGTGCGCAATTGATGTAAGCCCGTGCTTATTGCTACAATTCGTACAAATATGCTTTAAACGCACGAGGAAGGAACCACATGTTTGGTTTTAAGAAAGAGCTCTACACGCCCGAGTATCAGCTTGTCGGCGACGAGTGCGCCGTAATCGAGACGTCGAAGGGTACCATCAAGGTCAAGTTTGACGGCGAGGGCGCTCCCATTCATGTCGCGAACTTCTGCGAGCTTTCCACGATGGGTTTCTATGATGGCCTTAAGTTCCATCGCTATGTGCCCGGTTTTGTTATCCAAGGTGGCGACCCCAATACCCGCGACATGTCCGGCGCCGACGTCGCTGCCGGTCTTGAGGGCCCCGACGGCATGCCCGGTACCGGTGGCCCCGGCTACTGCATCAAGGGCGAGTTTGCCACCAATCCGCGCAACAGCCATGTCGATGGCGCCCTTGCCATGGCACGCTCCATGGACCCCGATTCCGCGGGTTCGCAGTTCTACTTCTGCCTGGGTGCCCAGCATAACCTCGATTCCGGTTACACCGTCTTTGGTACCACGGTCGAGGGTCTCGATGTGATTTCGCAGCTGCGTGCCGGCGACGAGATCGTTCATGTCGAGATCGTTCACGAGTAAAGGGGACTTCCTTGAATAGCCAGCTGATCCAACAGGGCCGCGCCGCTTACCGCGCGGGTGATTTTTCCGCTGCAGCCCAGATGCTTGGGGCGGCAAAAACTCCCGATGAGATTATGGGCGAGGCCGATCACCTTCGTGGCAACGCCTTGATGCACCTGGGCATGTATGCCGAGGCCGCCGAGGCCTATGCCGCCGCCCTCAACGACGGCACCTACGGCAAGCGCGGCGCGCTGCTCACCAACCGCGGCAAGGCGCTCGCCGCCGTGGGCGACTACACGACGGCCGCTCAGGCGTTCTCTGCTGCTACGCAGGATGCTTCCTATGCCACGCCGTTCAAGGCCTATCTGGGCCTGGGCAATGCGCTGTTCCAGTCGGGCGACTATGCCAACGCGGGAACCGCCTTCCGTCAGGCTGCCATCGATGGCGCCAATCCGGCTCCTGCCGCCGCGCTCGGCGAGCTCGGTCGTTGCTTCATTAAGCTCGGCCGTCCGGCGGATGCCGTGGAGACCTACCGCACGGCTATCGACTTTGCCGGCCCCCGCGACGACACGCGTGCGCTCAACGCCGGCATGGGTCAGGCGCTTTCTGCCGCCGGCCGTCCCTCCGACGCACTCGATGCCTTTAACGCCGCTACTGCCGATGGCATCTACCAGCTCACCTCCGAGCAGGCCGATGAGCTTGCCCGCGTGCAGGATTCGCTTGCCGCGCTGTCTGCCCAGACGGCTATGGCCACGGCTCCGGCGCCCGCGATGGACGCTCCTGCCGTCGATCCGCTCGATCCTACGGGTGCGACCGGTCAGTTTATGCCCGATCCCTCGGACACCGGCTTCTTTACGCTGTCCGAGTCCGAGATGGTCCAGCAGGACCGTCAGGATCGTAAGCAGGCCAAGGTCCGTCGTCGCCATCGCCACACGGGTCTCAAAGTCTTCATCGTGCTGCTTCTGCTCATTTTGATCGCCGCGGGCGGTCTGGGCTTTGCCTACACGCGCGGCTTTGGCTTCCCGTCTCAGGAGTCTGTCGTTACCGATCTGTTCCAGGCTGCCGGTGACGGTGACACCGCAAAGGCCGAGTCTTGCCTGGCCTCGAGTCTGTCCGAGGACGCTAAGTCGATGATCATCTCCTCGATTCCGCAGGGTGCCACCGTGTCCGTCGAGGGCATGGATCAGTCCATGACCGAGACGACCGCTAAGGTGAAGGCATCGCTGTCCAAGGGCGGCGAGCAGGAGTACACCGTCAAATTCGTGCGCTCCGACAACCATATCGGCTGGGCCGTTTCTTCGCTCGATATGGATTTCTCGGCTGCTGACAACCAGTAGTGACCTTATGGGATTTAGCTTTGCCCGGCGCTTCACCGCAAGTGAGGTGCCGGGCTTGCGCTAGTATGATGAGCTAGTAGTTTTCCAGCAATCATCCAACACATCAGGAGTTGCGTTGTTTTCTTTGATGGATATGTTCTTCGGTAGCTATGCGGGCGATCTTGCCATCGACCTCGGCACCGCAAATACGCTTGTCTCCGTGCGCGGCAAGGGCATCGTTATTCGCGAGCCCTCTGTTGTTGCCATCGACAAGAACGACGAGCGCATCCTGGCGGTCGGTATCGAGGCAAAGCGCATGCTCGGCCGTACGCCCGGCAACATCGTGGCCGTTCGTCCCCTGAAGGACGGCGTCATCGCCGACTTCGATGTTACCGAGGCCATGCTTCGCTACTTTATCGACAAGGCGTCCGAGAAGCGCTATCCGTGGACTCCGCGTCCGCGTGTTGTCGTCTGCGTTCCCTCCGGTGTCACGTCGGTCGAGAAGCGCGCTGTCTTTGAGGCCACGATCCAGGCCGGTGCCCGCCAGGCCTATCTGATCGAAGAGCCTATGGCAGCTGCTATCGGCGCCGACCTGCCCGTCGAGGAACCCACCGGCTCCATGGTCATCGACATCGGCGGCGGTACCACCGAGGTTGCCGTTATCGCTATGGGCGGCATCGTCGTCTCGCAGTCCATCCGTATTGCCGGCGACGAGTTCGATCAGGCCATCCTCACGCACGTTCGCGATGCCTACAACCTGGCCATCGGCGAGCGTACGGCAGAGGACATCAAGATCAAGGTCGGCTCCGCCGTGCCGCTTAAGGACGAACTCGACGTCGAGGTCAACGGCCGCGACGTGATCACCGGTCTGCCCAAGACCGTGCGCATCGAGAGCGAGGAGATTCGTCGCGCGCTCAACAAGCCGCTCGACGAGATGGCCAAGGCCGTCAAGGACGCACTCGACGCTACGCCTCCCGATCTTGCCTCGGACCTTATGTACTACGGCATTTTGCTGACCGGTGGCGGCGCGCTGCTGCGTGGTCTCGACGTGCGCCTGCGCGATGAGACCGGCGTTTCGGTCAACGTCAGCCCCACGGCGCTCGATAACGTTGTTAACGGCTGTGCCCGCGTGCTCGAGGCCAATGCGTTTGATGGCGGCTTCGTCCAGACCAATGCTTAATTTCCAAAAGGTGGATTCCATTTGGCACGATCTTCGGGTTTCTCCACAAATCTGAATACCAAGCGACAATCAACGGGTATGCGCCCGTTGATTGTTTTCAGCCTGATTTCGGTGTTGCTGCTCACGTTTTATATTCGTGAGGGCGAGACGGGGCCGATTCATGCCGTGCGTTCGGGTGTGACGACGATTACCTCGCCGGTGCGCTTTGTGGGTTCGGCTGTGGCGGCTCCCTTCAATGCGATCGGCAACGTGTTCTCTAACCTTACGGCGTCGCAGGACACGCTTGACGAGCTTAAGAAGCAAAACGAGGAACTGACCTCTAAGGTTGCTGAGCTCTCCGAGGCTCAAAAGACCGCCGAGCGTCTGGAGGGGCTGGTCGGCCTGCAGTCGACCTATAACCTCAAATCGACCGCTGCTCGTATCGTTGGTGCCTCCGGCGATGCCTGGACCTCGACCGTCACCATCGATAAGGGTTCTGCCGACGGTCTTACCATCAACATGCCTGTGACGAGTTCTGCCGGTGTCATAGGCCAGATTATTGAGGTCTCGGCCAAGACGTCCACCGTGCGCCTGATTGGCGACGAGAACTCGGGCGTGTCCGCTATGGTGCAGGACACGCGCGCCCAGGGCATGCTGCAGGGTCAGGCTGACGGCACGCTGCGTCTTGAGTACGTGAGCGTCGACTCCGACGTTAAGGTTGGCGACATCATCGTGACCTCGGGCATTGGCGGTGTGTTCCCCAAGGGCCTTCCGCTCGGCACCGTCTCGTCGGTTGAGAAATCGGCAAACGACGTGTACTACACCATTGTGGTGCGCGCTCAGACCACGGCCGAGAACAACGAGGAAGTGCTGGTCATTACCTCGCTGACCGACGAACAGTCGGCCTCGGATGAGGACGTGAACACGGCCAACAGCACGCCGCAGGGAACGTCGCGCGATGCTGCGACCAAGACGAAGGACGAGAGCCCGGATGACAGTTCCGACACGTCCGAGACGACCGATTCCGGCTCGAGCGAATAGGGGGCATGTCCATGGATCTACACGAGCAGGGGATGAGCTCCCGCACGTTTGTAATCGCCGCCATTGTGTGCGTGCTGCTGCAGGCAGGCCTGGCACCGCAGATCTCCATTGCGGGCGGTCGCGTCAACTTTATGATTATCCTGGTGTGCCTAAGCGTGTTCTCGGGCGACCCGACCCGTGCCGTCATGTGCGGTTTTTGCAGCGGCTTGTTCTATGACCTTTCCGCTGCCGTGCCGGTGGGCGTTATGTCGCTCCTGCTGACCGTGGGTTCTTTTGCCCTGGTGCATAGCGCTGCCGGTCAGACGGGCGGTACCCCGAGTGCGCGCGGCATCACTGTGGGCGCCTTCGCGTTCGTCATTAATGTGATCTACAGCATCATCTTGCTGTTTATGGGTTTGGAGACGAGCTTTGTCGTGGCGATCTTCGGCCATGCGCTGCCGTCTTCGATCCTGACGGGTCTGGTTGCCATTCCGTTTTTGATGTCCGGCGTCGTGCCGCAGTCCGGCTATGGATTCTCCGCACGTGGCGGACGCCAGACGGGTATGCGCTTTAAGCCCAAGACCCGTAAGCTCAAATAGGGGAGGCTCGTAGATGTCTTCCCAGATGACGGTTATTATCGCCGGTATCGTGCTGGTTGTGGCCATCGTGGTCGCACTGGTCATCATGCGTCGCGGCGATTCTCGTTTTACCTACGATACGCAGCATGGGACGGCCCCGCGCGCCACCGAGGGCGAGGGCAATACCGCGGCGACCGCCTTTAAGGGCCGCTTCTCCATCCTCACCACGGGTGTGGGCGCGATGTTCGCGGCGCTTGCCGTCAAGCTGTGGGGCATGCAGATGGTCTCGTCGGACTATTACGAAAAGCAGGCTAATAGCAATCAGACGCGCACCGTTACCACACCCGCTGTGCGCGGCCGCATCCTCGACCGCAATGGCGTGGCGCTTGTCCAGAACCGTCCCTCACTTGCTGTCGTGGCCTACCGCGACCTTGCCGAGGATGAGGTTCTGGTTCGCCATCTTGCCAACGTGCTCGGTATGCCCTACGTGGCGGTTCTGCGCAATATCCAGGACAATTCCGAGGGCGCCCAGAGCCTGCATACCATCGCGACGGACGTCCGTCGCTCCACGGTTGCCTATATTCAGGAGCACGCCGGCGAGTTCCCGGGCGTCAAGATTGCCGAGCGTACCGAGCGCCAGCATCCATATGGCGAGACGGCATGCCATATCTTGGGCTATACCGGCACCATTACCTCCGAGCAGCTCGAGGCCCAGAATAAGAAAATCTCTGGCGATGATGATGCTTCTGCTGGCAAGATTACGTACCAGTCGGGCGATATCGTGGGCCAGGCGGGTGTTGAGAGCTACTACGAAAACCTGCTGCAGGGTATTCGTGGCGAGCAGACCGTCAAGGTCGATGCCTCGGGCAATGTGACCGGTCAGGCCGGCGCCGTGCCCGCCAAGGCCGGCTCCGACATTAAGCTCACGCTCGACCTTAAGATCCAACAGGCCTGTGAGACGGCGCTGGCGAGCGCCATCGAGCTTGCCAAGACCACCGGCTACAGCAATGCCGGCAACGGCGCTGTGGTGTGCCTCGATCCCAACAATGGTGAGATCCTGGGCATGGCGAGCGAGCCCAAGTTCGATCCGTCCGTCTTTATCGGCGGCGTCTCAAATGACGTGTGGACCGAGCTCAATGATGACAAGGGTTCGCACCCGCTGCTCAACCGCGCCATTAGCGGACAGTACATGTCGGCCTCGACCATCAAGCCGCTCTCGGCACTGGCCGGTCTTGAGTTTGGAACCTACACTTCAACGCAGACAACCAACTGCACGGGCTATTGGACGGGCTTGGGCAAGGCTTGGGGCAAGCGCTGCTGGCTGACGTCTGGACACGGCACCATGACGCTGCAGTCGGGTATTGCCAACTCGTGCGACCCCGTCTTCTACGATATGGGCAAGGCGTTCTTTTATGACGAGCAACATTCCGAGGGCCTGCAGGAGGTCTTTCGTCGCTGGGGCCTAGGCAAGACCTGCGGTATCGATTTGCCGAGTGAGGGCGCGGGCCGTATTCCCGATGCCGAGTGGAAAGAGTCGTACTTTACCGACGCCTCTGCCGAGGACCGCAAGTGGAATGCCGGCGATATGACCAACATTGCCATCGGCCAGGGCGACATTTTGGTGACGCCTCTGCAGATGGCATGCGCCTACATGGGCCTTGCCAACGGCGGTAAGCAGTATGTGCCTCACGTGTTTTTGTCTGCCGTGTCGCGCGATGGCGACGGCGATGCCTATAAGTACAACGGCAAAGGCAAGAAGAAGCGCCTGGAGGCCAAGATCAACAGCGATTCGGATTTGGCTCTTGTTCGCAACGGCATGCACGACGTGATTTACACGGCATCGACGTCCCTGGCGGCTCACTTTGGCACCCTGACGCCGCAGGTATACGGCAAGTCGGGCACGGGCGAGAAAAGCGGCGAGGACGAATACGCGTGGTTCTGCGCCTATGCGCCGGCCGATGATCCCAAGTATGTCATCGCTACTGTCCTGGAGCAGGGCGGCGGTGGCTCAGATACCGCGATGCATGTCGTGCGCGACGTGCTCGGCGTGATTTATGACGAGCCCGATACCTCTTCGGCCTCGGGCGATTCTTCGGTTCGATAGGAGGTTGCGATGGATTTTTCTTCGGCGGATCTGTTCCGTTCAACCAAGACCGGCTCTCGCAGCAGCCTGGACCGCGTCAACAAGCAACTTTCGGCCTCGCGCGGTACGTTTCGCCAAAAGGTGCATATCGGTGTGCTGCTGGCTACCGTCGCGCTCGTTGCCTATGGCGCCATCATTATTTGGTCGGCGTCACAGTTTAAGGCCGACGCCTCATTCTCGCGCCACCTGCTGGGCATTGGCATTGGCGCGGTGCTTGCGGTGCTCGTCTGGCGTACCGATCTGCGCGGCATCTCTAACTTCTCGACGGCGCTGCTCGTCATTGACCTTATTGTGATCTTCTCGCCCAAGATTCCGGGCCTGTCCTATACGGGCGGTCTGGGCATGACGGGCTGGATCAAGATTCCCGGTATCGGCTTGACATTCCAGCCGGTTGAGCTTGCCAAGCTCATCACCATCTTCTTTATCGCCACGCTTGGCTCGCAGTATAACGGTCGCATCGATACTGTTCGCGACTACGTCAAGCTCTGCGGCATGCTGTCCATTCCGTTTTTGGCCGTCGTCGCCATGGGCGACTTGGGCTCGGGCCTGGTCGTGCTGGTCTCGGGCGCCATCGTCATCTGCATGAGCGGTGCACGCCGCGAATGGGTGCTGTCGACCCTGGCCCTGCTCGTGGGCCTGGTGGCCCTCGTCCTGGCGCTCGATTCGGTCTTTGATTCGTTGCTCGGCCACGATGTGCTCATCAAGCAGTATCAGATGAACCGCCTGACGGTCTTTATCGACCCCGATAATGCCGATTCGGACGATGCCTACAACCTGCAGCAGTCGCTTATCGCCGTTGGCTCGGGCGGCTTCTTTGGTAAGGGTTTAGGCCATGCGACGCAGTCGGCCGGCGGCTTTCTGCCTGAGTTCCACACCGACTTCGTCTTCGCCTTCCTGTCCGAGACCTTTGGCTTTTGCGGTTCCTTTTTGCTCCTGTGCCTCTACGTGCTGCTGATCTTTTCGACGATTCGCGTCGCCTTTAAGTGTGAGTCGCTGTTCTTGCGCCTATCGTGTGTGGGCATCGTTGGCATGTGGGCGTTCCAGACCTTCGAAAACATCGGCATGTGCATCGGCATGATGCCGATTACCGGTATTCCGCTACCGTTTATTAGCTTCGGTTCGTCTTCGATGATGATTCAGCTGCTGACGGTGGGTATCGTACAATCCATATGGCGGCATCGTTCGGGCGCCGCGTAACCGCTGGAGGGGTTTGCTATGAAAATTCCCGTAGATAAGCTGACCCGCGCTTTTAAGATGGGCGCGTCCGTTAAGAAGGATTCCGATACGCCGGTGCGCGTCTCGGTCTATTTGGATTCGTCCGCCTCGCGCTTTCTGGCCGAGACGGTGCGTGACGCCTTTGTACCGCAGACGACCTCGGGCATTGTGCGCGTCGAGCGTCTGGGGGAGGAGCGAATTGCTCCAAAGACCGATACCGATGTGGTGCTGGTGCTCTCGTGCGGCTCCGACCGCTTGGAGAGTGCCGTGCAGGAGCTCGTGATCGCCGGCGCCCCCGTGTGCGTGCTTGCCGAGTCTGCTGTGGAGGTGCCGTTTATCGAGGAGTCCACGCCTGTGCTCGGCGTGGTAGCGGCAACCGATAAGACGTATCTGCTCGAGACGCTTGCCCGCTGGATTCTCGATCGCACCGAAAAGGAAACGGCTTTTGCGGCGAACTTTGCCTTCATGCGCATCGCGGCGGCCAATCGTATCATCACCTCGTGCGCGCTCACCAATATGGCGACCGGTGCGCTGGTGTTTTTGCCGGGCGCCGATTATCCCGTTATGGCGCTGGCGCAGGTGGGCATGCTCTTTGAGCTCGCTGCCGTCTTTGGACGCGGCATTAAGCCTGAGCGCGGCTACGAGGTCGCTGGCGTGCTTGCCGGCGGTCTTGTGATCCGCGCGGTCACCCGCGCGCTCGTCAAGCAGACGCCGCATATTGGGTTTGCCGTCAAGGCGCTCACTGCTGCTGCGGGCACCTATGGCATGGGCCGTGCGCTCGTTTCGCTCTACGAGCGCGATTTCGACTACAGCCGTGCCAACGAGGTGGTCACTGCCACGTTCTCCCGCGTTCGCGATCTGGTGACCACGGTCGCGGGTGCTACCCGTCCTATGGCGTCCTACCAAGACGCATCCGATCTCGCTGCTTAGGGGTTATCCGTTGCGCGTTCCGTATCAAGACTGTTTTCATTTAATTGAGCCGCTGCTCGCCAAGGTCGAAAAGCCGAGTCGCTATATCGATCACGAGTGGGGCACGCTTTCAAAGGCCGATGCCGACTACCGTTGCTGCTTGATCTACCCGGATGTGTACGAGGTTGGTCTGCCCAACCAGGGTATCGCCATCCTCTACAACATTCTTAACCAGGCCGAGGGCATCTCCTGCGAGCGCGGCTATGTGCCGTGGCCCGATATGGGTGACGCTATGCGCGAGGCAGGCATTCCGCTGCTCTCGCTCGAGGGTGCAGCGCCGGTCGCTTCGTTTGATATCGTCGGTCTGCATGTGCCGCACGAGATGGCGGTGACGAACTTCCTCGAGGCACTCGATCTCGCTGGCATTCCGCTGTTAGCGGCCGACCGAGGCGAAGACGACCCCATCATCATCGCCGGCGGTCCCTCGGTGTACAACCCTGAGCCGTACGCGGCCTTCTTCGATGCCATCCTCATCGGCGAGGGCGAGGAATCGCTGCTCGAGACCTGCCAGCTGCATCGCCGCCTGCGTGACGAAGGAGTCCCGCGCGCGCAGATTGTTGAGCAGCTTGCATCCATTGCCGGCAACTACGTGCCGTCGCTCTATGAGGTTCGTCACGACGAGCCCTGCTCGCCGCATGGCTACACCGTGCCGCGCGAGGGCAAGGATGCGCCGACCGTGGTTTACAAACGCGTCGTCGAGGATTTCGGCGCCACGAATCCGCTGTCGCAGTCGTGCGTGCCCTATGCGCAGCTGGTTCACGATCGCCTGTCTATCGAGATTCTGCGCGGCTGCGCCCGCGGCTGTCGTTTTTGCCAGGCCGGCATGACGTATCGCCCGGTGCGCGAGCGCTCGGCCGACCAGATCGTCTCGTCGGTGATTCAGGGTCTGGAAAAGACCGGCTATGACGAGGTGTCGCTGACCTCGCTCTCCACGACCGACCACTCCTGCATTCGTGACGTGCTCGGCAGGCTCAACCGTCGCCTGGAGGATACGGGTATTCGCGTGTCTATTCCGTCGCAGCGCCTGGATTCGTTTGGCGTGGATATGGCCGAGTCGGTCGCCGGCGAAAAGAAGGGCGGCCTGACGTTCGCGCCCGAGGCCGGCAGCCAGCGCATGCGCGACATCATTAACAAGAACGTGACCGAGGAGGACCTGGACCGTGCGGCCAAGGCGGCCTTCGAGGCCGGCTGGAACCGCATGAAGCTCTACTTTATGATGGGCCTTCCCGGCGAGCGCGACGAGGACATCGTGGCCATTGCCAACCTGGCCGATCACGTGCTGGAACTTGGCCGTTCCGTGGTGCCCAAGGCGCGCCGCGGCTCCATCTCGGTGTCCATCTCGGTTTCGGTCTTTATTCCCAAGGCTGCCACGCCGTTCCAGTGGTGCCCGCAGCTCGACTACGACGACGTCAAGCGTCGCCAGAAGCTGCTTATCACGAGCGTTCGCAACCGTGCCGTCCGCGTGCATTACCACGATGCCGAGACCTCGCTCATCGAGGCCGCGCTCTCCCGCGCCGGTCGTGACATGACGCCCGTCATCATCGATGCTTGGCGCTCGGGGTCTCGCTTTGACGCCTGGGTAGAGCATTTCTCGCTCGATAACTGGAAGGAGGCTGCTGCCAAAAACGGCATCGACCTCAATGAGCTCGTGCACCTGCCCTACGAGTTGGACTGGCGTCTGCCGTGGGAGCATGTGAGCCCCGGCTGCACGCGCGGCTTCCTCGAGCGCGAGTACCGTCGCTCGCTCGAGGGTGTCACGACTCCCGACTGCACCCGCACGTCGTGCACCGGCTGCGGAATCTGCCCCACGCTCCACGCCAAGAATGTATTGATGGGTGATCGCGCATGAGTGAGCGCCTGACCGACAGCCCCACGCTCTTTAGACTTCGTGTTCGCTATGGCAAACGCGATCGTCTTAAGTACCTGGGCCATCTCGAAGTAATCCATACCATTGAGCGCATCGTGCGCCGTGCGGGACTTCCCTATGCCGTCACGCAGGGCTTCTCTCCGCACATGCGCGTGGGCTTCTCTTCGGCGCTACCGGTTGGTACGTCGTCGACCTGCGAGTGGTATGACCTGTTTATGACCGAGTTCGTGGCGCTCGACGAGGCGTTTGGGCGCCTGGCTGCGGCGTCTCCGGCCGATCTGGCGCCCATCGAGGCGGCGTACATCGACGTGCGCACGCCGGCGTTGACGGCGCAGCTCACGCGTCTGTCGTATCGCATCGACCTGCACTTGGATCCCGAGGCGCCCGTAAGCGCCGACGAGGTGCGTCGTGCGATCGACACGCTGCGCGCGGACCATGGCATCGACTACGCGCGCGGCAAAAAGAGCAAGCGCTTGGATTTGGATCACACGCTCGTGGGCTATGAGCTCACGGCGGGGGAGCGCCCTGACCATTTGGTGCTCATGCTCGACACCCATGCCGACAACGAGGGCTCCATGCGTCCGGAAATTTTGCTTTCCGCTGCTGATGTTTTGTTGCAGGGCTTGACCCCGGGCGTGGATGCACCTATTGTTTCCACCGGTATGCAAGACCTCGTGACCATCTGCTCCTACGATGTCGAGCGTCAGAATCAAGCATGCGAGGACGACGAGGGCCGACTCGTCAGCCCCATACCTGTGCGAACTTGTGGATTTGCTCCACATACTCGTTGACGGGGGTATTTTCGCCTGCTACTATATTCGGCTGTTGCACTAACTGATGCATGAAGGGCAAGTAAACATGTACGCAATCGTTAACACGGGCGGCAAGCAGTACAAGGTCGCCACCGACGATGTCATCACCGTCGAGAAGATCGAGGGCAATGAGGGCGACAAGGTCACCCTGCCGGTCATCTTCCTCAACGATGGTAAAAAGATCGTCACCGATCCCGACAAGCTGGCCAAGGCCAAGGTTACCGCTCAGATCGTTGAGCAGTTCAAGGGCGAGAAGCAGCTGGTCTTCAAGTTCCACAAGCGTAAGCGCTATCGTCGTCTGAAGGGTCACCGTCAGCAGCTCACCAAGCTGAAGATCGTGAAGGTCCAGGCTACGTCCCGCGCCAAGAAGGCTGTCAAGGCAGAGGCCGAGGCTGTTGCCGAGGCTCCCGTCGCCGAGTAGATTACACTCGTAACGAAAGAGTAGGTATACACAATGGCACACAAAAAAGGACTCGGTTCCTCCCGTAATGGCCGTGACTCCCGCGGTCAGCGCCTTGGCACGAAGCGCTATGCCGGCCAGACGGTAACCACGGGCACGATTCTCGTCCGTCAGCACGGCACGCACATCCACCCGGGTGAGAACGTTGGCCGTGGCAAGGACGACACGCTGTTCGCGCTGGTCGACGGTACCGTTGAGTTCCACAAGGGTATCAAGCACAGGGTCAGCGTACGCCCGCTCGCGAACGCGTAATTCACCCTTCATAGAGCACATATGTGGGAGGCACTTGAGTTTTAGGATTCAAGGGTCTCCCTCTTTTTGTAGGAGGCGATTCTGTTGTCACAGTTCACCGATATCAGCCGCATTAACGTGTGCGGCGGCGACGGCGGAGCCGGATGCATGTCGTTTAGGCGCGAGGCATTTGTCCCCAAGGGCGGCCCCGATGGCGGCGACGGCGGTCGTGGCGGCAATGTCGTCATCCAGGCCGATGCTCAGCTGTCTTCGCTGATCGATTACCGCTTTAAGCATCACTTCCGCGCCGAGCGCGGCACGCACGGGCAGGGTGCCCGTCGTAACGGTAAGAGCGGCGAGGACCTAATTTTGAAGGTTCCTATGGGCACCGTGGTGCGCGAGCTCGACCCCGAGACGCAGACCCCGATGTTCGAGATTGCCGACCTGGTGCATGATGGCGAGCGCGTCGTTGTGGCGCCCGGCGGTGCCGGCGGTCTGGGCAATACGCACTTTGTGACGTCGGTGCGCCGCGCGCCCGCATTCGCCCAGCTGGGCGAGCCGGCCGAGGAGCACTGGATTGAGCTCGAGATGAAGCTCATGGCTGATGCCGCGCTCGTGGGCTTCCCCTCGGTGGGCAAGTCCTCGCTTATCGCGCGCATGAGTGCCGCCCGACCCAAGATCGCCGACTATCCGTTTACCACGCTCGTGCCCAACCTGGGTATGGTGCGTACCGGCGAGTACTCCTATGTCGTTGCCGACGTCCCCGGCCTCATCGAGGGCGCGAGCGAGGGCAAGGGCTTGGGCCACCAGTTCCTGCGCCACATCGAGCGTACGGCGCTCATCATGCATGTCGTCGACATGACGGGCGGTTTTGAGGATCGCGACCCGGTTGAGGATTACCGCATCATCAACCGTGAGCTCGAGCAGTATGGCGCCGAGCTTTCGGAGCGTCCGCAGATCGTCGTCGCCAACAAGTGCGATGCGCCGGGCACGGCCGACAAGATTGCCGACCTTAAGCGCGCCGCGCTCGACGATGGACATATGTTCTTTGCCGTGTCCGCCGTGACGGGCGCCGGCCTCAACACGCTGATGCTTGCCGTGGGTGAGCAGGTGGCTAAGCTGCGCGCCGAGCTGGCGGTCTCCGATGAGCCGGTCGATCTTCGCGACGAGGAGTGGGAGCGCCGTCGCCTGCAGCGCGAGAAGCGTTTCCGCATTGTTCAGGAAGAGCCCGGTGCCTTCCGCGTGGTCGGTCGCGCCATCGAGCGCATGGTTATCCAGACCGACTGGGAAAACGAGGAAGCCGTCATCTACCTGCAGCACAAGTTTGCGCGCATGGGTGTTGACGACGCGCTCGAGAAGGCCGGCTGCCGTGCGGGCGACGAGGTCCGCATTTGCCAGCGCGCCTTTGACTTTGAGGGCGCCGAGGACTTCTCGGAGTACGAGGAGCTCGAGGACGCTGGCGAGGACGTTGCCGTTGAGGCCCTTGACGTGACCGATGCTCCGGATGAGGGCGTCGAGGTTGTCGATGCGGCGGATGCCGCGGACGATGCCGAGACCTCGGAGGGCGAGTAAGCCATGTCGCTGCGCGGTGGAATCGGTTTGCCCGAGCTGCCCATAAAAGAGGGCAAAGAGTTTCGGCTTGGCATTATGGGCGGCACCTTCGACCCGATTCATTACGGGCACTTGGTGACTGCCGAGCAGGCGCGCGAGTCGCTCGACTTGGACGCTGTGCTCTTTATGCCGGCCGGCTCTCCTGCCTTTAAACTCGACAAACCGGTGACGCCTGCTGAGGACCGTTATGCCATGACGGTTCTCGCCACCGCCGCGAATCCGGCTTTTTTGGCGAGCCGGTTCGAGATTGACCGTCCGGGCGTAACCTATACGGCCGATACGCTTCATGCCCTTCGCGACTTTTATCCGCCGCAGGTAAAGCTCTACTTTATTACGGGCGCCGACGCGATTATTGATATTGTGACCTGGCATGATGCCGAGCGAATTGCTGAGCTTGCTACCTTTATTGCGGCGACGCGACCGGGCTTTGATATCGATACGGCGCGTGCCCGAATCAAAGAGTCGGGGCTGCCGTTCGACGTGCGCTATATTCAGATTCCGGCGCTGGCGATCAGCTCGACGAACATTCGTAAGCGAGTTGCCCGCGGCATGAGCGTGCGCTATCTTACGAGCGAGTCCGTGCTCGGCTACATTCGCAAGCGCAGGCTATATGCCGATTTGGGCCAAGAAGATTTTGAGTGATGGGGGCTACGTTGTCGGTAGAGGATCAGTTTGAGGGCGATGAGCGCGCGCTGCTCAAGCGCATTCAAGAGCTGCTCGATGTTCGCATGAAAGATAAGCGCAAGCGCTATGTGCATTCGCTGGGTGTTGCCGAGACCGCACTTCATCTGGCCGAGGTCTACGGCGTTGACCGCTTTGATGCGGCTGCCGCCGGCTTAATTCACGACTGGGACAAGGTGCTTTCCGATGACGAGCTCGTGGCCCGCGCGCTTCACTATGGCATCAAGGTTGCCGGCTCTCCTTCCGCCGCGACGCCGCTTTTGCATGGCCCTGTTGCCGCCTATGAGCTTCCGCAGCTTTTTCCCGAGCTGTCGCCGGCAGTCTTTCAGGCTGTCGACCGTCACACCGTGGGTGCTTGCGACATGACGCCGCTCGATATGGTGGTCTTTGTGGCAGATGCCATCGAGCCCAACCGCCACGGCGACTATGCCCATGCGCTGCGCAAGATGGTGGGGAAGTCCTCGCTCGACGAGTTGTTCTTCTCCTGTTTTGCGCAGGGTCTGGTCTATGTGATCCAGTCCGGGCGCTATCTTTATCCCACGGCTATTACGATTTACAACCATTACGCCCAGCTGCGCTAGCTCGGGTGTGTCTAGAAAGAGGTATTCCATGGCCGACGAGACCATGACTGACGAGCAGATTCTTGAAGGTGTGGAGCACAAGAGTTTCGTTGCCACGTCCGACCGCACCGCCGCCTCGCTGTCCGCGAGCGGTGTCGCCGCCGAGGATGTCGCCCGCGCCGCCGCGCAGGCCGCCTACGACAAGAAGGGCGAGGACGTGCAGGTGCTCGACCTGACCGAGCTTTCCGACGTGTGCGACTACTTTGTGCTTGCCACCGGTACCAACAACCGCCAGGTCGATTCTATCGTCGACGAGATCGAGGAGAAGGTCGCCGCGGCTTGCGGCGAGCATCCGTTCTCCATCGAGGGCCGCGAGCAGAAGACCTGGATGCTCATGGACTACGGCTCGGTCGCCGTTCACGTCTTCACTCCCGAAGCCCGCGACTTCTACCGTCTAGAAAAGCTCTGGGGTGACGCCCCCCAGCTCCCCCTCGACCTCCTCTAGTGGCTCATTTGATACGGGGCTTTTAGTTAGCCTCGCGCATTTTGCCGGGCAGTTGCGGTTTTCCGTACCTGCCCAGCTTTCTTTTTGCCCAAAGGCGGTTAATCGTTGAAGCGGGATTGGCGGCCGAAGGATAGCGCGGTGTCGCCGAACTTGTCTCGGACGGCGTCGATGGCGACGGAGAGGTCGCGGCGGTCGCTGGATTGGGCTCCGCGGTCATCGATCTCGCAGAACAGGTCGGTTTGGATGCCGCCTTGGTGGTCGAAGTCGCTCATGCCGATGCCTGCTAAGCGCACGTGCATTCCTTCCTGCCAGATGTTGTCGAGCAGTTCGAGTGCAACCGCCACGAAGATGTTCTCATCGTCGGTCGGATGAGGCAGCCGGCGCTGTGCCGAGCGACCGTTTCCATACGAATACTTGAGCTTGAGCGTCACCGTGGCGCCCGTTAGTCCCTGACGGCGCAGGCGGCGTCCCACTGACTCGCCCAGCAGCGCAATCGCCGCCTCAATATCCCCACGCTCAGTCAAATCTTTAGCAAAGGTGCGTTCATTGCTGACCGACTTGACCTCGCGCTCTTCATCGAGACTCGTGACTTCGGAGATTTCAAGTCCCAGCGCACGCTGACGCATACGTTCGCCGTTGACGCCAAAAATAGAGGCCAAGGTGGATTCCGGCGCGCGTGACAGCTCGCCGAGCGTGTAGATGCGCATACGGCGCAGTCGCTCCTCGGCCGAGCGCCCGATGCCGCTCATGGCAGATACCGGCAGCGCGGCCAAAAAGCGCTGCTCGGTTCCGGGGCGCACGATGGTCAGCCCAAACGGCTTATCCCGCTCGCTTGCGATCTTTGCGACCGTCTTGTTGCAGCCCACGCCAATGGAGCACGTCACTCCCAGCGCTGCCACACGGTCGCTTATACGCCGTGCAACCAGCAGTGGGTCCTCGGGCGCAAAGCGACCCGGTGTGATATCGATAAAGGCTTCGTCGATGGATACGCGCTCAACGCGCGGCGTCTCCTCGGCAAGAATCGCCATGACCTGCGCGCTCACCTCGCGGTAGCGATCAAAGTGCCCGTGCGTCCAAATGGCTTGCGGGCACAAGCGCCGCGCCTCGGCCGAGGCCATGGCAGAGTGCACGCCAAAGCGGCGCGCCTCATACGAACACGTGGACACGACGCCACGCGAATCGGCGTCTCCGCCCACGATGAGTGGCTTTCCGCGCCATTCGGGATGATCGAGCATCTCCACGCTCGCAAAAAACGCATCGAGGTCCATGAGGCCCACCGCCGGACCCGTCCAGGGAGGCGGCGTGACGCTCATGGCATCCTCATAACCGTATGTATGTTCGCGTCTTTCCATGTCATGAGTATACCGCGCAGCTCATGTGGGGTGCGTGTATGTGCTTGCAAATCCCGAATTCTTGTCTAAGATATGGATTTGCCCTCGACTACACCGAAGAAGTTGGTCTCACGGACTTCACCTGCCCGCGTCGATGGCGTATTATGTTCAACTGTTTGTTTGTAGTTGCAGCCTAAAGCTGCTTGGTTGGAGGAGTTTCCTTTGGCAGTCAAGATTCGCCTTGCTCGTCACGGCGCTAAGAAGCGTCCGTACTACCGTGTCGTCGTCGCCGATTCCCGCGCCCCGCGTGACGGTCGTATCATCGAGGAGGTTGGCCGCTACAACCCGATGACCGCCCCCAAGACCATCAACCTCGACCTCGAGAAGATCGCCGACTGGCAGTCCAAGGGCGCTCAGCTCACCGACGCCGTCGCCGCTCTGGTCAAGGCCGCCAACGAGGGCGAGAAGACCGAGACCGTCGTCAAGAAGTCCAAGAAGCAGCTCGCCAAAGAGGCCGAGGCCGCTAAGGCTGCCGCTGAGGCCGCTGAGGGCGCCGAGGAGTAAATCGTGCCTGAGGTTGACGCTGCACAGCTCGAGGGTGAGGCAATGCTCTCAGATCGCATCGCCGATCTCGTCGAATATCTCGTTGTTCAGATCGTCGACGACCCGGATTCCGTGAGCCTTGAGGTCATTGATGGTGATGACGCCTCTACGATTGAGGTTTCTGTCGCCGAGGATGACGTCGCTAAGGTCATCGGCCGTCGTGGCCGTACCATCAAGGCCATTCGCACGCTCGCCCGTGCACTGGCCGCTCGCCTCGACACTGCTGTCGAGGTAGAGGTTCTGGGCTAGGACCTTGAGGTCCCAGTACAAAAACATCGCCCGTGTGGTCAAGCCGCACGGAAGGAAGGGGGAGGTCCTCGCGCAGCCGCTGCGGGGGCTTCCTTCTGTATTAGAGCCGGGTATGCGCGTCGCCCTGACGCCGCCGGCGCTCAAGCGCGACCGCTTTTGCACGGTCGTGTCCGTCACCGATACGGGCGATGGCGATCTGGTCTCGTTTGAGGGCATTGACGACTTGACGGCCGCCGAGGGCATCACGGGATGCTATGTGCTGGCAAATCGTGACGACTTTGAGCTCGATTCGCTCGACGCCGCCTATACCGACCTGATGGGTCGCGAGGTGGTCGACGAGCGCTTCGGTTCGCTCGGCACGATTGTCGAGATCATGTCGACGCCTGCCAACGATGTTTGGGTTGTCGAAGGCGATCGGTACGGCGAGGTACTGATTCCCGTGATCGAGCGGGTCGTGCTCGATCTTCCCGATGCAGGAACAATTTCCGTCCACGTGATGGATGGCTTGATCGATATGGACAAGTAGGGAGGACAACATGCTGATTGAGACCCTTTCGGTCTTTCCCGAGATGTTTGAGCCCGTCATGTCCACATCGATTTTGGGCCGCGCCCGCAAGGCCGGCCTTTTTGATTTTAAGGCGTATAACCTGCGCGACTGGACGCACGACCGCCATCGTACCGTCGATGACGAGCCGTACGGCGGCGGGCAGGGCATGCTCATGAAGGTCGAGCCTATCGCCGAGGCCATCGAGGCCATTAGCGCGGAGGGCCCCAAGCCGACGGTGGTGTTCTTCACCCCGTGCGGCGAGCCTTTTACGCAGCATGTGGCCGAGCGCCTGCTCAAAAGCGAGCGCCTGCTGTTTGTGTGCAGCCGTTACGAAGGTGTCGACGAGCGTGCCTATGCGTATGCCGACGAGCGCCTGTCGATCGGCGATTACGTGCTCACGGGCGGCGAGCTTCCCGCTATGGTCGTTGCCGATGCCGTCGTACGCCTGATTCCCGGCGCCCTGGGCGACGAGATGAGCAACGTCGACGAGTCGTTCTCGACCGCCGAGGACGGAGGCCTGCTCGAGTATGCGCAGTACACCCGCCCCGCTGAGTTCAATGGCCAGGGTGTGCCTCCGGTGCTCGTGAGCGGAGATCACGCTAAGGTCGATGCCTGGCGCCGCAAGAATGCCATCGAGCGCACTTGTCGTTGGCGTCCCGATCTGATCGAGACGGCGCGGCTTACGCCCCAGGAGCGCGCATACGCGCAGGAGATTCTGGACGCTTCGTATTCGCAGAGCGAGGAGTGAGAATGGTTCCATCGCAGCATTCCGCGTTGAGGGGCGCCTTTGAGTGGATCGCGGTCATCGCAATCGCGCTCGTGGCCACCTTCCTGATCCGCACCTTTGTGGTCGAGCCCTTTGTGGTGCCCACCGGCTCCATGGAGTCCACGATCGAGATTGGCGACCAGATCTTGGCGCAAAAGGTGAGCCTTGAGCTCGGCCAGCCCGTCAAGCAGGGCGATATCGTGGTGTTTCACAACCCCGATGGCACCTCCGAGCACGATATTCTTGTCAAGCGCGTTATCGCCACGGCCGGCCAGACGGTCGATTTGCAGGACGGTCGCGTGGTCGTTGACGGCCAGGCGCTCGATGAGGACTATACGACCGGCATGAGCTGGCCGCTTTCGGTCCAAGCGCCTGGCGCCCAGGTGAGTTATCCCTACACCGTTCCCGACGGGTGCGTGTGGGTGATGGGCGACAACCGCGAAAACTCTGCCGACTCGCGCTACTTTGGTCCCGTCGATCGCTCTGATTTGATCGCTGTGGCGCTTGTGCGCTACTGGCCGCTCAACCGCATCGGCGCTATCGACTAAAAACCGCTATAGTACAGTACCTAACCGTGTAATCGTTTCGACGAGGGGATATTAGAGGCATGAACGCTTCATCGCTTTCCTTCCAAGACATCATCCTGCGCCTCCAGCAGTACTGGGGCGAGCAGGGCTGCGTCATTATGCAGCCCTATGACTCCGAGGTCGGTGCCGGTACCTTCCATACCGCGACCACGCTGCGCTCGCTCGGCCCCGCCGAGTGGCGCACCTGCTATGCGCAGCCCTGCCGCCGTCCCGCCGACGGCCGCTACGGCGAGAACCCTAACCGCATGCAGCACTACTATCAGTTCCAGGTGCTCATCAAGCCCTCGCCGGTCAACGCCCAGGAGCTCTACCTGGGTTCGCTGGCCGCCATTGGCCTGGACCCCAACGACCATGACGTCCGCTTTGTCGAGGATGACTGGGAGAGCCCAACCCTGGGCGCCTGGGGCCTTGGCTGGGAGGTTTGGCTCAACGGCATGGAGGTCACGCAGTTTACGTACTTCCAGCAGGTGGGCGGCATCGAGGTCGACCCCGTGCCCGTCGAGATCACCTATGGCCTGGAGCGTATCGCCATGTATGCCCAGGGCGTCAACTCCGTTTACGACCTGGTGTGGAGCTACCTGCCCGACGGTACGCCCATGACCTATGGCGACGTGTTCCTCGAGAACGAGCGCGAGTTCAGTGCTTATAACTTTGAGGTCGCCAACGTCGAGATGATGCGTCAGAAGTTTGACGACTACGAGGCCGAGTGCCATTCCTGCCTGGAGCGCAAGCTGCCGCTGCCAGCGTATGACTGTGTCATGAAGTGCAGCCACGCTTTCAACCTGCTCGATGCCCGCGGCGCCCTGTCCGCGGTCGAGCGTGCCAACTACATCCTGCGCGTCCGCGCCGTCGCCAAGGCGTGCTGCGAGGCCTATATGGCCGAGGTCGCCGGAGTCAACGAGAATGCCGACCAGGAAGGCGAGGTGGCGTAAGCCATGGCAGACGCTAAGGATTTCCTGTTTGAGATCGGTACGGAGGAAATGCCCTCCGCACCGCTGAACAATGCTGTCAAGCAGCTTGGCACCATGATCGCCAAGGGCCTCGACGAGGCCGGTCTGGCCCATGGCGAGGTCCGCGTGATCTCGAGTCCGCGTCGTCTGGCTGCGCTCGTGGCCAACGTCGCCACTGCGACCGATGAGGTTCACGAGGTCAAGCGTGGCCCTGCGGCCAACATCGCCTTCGACGCTGACGGTAACGCCACCAAGGCCGCCCAGGGCTTCGCCCGCAAGTGCGGTGTGGCTGCCGAGGATCTGGTCCGTCGCGAGGACACCGACGGCCGTGAGTACGTCTTTGCCGAGAAGAACATTCCTTCCGCTCCGGCTACTCCGATCCTGACGGCCCTGTGCGAGAAGACCATCGCCGGCCTGCAGTGGCCCAACTACCGTAGTCAGCGCTGGGGCCACGAGCACGCCACCTTCGTGCGCCCGGTCCGCTGGATCTGCTGCCTTCTGGGCGAGGATGTTGTGCCCGTGTCGTTTGCCGACGTGACGAGCGGCAACACTACGCGCGGCCATCGCGTGCTTGGCCCCGGTGACCACGTTGTCGCTAGCCCCGCCGCCTACGAGCAGGTGCTCGAGGACGCCGGCGTGCTTTCTGCCGAGCGCCGTCGCGAGGCGATTCTAGCCGGTATCGCCGAGGTCGAGGCTGCCCGTCCCGGCTGCCATGTCGATACGCCCAAGAAGGTCTTTGAGGAGGTTATCAACCTCTGCGAGTGGCCGACGGTGCTCGTCGGTACTTTCGACGAGGAGTTCCTCAAGGTCCCGCACGAGATTATCTGCGAGTCCATGCTCACCAACCAGCGCTACTTCCCGATCTATGACGGGGAGGGCAAGCTGACGCGTGAGTTCGTGGTCGTCTCCAACAGCAAGCCCGAGAACGCCGAGCGCGTGATCGACGGTAACGAGCGCGTCGTGCGCGCCCGTCTGGACGACGCCAAGTTCTTCTACGAGGAGGACCTGAAGATCTCCCTCGACGAGTTCCGTGAGCTTCTGTCCAAGGTTGCCTTCCAGGAGAAGCTCGGTAGCGTGCTCGCCAAGTCCGAGCGCATCGAGCAGCTCGCGCTCGCTATCGCCCGCGAGGCTCACCTGGGCGCCCATCTTGCCGCCGACGCTGCTCGCGCCGCACACCTGTGCAAGGCAGACCTGGTGTCCAACGCCGTCGTCGAGTTCACGAGCCAGCAGGGCGTGATGGGCGGTTATTACGCGACCGCGATGGGGGAGAACGACGAGGTCGCCCATGCTATTCGCGATCACTATCGTCCCCGTTTTGCCGGTGACGAGCTGCCCGAGGGCACCGCTGGCTGCATCGTGGCCTGCGCCGACAAGCTCGATACCATCGCCGGTATCTTTGCCATCGGCGAGCCCCCGACCGGCTCCTCCGACCCCTACGCGCTGCGTCGTGCCGCTATCGGCATTATCAACATCCTGCGCGACCGTCTGCCGATCGACCCCACGTCGCTCATCGACTTTGCCCTCGAACTCTACAGTGAGCAGGGCATTGAGTTCGACGCCGCCGAGGTCGCCCAGCAGGTTCGTGACTTCTTCCATGGCCGCCTGGTGAGCATGGCCCGCGACGAAAAGATTCCGGCCGATACCGTCGCCGCCGTCTCCGCGGTGCACATCATCGCCCCGTCCGTCTTCTTTGCCCGCTGCGCCGCCCTCGACGAGGCCCGCAAGAACGACGCTGAGACGTTCGACAACCTGGCGACCGCCTATGCCCGCGCCGCGCATATCTCGAAGCCCGAGCTGGGTGCGGAGTATGACCGCAGCCTGATGGGCGAGGTCGAGCTTGCGCTCGCCGACGCCTCCGAGGCTGCTCAGACCGCCGTCGATGTCGCCCTTGCTGCCGAGGACTACCCGGCCGCATTTGCCGCCCTCGCCGCCCTGCGCGCGCCCATCGACCGTTTCTTCGATGAGGTCATGGTCATGGACAAAGACGAGCAGCTTCGCGATAATCGCCTTAAGCTGCTCAACCGCTTCGAGGCCGTTTTCTCCGGCATTGCCAACATCGGTGAGCTTGCCCGCAAAAAGTAAGCCAGCCTGCGCATAAGCGCAAAAGGAGCCCCGCATGGATTGCCCGGTCACCGCTCGTCCCACCGTTATCGTTATCTCCGACTCGCTCGGCGATACCGCTTGTGAGGTGGTGCTCGCGGCGTCCGGGCAATTTGATGAAGGGGCTTTTCGTCTCTTGCGCCTGCCCAAGGTGACCTCCGTGGAGCAGGTCAAGTCATTTGTGGGGCCGCGCGTCGATGCCGACCATCGCGATGTCGCCGTGTTCCATACCATTGTCGATCCGGCGCTTCGCGCCCGCGTGCTCGATTACCTGGGTATGCTGCATATCCGTTCGGTCGACCTGATCGGCCCGACGCTTGCCGTGCTGTCGTCGCTCATCGGTGTGCCGCCCAAGTGCGTTGCGGGCGTGATTCACAAGACCGATGACCGCTATTTCCATCGTATCGAGGCCATGGAGTATTTCGTTGAGCACGATGACGGTCGTGGTTGCGACGATCTGTCGGGTGCCGATATCGTGCTGCTGGGTGTGTCGCGTACATCCAAGACGCCGCTGTCGATGTATTTAGCCTATCAGGGCTACAAGGTCGCCAATGTCCCACTGGCGCATGGCATGGAGCCGCCCAAGTCGATTTACGAGGTTGACCCGATGCGCCTGTTCGGCTTGATTTCGACCGTCGATGTGATTTCCGAGATTCGCGATAGCCGCTTGGGCGACGACTACGCCCGCGCCGTCGCAGGCTCCTATGCCGAGCCCGAGAGCGTGCGTAGTGAGCTTGCGGAAGCCCGCGCGCTCATGAAACGCCTGGGCTGCTTTGTAGTGCGTACCGACGGCAAAGCCATCGAGGAAAGCGCTGCCGAGATCATTGCTCATCTCGAAGAGATTCAAGAGGCAAGAGCCCGCCGTGCCGCCCGCCGCGCTCAACAGCAGTAGTCCTTTCTGTGACGATTTTTCTGGGACGGGGATTAAAAAATCATTAGGTACTCAATGATTTTTTAATCCCCGTCCCAGAAAAATCATCGGAGTGGCTAAATAGCCTGAATTGATAAAGCGATTTAGCAAAAACATCGCATCTGACCTGCATTCTTCTTGTAGTGGTATCTTCATAAGGTAACCACCTTTACCTACCGTTTACCGCTAGTTTTAGCACGTTTACCAAACCGCGCACCCTCTGCTCAAGCCTGCCCAAAACCCGCCGTATAGTTCCCTCACGGCCTGCATCCGGCGGGTCGATTCGTTACCACGGTCGTGCGCGTAAGCGCATGGAAGGGGAAGTATCGTGAGCGATTGCAAGAGGGTTTACCGTTTTGGAACCGACGCCCAGGGCACCTGTGTCACCGAGGGCGACAAGTCCATGAACTTCGTGCTTGGTGGCAAGGGCGCTAACCTTGCCGAGATGAGCCGTATCGGCCTGCCGGTTCCCGGTGGCTTTACCATTACCTGCCAGACTTGCGTTGAGTACTCCGGCGCCGGCAACGTGTGGCCGGAGGGCGCGCTCGACGAGATCGTTGCCGCCGAGGTCGACCTCGAGGCCCGCTGCGGCAAGAAGCTCGGCGATGCCTCCGATCCGCTGCTCGTGTCGGTCCGCTCGGGCGCTCCGTTCTCCATGCCCGGCATGATGGACACGGTTCTCAACCTGGGCCTCAACGACGATTCCGTCCAGGGCCTTATCGCCCAGACGCAAAACCCGCGCTTTGCCTGGGATAGCTACCGCCGCTTTATCCAGATGTTCTCCAACGTCGTCATGGGTGTCGATGCCGACTTGTTCGAGAATGCCCTGACCCAGGCCCGCCTGGTCGCCGGCGTTCGCGTCGATTCCGAGCTTTCGGCCGAGGACCTGCAGGAGCTCGTCGAGACCTTTAAGGGCATCTTCTCCGAGAACGTCGAGGCTGCCCTGTATCCCGAGCTCGAGGTCGCTGACGGCAAGCCCGTCTTCCCGCACGACCCGGAGCTTCAGCTGCGCCTTGCCATCCAGGCCGTCTTTGGCAGCTGGATGAACGAGCGCGCCTGCATCTACCGCAAACAGCACGGCATCTCCGACGAGCTCGGTACTGCCGTCAACGTCCAAGCCATGGCCTTTGGCAACAAGGGGGAGACCTCTGCGACCGGCGTCGCCTTTACGCGCAACCCGGCCGACGGCACTAAGGAGTTCTACGGCGACTTTCTGGTCAACGCGCAGGGCGAGGATGTCGTCGCCGGCATCCGCAACACCGAGCCCATTGCCGACCTCAAGACCACCCCGGGCCTCGAGTCCGCAGGTGAGGAGCTCGAGCGCGTGTTCCTGACGCTCGAGGATCATTACCGCGATATGTGCGATATCGAGTTCACCATCGAGCAGGGCAAGCTCTGGATGCTCCAGACCCGCGTGGGCAAGCGCACTGCTACCGCCGCCCTGCGCATCGCTATCGAGATGGTCGAGGAGGGCCTCATCACCCGCGAGGAGGCCGTGAGCCGCATCGATCCCGCGCAGCTCGATCAGCTCCTGCACCCGCAGTTCGACGCCTCCAAGAAGTACGAGGCCCTGGCCAGCGGCCTTAACGCCAGCCCCGGTGCCGCCGTGGGTGAGGTCGTGTTCTCGAGTGATGACGCCGTCGCGCGCGCCAACGAGGGCCACAAGGTCATTCTGGTTCGCTGGGAGACCAACCCCGACGACCTGAAGGGTATGGTTGCCGCCGAGGGCATCCTGACCAGTCACGGTGGCAAGACGAGCCATGCCGCCGTTATCGCCCGCGGTATGGGTACGCCCTGCGTCTGCGGTGTCGAACGCTTCCACATCGACGCTGCCGAGAAGGTCGTGCACATCGAGGGCAGCGACCGCGTGCTGCGCGAGGGTGATGTCATCTCCATCGACGGTACCCAGGGCATCGTCGTCGACGGCGCCGTCGACCTGGTTTCGGCCGAGCTCACCGGCGACCTGGACACCATCCTGTCCTGGGCCGACGAGATTCGCCTGGACGAGACCTGCGGCCACGCCAACCACGTGCGCGTCAACGCCGACAACCCCGAGGATGCCGCGCTCGCGCTCGAGTTTGGCGCCGAGGCCATCGGCCTGTGCCGCACCGAGCATATGTTCCTGGGCGACCGCAAGAACATCATCCAGAGCTTTATCCTGTCCGATGACGAGGCCGTAAAGCAGCAGGCCCTGGCCGACCTGCTCAAGGTCCAGACCGAGGACTTCCTGGCGATGTTCAAGACCATGTCCGGTCGCGATGTGGTCGTGCGTCTGCTCGATCCGCCGCTGCACGAGTTCCTTGACGATCCGCGTGAGCTTGAGGTCGCCATCACCAAGAAGGAGGCCGCCGGCGCCAGCGAGGAAGAGCTTGCCGCCCTGCGTGCCCGCCTGCGTCGTATCGACGGCATGGTCGAGTCCAACCCGATGCTCGGTCTGCGCGGCGTGCGCCTGTCCGTCGTCTTCGGTGACCTGCCGCTCATGCAGGTCCGTGCCGTGGCAACGGCTGCCGCCCGCCTTATCAAGGAAGGCGTCGACCCGCGTCCCGAGATTATGGTCCCGCTCGTTTCCATTACGGCCGAGCACGTTCAGACTCGCGAGGTCATCGAGCGCGTGATCGCCGAGGTCTCCTCCGAGGAAGGTGTCGAGCTCAACATTCCCGTGGGCACGATGCTCGAGCTGCCGCGCGCCTGCATGGTCGCCGACGAGATCGCCCATCACGCAGATTTCTTCTGCTTTGGCACCAACGACCTCACCCAGACGACCTTCGGCTTCTCCCGCGACGATGCCGAGGCCAAGTTCATTCCGCTGTACTTGCACAAGAAGATCCTGAAGGACAACCCCTTCGAGACCATCGACACGGCGGTGCTGGAGCTCGTGCGCTTGGCCGTCGAGAAGGGCCGCGCCACCAATCCCGACATGCACTTTGGCGTGTGCGGCGAACACGGCGGCGACCCCAAGTCCATCAAGGGCCTGTTTAACGTGGCCGATGTGGACTATGTGTCCTGCTCGCCTTACCGCGTGCCCCTGGCGCGTCTGGCTGCCGCTCAGGCCAAGCTCGAGGCCAAGCGCAACGCCTAGCGCCCTGCGCATCGACGCCTGGCATAGTCCCCCTTCATACCGCCCGTCTCATTCGTGAGGCGGGCGGTTATCATGTGCGGGTTTTGTCTTTTTGTCTGCGTAAAAAATTGTTCTTGCAGCAGAAACCCGCGCGTGTATACTCGAATACGTTTGTTCAACTACGTGCCGGCCAGGGTGGTACGGCACCTCTAGAAGAGTAAGGAATTGCACATGGATTACATCCGCGCAATCGAGCGTCAGCAGATCCGCGAGGACATTCCTCAGGTTCGCGTCGCCGACAACGTCAAGGTTCACTACCGCATTAAGGAAGGCGACCGCGAGCGCATCCAGGTCTTCCAGGGCGACGTCATCCGCATGGCCGGCGCCGGTGCCCGCGAGACCTTCACCGTCCGCAAGATGTCCTTCGGTGTCGGTGTTGAGCGTACCTTCCCGCTTCACAGCCCCAAGATCGCCAAGCTCGAGGTCGTTCGTCATGGTCGCGTCCGTCGCGCCAAGCTGTACTACCTCCGCGACAAGGTGGGCAAGGCTGCTCGCATCCCCGAGAAGCGCTAAGAAGATCGCAGCGTCTGTCCACTCGTTTGGACACAAGGGTCACCTTCGGGTGGCCCTTCTTTTTATCTGATTTGCATGCAAGGAGGGCCTGGTATGGCCAACATGACGAGCTCGGTTTCGGCATCGCAGGTTGCCGGTGAGTTGGCGAGCGCTACGTTTGAGGAGATTCCCGCCCTCGTGGAGCATTATCGCGAGGACCCACGCCAGCAGGTGATCAAGGCTTGTGAACGCGCCCTCAAACGCCATGCCAAAGAGCTTGCCGAGCGCGAGCGCGTCAATGACATGTACGAGCTTATGCATGAGCTTGGTGGCGATGGGGTGGTCGTTGGTGTCGACGAGGTGGGTCGCGGATCGGTGGCCGGCCCTTTGACGGTATGCGCCGTCTGTCTTCCTATGGAGCCGCGCGTCTGGGGTATCAACGATTCCAAAAAGCTCACGCCCGCGCGCCGCGAGTTGCTCTCAGTGAAGATTGCCGAGGTGGCGACGGCGATCGGTTTTTGCCATATCGCGCCGAAGGATATCGATGAAATGGGCATGGCCCGTGCTATCCGTACTGCCGTTGCGGGCGCCGTGGCCGATACGGGACTTGAGCCCGACTGCGTCCTCATGGATGGTAACCCCTTGGGCGCCGTTCCTAACGAGCGCGATGTGGTGAAGGGCGATGCCAAAATCGCCTGCATCGCCGCGGCGTCCATCATGGCCAAGGTCACGCGTGACGAGATGATGGTCGAGTACGACGCCGAGTATCCCGAGTACCATCTGGCCGAGTCGAAGGGCTATGCAAGCCCCGAGCATATCGAGGCCATTCGCAAACATGGACTTTGTCCACTGCACCGCGTGAGCTTTTGCGGAAACTTTCTGCAGACTGAGCGCCTTTTCTAGGTCAATTGTGGAGACAGGGACCTCTGGGGTTTTATAAACCTGCTGGTGGCGGGCCGTATGCAACACCATTGCTGCGTACGGCCCGTTTTTTGACGGCATTTGGTCAGCTTTTGGTTTGCTTCCGGTACTTACCCGCACGAAAGGTGCCCTCATCATCGGGGCAATGCAGCGTGCGGGAAAGGAGACCCCATGAGTGCCGCAAGCAAAAAGAGCAAGACGCAGCAGCTCAAGGAGCGTTGGGAAAACGGCGAGCTCGACTGCGGGGCGATGACGCCTGAGTTTATCAAGGGACTCAGTCCCCGCGAGCTGGGCATGCTGGGCGAGCTGATCACCATCGACTACTTTAACGAGCGCGGCTACACCTTGCTGGAGCAGGGTTATCGTTGCTCCGAGGGCGAGGCCGATCTGGTGCTGCTCGATGAACTCGACGATGTCGTGGTGATGGCCGAGGTCAAGACCAGACGCGTCGCACTGGATTGCAGCACGCGGGTCTTTCCCGAGGAGGCCGTGGACGCCCAAAAGCAACGCCGCTACCGCCGCATCGCAAGTTGCTATCTCATGGAGCATTATCCGCTCAAGGCGATTCGCTTCGATGCCGTGGGCGTCACCATTCGCGGCGGGCATATCGCCGAGATCGAGCACCAGTACAACGCGTTCGATTGGCAGGTGTCGTGATGGCGTTCGAGACGTTTGCCGTTCACGCGGCCTGCATCCGTGGCGTCGAGGCGATTCACGTCACGGTCGAGGTCTCGCTTGCCGGCGGCGTTCCGGGCATCCAGATGCTCGGCATTCCGAGTATGGAGGTGATGGAGTCGCGCGGGCGTATCCGGTGCGCCATGCGCTCGGCCGGCTTTGAGATCCCGCGCTCGGGCATTACCGTTAACCTGGCACCCGGCGATATCCGCAAGACCGGTAGCGGCTTTGACCTGCCCATCGCCATCGCGGTTCTAGCGGCCGATGGTCAGATTCCCCGTGACAACCTCGATCGCTGCCTTATCGCCGGCGAGCTTGGCTTGGACGGTACGGTGCTTCCTGTCAAGGGCGAGGTGGCGTTTCAGCTATTGGCTCGCGACATGGGGCTGTCTTTTATCGCCGGCAGGTCCGACCAGCATGTGCCGCTCGCGGGCGTGGATTGCGGCTTTATCGATCATTTGTCTCGGCTTGCCCATGGCATGGGCGAGGCGGCTCGGCACTATCTGGATTCCGAGGGCGTCGAGGCGACCTTTGAGCCTGAGCTCGACTATGCCGACGTGCTGGGGCAGGAAGTCGCTAAACGCGGCATGGCGCTTGCGGCGGCAGGAGAACTCGGCTTGCTCATGATCGGGTCCCCGGGATCGGGCAAGACGATGCTCGCGCGTCGTATGACCGGCATCCTGCCCGAGCTTTCCGTTGAGGATCAACAGGCGGCGCTGTGCATCCATTCGGTTTTGGGTGAGAACATTGATGGCTTGTTGGCGGGGCACCGGCCCTTCCGCAGTCCCCATCACAGTATTTCGACCGCAGGTCTTATCGGCGGTGGGCGCCCGGTGCACCCGGGTGAGATCAGCCTTGCTCATGGCGGCGTGCTCTTTTTGGACGAGCTTGCCGAGTTTCCCACGGGTGTGCTGCAGACGCTGCGTCAGCCCATCGAGCGCGGCTATGTGAGGATCGTACGCGTCGACGGGGCCTTTACCTTCCCGTCGCGCTTTCAGCTGCTGGCTGCGAGCAATCCCTGCCCCTGCGGTTTTATGGGCGATCGCGAGGTACCGTGTCGCTGCTCAGCGGCGATGGTCGAGCGCTATCGGTCTAAACTGCGCGGTCCTTTGGCCGACCGTATCGACATGATGATCGACGTGACCCGTCCCGACCCCCAAGTGATTATCGAGGGTGCGGAGGGTATGTCGTCGGCCGAGTTGCGTGACTACGTTGTGCGCGGTCGCGCCTTTCGCGCCTGGCGCGAATCCCGTATGGACGATGCGGATGCCGAGGCCGAGGATGACGAGACACGGTCCATTGACGGCGTCGTTTCGACCTTTGAGCTCGATGATGCGGCGGAGAAGTGTGTGCTCGGCCTGTCGAAGCGCACGCATCTCACGGGCCGTGGCATCGTGCGCCTGGTTCGCATTGCGCGCACGATCGCAGATGTCGCCGAGAGCGAGCATGTGACGCAGGACCACGTGCTCGAGGCGGCGATGTACCAGGGAAGGAGGGACCAATGATGGCCGAGGGAACCTTCGAGCTGCATCCAGGTGATACGTTGTATCCCGAGACCGTTTTGGAGCTTTCTGATGTACCCCAGACGCTCTATGTGCGCGGCAACCCCGAGGTGCTTTCGACGCCCGCGCTCTCCATCATCGGCGCGCGCAAGGCCTCGCCGTATGGTCTTGCCGTGGCAGAGCTTGCGTCAAAGGTAGCGGTCGAGGCGGGCGTGACGGTAGTCTCGGGCGGCGCGGTCGGTTGTGACCAGGCCTCGGGTTGGGCTGCGGTCAACGCTGGCGGTAAACACGTCGTGGTGCTGGGGACGGGCGCCGACGTGGTCTACCCGCGTTCGAGCGCGGGGCTTATTACGCGCACACTCGATACGGGTGGCGCGGTCGTGTCGATCTCTCCGTGGGGCATGGGTCCGCGCAAGTTTGCCTTTCCGCGCCGCAATCGCGTAATCGCGGCCTTGTCGCAAGCCCTCTTTGTATCCGAGGCGGGTATGCCTTCCGGGACGTTTTCTACAGCCGAGGCTGCTATGGATTTGGGGCGAGAACTTCTTGCCGTGCCGGGGTCGATCCTATCGCCCGAGTCGCGTGGCACGAATTACCTCATTGCGAACGGTGCCTGCTGCATCATCGACGAGGAATCTATCGAGATGGCTATTTCACGCATCTACGGCACCCTGCGCTACTCGCGCCCCGATGCTCCCGGCATTGCCGACCTGGATCAAACACAGCAGACCGTGATGCATGCACTCATCGCCTCTCCGCTCAAGGTCGACGACATCGCGGCACTCGTCTCGCTCGATGCCGTTGGCGTACTTAAGCTCCTGGGTTCGCTTGAGCTCGAGGGCCTTATCGAGCGCATGATGGATGGAAGGTATGCGCCCTCCAAGTTTGCTCTTCACGCCCAGACACCCTTCGGTCACAATGGAAAACATGTCAATTAGAAAGGTGTTTGCAGATGCTGTTTGATCAGGTGACGGTTATCGGTGGCGGTCTGGCGGGTTCGGAGTGCGCGATTCAGCTGGCGGATCGCGGGTTTTCCGTAAAGCTGTGCGAGATGCGCCCCCAGGTGAGCTCCCCGGCCCACCATACCGATCACCTGGCAGAGCTCGTCTGTTCCAATTCGTTTAAGTCGACCCGTCTGGATTCCGCGGCTGGTTTGCTGAAGGCCGAGCTTGAGCGCATGGGTTCGGTCCTGCTCGATTGCGCCCATCGCGCGGCTGTTCCCGCCGGTGGCGCCTTGGCGGTCGACCGCGTCAAGTTTTCCGAGCTTGTCGAGGACGAGGTTGCCGCCCGTCCCAATATCGAGATCGTTCACGGCGAGGTCACGCAGATTCCCGAAGGTCACGTGGTCATTGCCGCCGGCCCCTTGTGCTCGCCGGCGTTGAGCGAAGAGGTCATGAAGCTCGTCGGTGGCGACGCCCTTGCGTTCTTCGATGCCGCGGCGCCGATCGTCGATGCCTCCACGCTCGATATGGACGTGCTGTTCTCGCAGTCGCGCTACGAGGAGCAGGGGAGCGGCGACTATCTCAACGCTCCGCTCAACAAGGAAGAGTACGAGGCCTTTATCGAGGCGCTTACCACGGCCGACCGCGTGGTGCTCAAGGACTTTGAGGGCGGCGATCTGTTCCAGGCCTGCCAGCCTGCCGAGGAAGTTGCGCGCACCGGCAAGGACGCCATTCGCTTTGGCGCCATGAAGCCCGTCGGCCTCACCGACCCGCGAACCGGTCGTCGTCCCTGGGCGGCGATTCAGCTGCGTGCCGAGAACAAGGAGAAGACCGCCTATAACCTGGTGGGCTTCCAGACCAACCTGACCTTTGGCGAACAGAAGCGCGTCTTCCATATGGTGCCGGGCCTGGAGAACGCTGAGTTCTTCCGCTACGGTGTCATGCACCGCAATACCTTTGTCGATGCGCCGCACGTGCTCGATGGCACCTTTGCCGTGCCTGGTACCGGCGTGCGCCTGGCCGGTCAGATCACCGGCACCGAGGGGTACATGGAAGCCGTGGCGACAGGTCTGCTCGCGGCACTCAACACCTATGCCGAGGCTGTCGGGGCCGCTCCCGTCGAGCTGCCGCGCGTGGGTGCTTTGGGCGCGCTCGTGGGCTATGCGACCGATCCTGCCACCGTGGGCTATCAGCCTATGCATGTCAACTTTGGCCTGGTGCCGCCACTCGAGGATGGTAAGCGCTGCAGCAAGCGCGACCGCTACCAGGCCTATGCGGACCGTGCGCTCGAGGCCCTTGATGCCTATCTGGCCACTCGCCCCGATCTGTTTGGAGGCGACCGGTCATAGCCTTTGACCTGTACGACACCGTCGACTCGTTTATCGCCTATATCGCACGTGTCGAGGGGCTTTCTCCCAATACGGTGACGGCCTATGGCTCGAGGCTGGAGCGCTTTGCTGCCTGGTGCGAGCGCGAGGATATCGATGCTTTCGCTGCCGACGTGCGCACCATTCGTCGCTATCTTGCCGAGCTTTCGCGTGAGCGGGTGGCTCCCCGAACGCTTGCGGCGCATCTGTCGGCTATCCGATCGCTCTATCGATGGATGGCTGCCGAGGGGGTCGTGGAGGGCGATGTGGTCTCGGCAATTTCCTCGCCCAAGCTCCCGCGCGATCTACCCGGTGTGCTGACGACCCAACAGGTGGAGGCGCTGCTCAAGACGCCTGATACCTCAACACCCGCGGGACTGCGCGATGCGGCGATGCTCGAGCTGCTCTATGCCTCGGGCGCCCGTATCTCTGAGCTCGCAGCACTCAATGTGGAGTCCATTGCGTGGTCCGAACGCACGCTGCGCCTGTGGGGCAAGGGGAGCAAAGAACGTATCGTCCCTCTGTATCGTCGTGCGCTCGAGACGACGCGTCTCTATATTGAGGAGGGGCGGCCGGAGTTGCTCGCTCAGGCAAAGCGCCGTGACCCCGCTACCGGGCCGCATCCTCTGCTTATATCGGCGCGCGGTAATCGCATGAGTGCCGCCATGCTCAGGCGGCGGTTTCATATGCTGGCGACGCTCGCCGGCATTCCGGCCGACATCGCCCCGCATGCGATGCGCCATACCTTTGCGACCGACTTGCTCGAGGGCGGCGCGGACCTGCGCTCGGTTCAAGAGCTGCTGGGTCATGCGAGCCTGTCCACGACGCAGATCTACACGCATCTCACGCCCGATCGGCTCAAACGTGCCGTGGCTCAAGCCCATCCCCGAGGCGAATAGTGGCTGGGACGTCCCGCGCCGCGCTCAGGTGTGTGGTTTTGATTGCGGGTTGGCAGGAAGATGCATTCCTGCTATCATTCATCGGGTTGCTTCACGGCAACAGGTTTTTATCACGCACGCGCGGCTACTTCATACCGTGGTGCCCGGGCTTTGGTAGCACATGTCCGGGTTGGTTTTGGAGGATGACCCCGCGCGGAGGCAAACCACAGGAGGTTTAACATGGCTACCAAGATTAATATCCGCACCCTGCTCGAGGCCGGCTGCCACTTCGGTCACCAGACCCGTCGCTGGAACCCCAAGATGAAGCCGTTCATCTTCGGTGAGCGCAACGGCATCTACATCCTCGACCTCAAGCAGACCATCCTCGACGCCGATCAGGCCTACACCTTCGTCAAGAACGTCGCCAAGGGCGGCAATGTGCTATTCGTCGGCACCAAGAAGCAGGCTCAGGAGGCCGTCAAGAACGCTGCTGAGCGCGCCAACATGCCTTACATCAACCAGCGTTGGCTCGGCGGTATGCTGACCAACTTCGTCACCATCCGCTCCCGCATCAACCGCATGGAGGAGCTCGAGGCCATGGTCGAGGACGGCCGCATGGCAGTGCTCCCCAAGAAGGAGCAGGCTGTGCTCGGCAAGGAGCTCACCAAGCTCCAGACCAACCTCGGTGGTGCCCGCGACATGAAGGGTCTGCCCCAGGCTCTCTTCGTCATCGACACCAAGCGCGAGGAGAACGCCATCAAGGAGGCTCAGCGCCTGAACATCCCCGTCGTCGCTCTGATCGACACCAACTCCGATCCCGACGAGGTCGAGTACGGCATCCCCTGCAACGATGACGCTATCTCCGCTGTTACCCTTATGTGCGAGCTCATGGCTGACGCCTGCCTCGCTGGCTCCGGCAAGGAGCAGGTCTCCGAGGCCGAGATGGCCGCTGAGCCCAAGGCCGAGTAAATCAGTCTTAGTTAATTCTTTTTCATCTCTTTGAAAGGAACCACAATGGCCCAGATTACCGCCGCTATGGTCAAGCAGCTCCGCGAGATGACCGACTCCCCGATGATGGAGTGCAAGAAGGCTCTCGTCGAGGCTGACGGCGACATGGACGCCGCTGTCGACGTTCTGCGTAAGAACGGCCTTGCCAAGGCTGCCAAGAAGGCTGGCCGTGAGACCAACGAGGGCGCTGTCGCCGCGTTCGTCTCCGAGGATGGCAAGACCGGCGCTCTGCTCGAGCTCTCCTGCGAGACCGACTTCGTTGGCTCCAACGCCAAGTTCACCGGCTTTGCTTCCAAGGTCGCCGAGGTTGTCGCTACCACCGAGCCTGCTGACGTCGACGCTCTGCTCGAGAA
Organism: Collinsella sp. AM09-41; assembly: GCF_003473245.1. NCBI lineage: Bacteria > Bacillati > Actinomycetota > Coriobacteriia > Coriobacteriales > Coriobacteriaceae > Collinsella > Collinsella sp. AM09-41. The sequence continues at coordinate 74,742 of NZ_QRMJ01000006.1, forward strand.
GCCGATGGGCGAGGAGACCGTTTCCTCTGAGCTCACCGAGATGATTCACATCATGGGCGAGAACATGAAGATCTCCCGCTTTGCCGCCCGCAAGGCCGAGAACGGCGCGCTCGCTTCTTACATCCACATGGGTGGTAAGATCGGCGTTCTCGTCGAGTTCGCCTTCGAGAAGGCCGAGACCGCTCAGGCTGAGTCCTTCAAGACCTTCGCTCACGACGTTGCCCTTCAGGTTGCCGCCGTCGCCCCGATCTGCGCCACCCGCGATCAGGTTCCGGCCGAGACCGTCGAGCACGAGAAGCAGATCTACATGGCTCAGGCTGCCGAGTCCGGCAAGCCCGAGGCCATTCAGGAGAAGATGGCTGTCGGCCGTCTGGAGAAGTTCTACAAGCAGTCCGTGCTCACCGAGCAGGAGTTCATCAAGGACAGCTCCCTCACCATCAAGAAGTACGCTGAGCAGGTCTCCAAGGAGCTCGGCGACACCATTACCGTCGTTGCCTTTGACCGTCTGGTCCGTGGCGAGTAAATAAGCTCTTGTAGCTGGTAATGAGCAGGCTGTGGGTTTTACTCACAGCCTGCTTTTTCATGGCTCTTCTTAGAGCCTTTGATAGAATGTTGAGAGTTCAATCTAAAGGAGGATCGCTTTGTCCGACATCCGATATAAACGCGTGCTTCTGAAGCTTTCTGGCGAAGCACTGATGGGCGACGGCCACTATGGCATCGACCCCAAGGTTACCGACCATCTTGCCAAACAGGTCAAGGAGCTGCTCGCCGTTGGCCATGAGGTCGGCGTCGTTGTCGGCGGCGGCAATATTTTCCGCGGCATGGCCGGCGCTGCCGGTGGCATGGAGCGTGCTCAGGCCGACTACATGGGCATGCTGGCAACCGTTATGAACGCGCTTGCCCTGCAGGATGCCTTCGAGCATAACGATGTTCCCTGCCGCGTGATGAGCGCTATCCAGATGAACGAGATCTGCGAGCCCTATATTCGTCGCCGCGCTATCAACCATCTGTCCAAGGGCAACGTCGTCATCTTCGCTGCCGGTTCGGGCAATCCGTACTTTACGACCGACACCGCCGCGGCTCTTCGTGCGTGCGAGATTGGCGCCGAGATTCTGATTAAAGCCACCAAGGTTGACGGCATCTACGACAAGGATCCCGTCAAGTGCGCCGATGCCGTCCGTTTTGACAAGATTACCTATCACGAGGTTCTCGTCCGCGGTCTGCAGGTTATGGATTCCACGGCTACGGCACTGTGTCAGGATAACCGTATGCCGATTTTGGTCCTCAACATCGATGGCGAGGACACCGTCAAGCGCGCGCTTTCGGGTGAGCCCGTCGGCACGCTCGTCTATCAGGAGGATTAAGCATGGCAGAGAACATCACCGCCCATATGGACAAGTCGCTCGAGTCCCTCAAGCATAACTTCTCCAAGGTTCGTACCGGCCGCGCCAACGCCAACATTCTGTCCGACATCACCGTTGATTATTACGGTGTCCCCACGCCGGTCACGCAGGTTGCCGCCGTCAAGACCCCCGAGGCTCACATGCTGCTCATCGAGCCGTGGGACAAGGCGCTCATCAACGCTATCGTCAAGGCCATCGGCGCTTCCGATCTGGGCATTACCCCCAACTCCGATGGCACCGTCGTTCGTCTGCCGTTCCCGGCCCCCACTGAGGAGCGCCGTCGCGAGCTCGTCAAGGAGTGCCGCGAGTACGCCGAGCAGGCCAAGGTGTCTATCCGTAACATCCGTCGCGACTTCAACAATAAGCTCGAGCGCGATGAGGAGCTCACCGAGGACGATGTCCGTCGCGAGCAGGCCAAGGTCCAGAAGCACACCGATGAGTATGTCGCCAAGGTGGAGGAGCTTCTGAAGGAAAAAGAAGCCGAGGTCATGGAGATCTAAGGTGCAATACGACGAGCATAAACTGGTCGAGTACTTTGCCGACGCCCCTGCGGGCGTCGGTTTTTCCGACCTTGACCTCAATAAGATTCCGCACCATATCTCGTGCATCATGGACGGCAACGGTCGTTGGGCTACGTCGCGCGGTCTTGCGCGCACCGAGGGTCATAAGGCAGGTATCGTCTCGCTGCGCGAGATCATTACCGCCTGCGTGCGCCTAGGCGTCGACGTGCTTTCTGCCTATGCGTTTTCTACCGAAAACTGGAACCGTCCGCAGCATGAGGTCAACGTTTTGATGCATCTGTTTGCCAAGACGTTTATCGACGAGCTGCCGCTTCTGAAGCGCGAGAACGTTCGCGTTGTCTTTTTGGGCGATATTTCCGCGCTGCCCAAGAAGACCCGCGATGTCTTTGAGCGCGGCCTTGCCGAATGCGCCGACCATACCGGTATGACGCTGGCGCTGGCCGTTAACTACGGTGCCCGTGCTGAGATCACCCGCGCTGTCCGCCAGATCGCACTTGATGCCGCCGCTGGAAAGATCGATCTTGCCGCTATCGACGATGATATGGTTGCTTCGCACCTGTACACCGCCGGTCTTCCCGATCCGGAGCTCGTGATTCGCACTTCTGGCGAGCTGCGCCTTTCGAACTATCTGCTGTGGCAGGTGGCTTATTCCGAATTCTACGTCACCGATACCTATTGGCCCGACTTTGATCGTTGGGGCCTTGTCGACGCCATTTTGGCCTATCAGGGCCGTGACCGTAGGTTTGGTGGACTGAGTAAGACCGAGGAGGCTTAATCGTGTCCGATCGTCCCAAGGCATCTGCTCCCAAGACGCCAGTTTCCGCGGCGCCTGCGCGCAAGGCTGCCGCTGCGGGAGCACCTGCAGCAAAGAGCGGCACCGGTTCGTGGCTGGCGGGCTTTATCACCCGTGCCGCCGCCGGTATCGTCTACGCCGTTGTCTTTATCCTGTGCCTGGTTTTGGGTATCGTGCCCACGGCCATCTTTGTTTCTGTCATGAGCGGTCTGTGCTGCTATGAGTTTTTCCGTATGACGAGGCTCGATGGCAAGATGGCTAACGAGCGCATGGGTATCGCTGCCGCCGTACTCTTTCCGCTGTCGGCGTTGGGCGATTCGATGTTGCTGAATGCCCTGCTTTTTGCCCTGATGCTCGCTGTGGGCATTTGGTATGTTTGGTCGCCGCGTACCCGCATCTCTGATGTGGCCGTGACGCTCATGGGTCCCATCTACACTGGCTTTATGCTGTCGGCTATCGTGCTGCTGCGCGATGCCGTGCCCGGTTTTGCCGGCGCCCTGCTTTCAGTGGGCGTTTGCGCGTCCCTTTGGGTCTCCGATTCGTTTGCCTACATCGTGGGCAGCCGTATCGGCAAGCACAAGATGGTTCCCAAGATCTCTCCCAAAAAGAGCTGGGAGGGGTTTGCCGGCGGCATCTTGGGCTCGGTTTTGATTTGGCTCATCCTGTGGGCGACGCACTTCTACAAGCTCAGCCTGCCCTATGCGCTGCTGTGCGGCGTGGTCGTGTCCATTCTGGGCGTTATCGGCGACCTTATCGAGTCGCGCATCAAGCGCGGTGTGGGCGTCAAAGATTCCGGCAACCTTATCCCGGGCCATGGCGGCATGCTCGACCGTAGCGATTCGCTTATCTTTGGCTGCATTACCGCGCAGCTGCTTTTGATGATCGGAGGCGTGCTGTAATGTCATTCCAGACGACGTATGGCCCCGATGGACGCCTTCGTGTTGCCATCCTGGGCTGTACAGGCTCTATCGGCACCCAGGCGCTCGATGTGTGCCGCCAGCATGCCGATCGCCTGCAGGTGACGGCGCTGTCCGTTAACTCCAGTACCTCCGAGCTCGTTGCCGCTGCCCGCGAGTTCTCGGTTCCGGCGGTTGCCGTGGCCGATGTCGCTCATGGCGATGACGCCGTGCTGCAGGAGTTGCCCGAGGGAACGAAGCTCGGCGTTGGCGCGCAGGCGGTTTGCGAGCTCGCACGTCGCGACGATGTCGACTGCGTGCTCGTCGCTATTGTGGGCGCCGCCGGTCTCGAGGCGAGCCATGCGGCCTTGATCTCGAATAAGCGCCTTGCCCTTGCCAACAAGGAGTCCCTCGTTGTCGGTGGCGACTTGCTTATGCCGTTGGCGCAACCGGGCCAGCTTATTCCGGTCGACTCTGAGCATTCCGCCATCTACCAGTGCTATCTGGGGGAGAACCCGCGCGAGGCTCATTGTATTTGGCTCACCTGCTCGGGCGGTCCGTTCTTTGGCCGCACGCGTGACGAGCTCGATCGCGTGACGCGTGCCGATGCCCTCGCACATCCCACGTGGGCCATGGGTGCCAAGATCACCATCGACTCCGCCACCCTCATGAACAAGGGCCTGGAGCGCATTGAGGCCATGCATCTGTTTAACTGCGACCTCGATTTCATTAACGTGGTCGTGCAGCGTCAGTCCAAGATTCACTCTATGGTCGAGTTCGCCGACGGCTCCGTGATGGCGCATCTCGGTGCATCCGACATGCGTATTCCCATCCAGTTCGCGTTCTCGTATCCCGAGCGTTGGGATACTCCGGCGCCTCGTATCGATTTCCGCGAGCTGGGGCAGCTCACGTTTGATGCTGCCGACATGGATACCTTCCGCTGTCTGGCACTGGCCGAGCGTGCCGGCAAGACGGGTGGCACCATGCCGTGCGTGCTCAATGCCGCCAACGAGGTCGCCGTCGATGCCTTCCTGCACGATGGCTGCAGCTTTACCGATATCGATCGCATTGTGGAATCCTGCATGGACGCCCACGATATGCAGGTGGTCGATTCGTTTGAGCAGCTTCGCGACATCGATGCGTGGGCGCGTGAAAAGGCTGCGCAGGTGCTCGCCGCAACCCGTTCCTAACCCATAAGGATTGCTTTTTCGTTTTATGGATACTGTTCTGAGCGTTCTCTCATCGGTCTTTTGGGGCCTGCTGATGCTTTCCGTCCTCGTGTTTTTGCACGAGGGCGGCCACTTTTTGGCGGCGCGCGCCTGCGGCGTCCGTGTGACCGAGTTCTTTTTGGGTCTGCCGTGCCGCTTTGACATCCATTACACGTCGCGTCGCATTGGAACCAAGTTTGGCGTGACCCCGCTGCTGCTGGGTGGCTACGCTGCCATCTGCGGTATGGATCCGACCGATGTTTCGTGCGCCGACCGCGTGCTCGCGGCTATCTATCGTCATGGTCGCGTGACCGTGGCCGACCTTGCTGTCGAGCTCGAGCTTTCCGAGGAGGATGTGCTCGAGGCATGCGCCCTGTTGCTTGGCTGGGGCTCCATCGCGCCCTGGTATGAGGAAGGGGAGAAGCCCTCGCCGAGCTACTATCCCACCAAATATCAGACGTTGCCGCGAGACAAGGCAGGCTATACCACCTTTGATGGTCGCCGTTTCGATCGCGAACATGCGACTGCCGAGGGCGATGTGTGGGAACTGCCGTGCGGCGAGGCCGAGTTCCTTGCGCAAGAGCGCTCGCACACCTATCTTGGCCAAGGCTTTCTCAAGCGCGCCTTTATGCTGCTCGCGGGCATTATCGTCAATATCTTGACGGGTTTTTTGCTCCTTATGAGCATCTATTCCATTGCGGGTGTCACCGTGCCGATGGATACCAATGTGATTGGCCAGGTTGACGAAGGCTCGATTGCCGCCAAGGCGGGTATCGAGGGCGGTGACGCGATCCTTTCGGTTGACGGAGTATCGTGCTCTACCTGGATGGATGTTTACGATGCCATCGGCAAGGCTGCCGGTAAGGACGATATCGCCATTGAGTACGAGCGTGACGGCAAGCAGCATTCGACCACGGTTGCGCTCAAAGAGGACGATCGCCTAGGTGTGTATGCCTCTACGCAGGTGGTCCGTTTAGACCCCATCACGTCGGCTCGCCTGTCGTTCTCCTATGTTGTGCAGACAGCGGAGGGCGTGATGCGCCTGCTCCAGCCGCAGCATACGATGGAGATTCTCGATCAGTCCTCTTCGATCGTGGGTATTAGCGTTATGTCCTCACAGGCTGCTGCTGCCGGCCCTGCCACGTTCCTTTCGTTTGCCGCCCTCATTTCATTCTCGCTTGGCTTTATGAACCTGCTGCCCATCCCGCCACTCGATGGCGGCAAGCTAGTCATCGAGATCATTCAGAAGATTGCGGGCCGCGAGCTTCCGCTCAAGGTCCAGACGATTGTGAGCTATGTGGGCATCGCGCTCTTTGCGCTCCTGTTTGTCTATATGCTTCGTTCCGACATCCTTCGATTTATTTTGTAGGGGAGTGTTTGGATTGTCTTTATCCCATCCTTTGCCTCGCGAGCTGACGCGCCCCGTGCATGTGGGCGGCGTGCAGATCGGTGGCGGCGCGCCGGTGGTGGTCCAATCTATGACCTGCACCGATACCGCTGATGCCCAGGCAACGCTTGCGCAAGTGTGCGCGTTGGCGCAGGCTGGCTGCGATATCGTGCGCGTGAGCGTGCCCTCCGAGGCCGCGCTTGAGGGCTTCCGCACCATCTGTGCCGAGTCTCCGGTGCCCATTGTCGCCGATATCCACTTTAACCATAAGCTCGCCATTGGTGCCGTTGAGGCCGGTGCCGCCAAGCTGCGCATCAATCCCGGCAATATCGGCGATTGGGCCAAGGTTGACGCGGTGATCGATGCTGCGGGTGCCGCGGGCTGTGCGATTCGCATTGGCGTGAACGCGGGCTCGCTTGAGCAAGATATTGCCGAGCGCGACGACCTCACGCAGCCCGAAAAGCTCGTGATGTCGAGCGAGCGCTTCGTCAAGCACTTTGAGGATCGCGGCTTTACGAACATTGTGCTTTCGGCCAAGGCCCATAGCGTGCAAACGACGCTCGATACCTATCGAGCCCTGTCACGTGAGATTCCCCACGTTCCGCTTCACCTGGGCGTGACGGAGGCGGGGACCAAGCTTCAGGGCACCATCAAGAGCTCTGTAGGCTTGGGTATCTTGCTTTCCGAAGGCATCGGCGACACCATGCGTGTGTCGCTCACGGCCGATCCGGTTGAGGAGCCGCCGGTCGCCTGGGGAATTCTACAGTCGCTGGGCCTGCGTCGCCGTGGTCCCGAGATTGTCTCGTGCCCCACGTGCGCCCGCTGCCAGGTTAACCTCATTCCCATCGCCGAGGAGGTCACCGAGCGGCTTAAGAACTATTCCGCGCCGCTTTCGATTGCCGTCATGGGATGTGCCGTTAATGGCCCCGGTGAGGCTTCTGATGCCGACCTGGGCGTTGCTTGCGGACGTGGTCAGGCCTTGCTCTTTTCGCATGGCCAGATCATTGGTAAAGTAGCTGAGGACCAAATTGTCGACGCGCTTATGGCAGAGGTCGACAAGCTTATTGAGGAGAAATAAATGACCCGAGCAATGTATATGTCTAAGCTCTATGCGCCGACGCTTAAAGAGGATCCGGCGGACGCTGAGCTCGCCAGCCACCGCCTGCTGCTCCGTGCCGGCATGATCCGCAAGGAGGCCGCCGGTCTGTATTCCTACCTGCCGCTCGCATGGCGCTCGATTCGCAAGATTGAGAACATCGTGCGCGACGAGATGGACGCCGCCGGCGCCCAGGAGCTTATGATGCCCATTATGGTCGACGCCGAGTTGTGGCGTGAGTCCGGCCGTATCGATGCCTATGGCAAGGAGCTTGTGCGCTTTGACGACCGTCATGGTCGCGAGTTCGTGCTGGGCCCCACGCACGAGGAGACCGTCACGGCCCTGGTGCGCAACGAGCTGCGCTCCTATAAGCAGCTGCCAGTGAACCTCTATCACATCCAGGATAAGTTCCGCGACGAGTTCCGTCCCCGTTTTGGCCTGATGCGCGGTCGCGAGTTCATCATGAAGGATGCCTACAGCTTCTCCGCCACGCAGGAGAGCTTGCAGGAGGAGTATGACAAGATGAAGCAGGCCTACGCTAACATTTGCGAGCGCTGCTACATCAAGGCCTTGCCCGTCGTTGCCGACTCCGGCGAGATCGGTGGCGATACCTCCGTCGAGTACATGGCTTTGGCCGACGCCGGCGAGGCTTCTCTCGTCTATTGCGATGACTGCGGTTTTGCCGCCGATGATGAGGCTGCAAGCACCAAGGTCGTCGTGACTGAGGGTCCCGGTGACGGTACGCTTACCAAGGTCGAGACTCCGGGCATGGGCACCATTGAGGCCGTTGCTAAGTTCTTTGGGTTCCCCGAGAACGGCACGCGCAAGTCCCTGGCGCTCATCGATGCCGAGGGCAAGCCTGTCGTGGCCATCGTCCCGGGCGATCATGAGCTCAACGACTGCAAGGCCGAGCATGTCTTTGGCAAGGGTTATCGCATGATGACGGACGAGGAGCTTCAGACCTACGGTCTGCACAAGGGCTTTATCGGACCGGTTAACTTGCCCGAGGGCATCCGTCTGGTGTGCGACGAGAGCCTGCGCGAGTCCAAGCAGTGGGCCTGCGGTGCCAACGAGGTCGATTATCACTTTACCGGTGCCTGCCCCGAGCGCGACTTTACCGTCGATGAGTGGGCAGATCTGGTCACCGTCGTTGCCGGCGATCCCTGCCCGCACTGCGGCAAGCCGCTCTCTGCTGCCCGCGGCATCGAGGTCTCTCAGGTGTTCCAGCTGGGCACCAAGTACTCCGAGGCCATGGGTGCCACCTTTATGGACGAGGACGGCAAGGAGAAGCCGCTTATCATGGGTTGCTACGGCGTGGGCGTGTCCCGCTCGCTTGCTGCCGTCGTGGAGCAGCACAACGACGAGCACGGTATCGTCTGGCCGGTTTCCGTTGCCCCGTACGAGGTCGCTGTGATTCCGCTCGATTCCAAGAAGGAGGAGTGCGCAACCGTCTGCGACCAAATCGTCGAGGGCTTGTGCGCCGAGGGTATCGAGGTCGTCGTCGACGACCGTGACGAGCGTCCCGGCTTTAAGTTTGCCGATAACGACCTTATGGGATTCCCGTATCAGGTGGTGCTTGGCAAGCGTGGCCTTAAGAATGGCACCGTTGAGCTCAAGGACCGTGCCACGGGCGAGCGCGAGGACGTGGCGATTGACGAGGTCGTCGCCAAGGTTGCCGAGCTTGTTAAGGCGGCCCGCCGTTAATCGACGTTTCTGCTATTAGATGTAATTGCGGGACTGCTCCGTATCTCTCTTAGGAAGAGATGCGGAGCAGTCTATTTTGTTGCGTGAATAAACTCGATGGGTAAAGGAAAACCCCACAGCCCATATGAGCTGCGGGGTTTTCTTGTGCCTCCGATGCGAAATAAATCGCTCAGATATTACTGATAATCGACGACGTCGATCCAGTTCTTCAGGAACTCATCGTTCACGTTGCGCTTACGAGCGAGCTCGGAAGCGGCGACGATGCTCGTCCACTGACGCACGACCTGCATGGGCATGTCGGCGCGGTCGCAGTAGAGCTCCAGGTAGGCCTCGGCCTGATCCTTGCTGTTGAGGGCGAAGAGCAGGTAGGTGGTGGCAACGTCGGCAGCAGGGGAGCCCTGGGTGGCGTGTGCCCAGTCGCACACATAGAGCTGGCCGTCGTCGCCGACGATGACGTTGGAGGGGTTGAAGTCGCCGTGGCAGACCTTGAACTCCTTGGTCATGCCGTCCAGACGCTCCTGAAGGTTGTAGCGCGTGGTGGCATTGAGCTGATCAAGGCTGTCGATCATGCGGGCGAACTTGTCGCGCTGACGGTTGAGCAGCGGGGAGGTGTAGCCGTGGATCTCGATTTGGAGGTCGACGAACATCTCGAGATACTCACCAAAGCGCTGGGGCTCGGCAGTCATCTTCTCGGCAAGGGTGGTGCCCGGAACCTTCTCGGTCACGAGCGCCCAGCCGTTGGCGTTCTCGAGCTGGGAAACCTCGAGAGCCTTGGGGCTGCGGATGCCGCACTCATTGATGCGGGCAAGATTCAAAGCCTCGTTGAACACGTCGGAGACAGGCTTGGTCTCGTTAAAGACCTTGACAATCTTGTCGCCCAGGTCGTAAACGACCTTGTTGCCACGGCGGACGAGCTCGGTCTTGGAATCGGGTAGCAGCATGGTTGCATCCTTTCAACGATGCGATAGAAGCGACGGCGGGGGTGTGTGAAACACCCGTGCACCCCCGCCGTTAAAAACCGTGCTAAAACTAGCAGACGGCGTAGTCCTGAGGCTCGCGGCCGTAGTAGGCGTCCAGGTAGAGCTCCTTGATCTCGCTCATGAGCGGGTAGCGCGGGTTAGCGCCGGTGCACTGGTCGTTGAATGCCTGCTCGGTCATCTCGTCGAGGGTGTCGAGGAAGTACTGCTCGTCAACACCGTAGTCGGCGATGGTCTTCTTGACACCGATGAAGTCCTTGAGCTCCTCGAGCTTCGTGATGAAGTTCTCGAAGACCTCCTTGTCGTCCTTGCCCTCGATGCCGCAGTACTTGGCCATCTCGGCGTAGTTGTGCAGCGCGTTGGGGTAAGGATACTGGGAGAACGTGCCCATCTTGACGGGAGCCTCGGCGGCGTTGTAGCGCATAACGCGGGTCAGGATGACGGCGTTGGCGAGGCCGTGGGGCAGGTGATGGAAGGCGCCGAGCTTGTGAGCCATGGAGTGGTTGAGGCCCAGGAAGGCGTTGGCGAAGGCCATGCCGGCCATGCAGGAGGCGTTGTGCATCTCCTCGCGGGCGTGCGGGTCCTTGGCGCCGTTCGTGAAGCTGGAGGGCAGGTTCTCGAAGACGAGCTTAGCAGCGCGCTCGGAGAGGCCCTTGGTGTAGTCGGAAGCCATGATGGAGACGTAGGACTCGATGGCGTGGGTCATGACGTCGATGCCGGAGGCAGCGGTCAGGCCGCGCGGGGCGGTCATGCAGTTGTCGGCGTCGACGATAGCCATGTTGGGGAGCAGCGCGTAGTCGGCGAGCGGCCACTTGATGCCGGTCTCCTTGTCGGTGATGATGGCGAACGGCGTGCACTCGGAGCCGGTACCCGAAGAGGTCGGGACGGCGACGAAGTAGGCCTTCTTGCCCATCTCGGGGAAAGTGAAGATACGCTTGCGGATGTCCATGAAGTCCATGGCCATGTCCTCAAACTTGCACTCGGGGTGCTCGTACATCATCCACATGATCTTGCCGGCGTCCATAGCGGAGCCACCGCCGACGGCGATGATGACGTCCGGCTCAAAGAGAGCCATCTGCTTGGCGCCGCGACGTGCGCACTGCAGCGACGGATCGGGCTCGACGTCGTAGAAGCAGTCGTGGGCGATGCCCATCTCGTCGAGCTTGGCCTCGATGGCGCGGGTGTTGCCATTCTTGAAGAGGAACTGGTCGGTGACGATGAAGGCGCGCTTCTTGCCCATGACGGTACCGAGCTCGTCGAGAGCGACGGGCGTGGAACCCTTCTTGAAGTAGACCTTCTCAGGAGCGCGGAACCACAGCATGTTCTCACGGCGCTCGGCCACAGTCTTAACGTTGATCAAGTGCTTCACCCCAACGTTCTCGGAGACGGAGTTGCCGCCCCAGGAGCCGCAGCCCAGGGTCAGAGACGGCTTCATGCCAAAGTTGTACAGATCACCGATGCCGCCGTGCGAGGACGGGGTGTTGATGACGATACGGCAGGCCTTCATGACGTGCTCGAACAGGCTGATCTTCTCGGCCTGGGCGGGGTGCACGTACAGAGAGGCGGTGTGGCCCGGGCCACCGGCGAGCACCAGGTGCTCGGCCTTGTCGACGGCCTCCTGGAAGTCCTTGGCGTGATACATGGCCAGGACCGGGGAGAGCTTCTCGTGGGAGAACTCCTCCTTGGCGGGGTCGGTGGAGGTGACCTCGGCGATCAGGATCTTGGTCTTGGCAGGAACCTCGATGCCGGCGAGCTCGGCGATCTTGGCGGCAGCCATGCCGGGAATGCGGTGATCGAGAGCGCCGTTCTTGAACATGGCGGCACGCAGGGCCTCCATCTCGGCACCCTGCTTGACGAAGTAGCAGCCGCGCTTCTGGAACTCGGCTTTGACCTGGTCATAGATGGTGTCGATGACGGTCACGGACTGCTCGGAAGCGCAGATCATGCCGTTGTCGAAGGTCTTGGAGTGGATGATGGAGTTGACGGCGAGCAGCACGTCGGCGGTGTCGTCGATGATGACCGGGGTGTTACCGGCGCCAACGCCCAGGGCGGGCTTGCCCGAGGAGTAGGCGGCCTTGACCATGCCCGGGCCACCGGTGGCGAGGATGATGTCGACGTCGCGCATGACCATGTTGGTCAGCTCGATGGAGGGGACATCGACCCAGCCGATGATGCCCTCGGGGGCGCCGGCCTTGACGGCGGCGTCAAGCACGAGCTTGGCGGCGGCGATGGTGCACTTGGCGGCTGCCGGGTGCGGGGAGATGATGATGCCGTTGCGGGTCTTCAGGCTGATCAGCGTCTTGAAGATCGCGGTGGAGGTGGGGTTGGTCGTCGGGATGACGGCGCCCACGATGCCGATGGGCTCGGCGATCTTGGTGATGCCGTAAGCCTCGTCGCGCTCCAAAACGCCACAGGTCTTGGTGTTCTTGTAAGCGTTGTAGATGTACTCTGCGGCGTAGTGGTTCTTGATGACCTTGTCCTCAAGAACGCCGCGGCCGGTCTCCTCGATGGCCATCTTCGCCAACGGGATACGAGCCTTGTTGGCGGCCATGGCGGCCTCATAGAAGATCTTGTCGACCTGCTCCTGCGTGTACGTAGCAAAAAGCGCCTGGGCCTCTCGCATCTGAGCGAGCTTAGCCTCAAGCGCCTCTACGTTGTCCACAATTGCGGGAGTAGTGTTTTCCGGTGACTTTTTCACCATTTGTGTCTCCTTGCGATCGGAGATTTACCCTACGCCTTGCATGATAGCAATAAATAATTCGGTGAGCGGTAAGATTCCTGTAAAAGGCACACTAAAACGCTTCAACAAACTGAAACGTTTCAACTAATTATCTGCCTGCTGCATCGCCCCGCTCATTGGGGACAGGCTTACATGGGTGCTTTCACTCATTTGGGACAGACATCGATTTGTCATTTTGTCGTTTTGGGCATGTTTTTGTCGTTCATTGTATATAAATAGGTCACAGGCTCAGCATTTCGCGTTGCTTCTCTCCTTTTAGGTGTTGCCTGTACAGTTTTGAAAGGAGAGATTATGCCCCGATGCGCCCGCGCCGTTTCGCTCACCGGCTATTACCACGTCTATGACCGCGGCAATTCCAAACAGATTATTTTTGAAGATGACTCCGACCGCTATCGTTTCTTATCGGACATCTCGGACAGGTTTGCTTGCCATGACGTGGCGGTGTTGGCCTGGTGCCTTATGGACAACCACTTCCATTTGATGGTTGATGACCCATTTGACAACCTTTCAAAGGCAATGCAGTGCGCGCTGACGGCCTATGCCAAGTATTTCAATGGGAAAACCGGAAGAACGGGCCACCTGTTTGATAATCGCTATTCGCGGGTCGCGGTCGAGTCGGACACGCAGGCGGTGCAGTTGCTCGATTATATCCATCTCAATCCCGTGAAAGGTGCGCTCGACTCGCTTGATGCCTACCGCTGGTCAAGCTACAAGGCATACCAGCTGGGATACGATCCCTTTGATATCTGCGATGCGGCCCCCATGCTCGATATTGTCGGGGGTTCCCGTCGCTATTGCGAGCATCTTAAGGAAGTTGCCGAGCGGATCTGGTCAGTTGAGATTCTTCCGCGTCGACGGATTCCCGACGAGGATGCCCTTGCCGTCGCACACGAGGCCCTGCCGAGCATTGATCCTGCGCTGCTCAAGGCCCTGCCACGCCCCGAACGCGATGCCTGTCTGCTAAGGCTCAGGCGGGCCCATCTTACGGTCAAGCAAATTGCCCGTATCACCGGTATCGGCGCTACAAGCGTAACCAAGGCCACCACAGGCTGGAACGAGGCGGCCTGAGGTATGGATTGGGGCCGATCGATGCACTGTGAGCTTAGGAAAGCATTCATCTAAGTCTGTCCCCAATGCGTGAAAACACTCATGTAAGTCTGTCCCCAATGAGTGCCCAATGAGTGCAAAAAGGCGCCCTCCGTGGGGGAGGACGCCTTTGGTAAGTTCTATATGAACGCGAGGTCTTTGACCCGGAGAGTCCGAGGTACTTGTTGGTAAGACCTTATTTAGGAGCGCGCAACCTTGCCAGACTTAAGGCAGGTGGAGCAAACGTTCATCTTGCGACGGTGACCATCGACGACGACGTAGACGCGCTGGATGTTGGGGCGGAACTTACGGTTGGTGACGCGGTGAGAGTGGCTGATGGAGCGACCGGCAACGGGGTGCTTACCGCAAACTTCGCAAACTTTGGACATAACTGACCCTCCTTGGGCGACAAACGAACATGTCGCGTTAACAAACAAGCCTGAACTATAGCACAGAAGTCGCTCCCTGTGCGCAATCTACACAGAGATATTCCTCTTTTGGCGATAGTGCCCACGCTACGGCCCTGGACGTAGATCCGATTTGCGTGCAGCAGAGGGGATTATGCCAGCTCGTGCGTGTGTTTTCAAGCTCGTCCCACAAATATATATAGGTTTATGGAGCGCCTGCGCACGTTTACGGATTGCTCTGTATTTATGCTCGCAATTAAGCTCGAGGTTGGCTACACTATCCCTTGGCCATTAAAGGGGTACGAGATACCCACATGGAATTACATAGCTGCCAAAGAGCAGCCTTTCCTGTGGGTGTCTGGTCCGCTTAAGCGGTCGGGCATCTATTTTTTTGACTGTGTCAGCAGTCAAGACATGTGAGGAAGGAGATCGATGGGCACGACTTCCCCCAAGGCGGTCATCATGGACGAGACCGCCGTCAATCGAGCGATGACCCGCATTGCGCACGAGATTCTCGAGCGCAACGAGGGCTGTGAAGACCTCGCTCTGGTCGGCATCGTCACGCGCGGCGACCTTCTGGCAAAGAAGCTCGCCGAGGAGATCAAGGAGATCGAGGGCGTCGACGTTCCGCTCGGTAGCCTCGACATCAGCTTCTACCGCGATGACTACGCTACCAATTTTGCTCCCGCGATCCACGCTACCAACATTCCCTTCAGCGTCGACGGCAAGCGCGTCGTGCTGGTGGACGACATCCTGTATACGGGCCGTACTATCCGCGCCGCTCTGGATGCTGTCATGGACCTGGGCCGTCCGAGCCGCATCGAGCTGGCAGTTCTCGTTGACCGCGGTCACCGTGAGCTCCCCATCTCGCCGGACTTTGTCGGCAAGAACGTTCCCTCGTCGCATGAGGAGAACGTGCACCTATATATGAAGGAAGTAGACGGCCGCACCGCTGTCGAGATTAACGACGTCGCGCCGGGTTCCCATGTGGGCTCCGCGCCGCTGGGAGGTGAGTAGTACCGTGGCGTTCAACCATAAGCACCTGATCGACATTACCGAGTACTCCGAAGAGGACATCAAGCTCATCCTCGAGACCGCCAAGGCGTTCTCCGAGGTCAACGAGCGTGCGATCAAGAAGGTCCCCACGCTCAAGGGCAAGACCATCGTCAACATGTTCAACGAGCCCTCGACGCGCACCCGCAGCTCCTTCGAGCTCGCCGAGAAGCGCCTTTCGGCCGACAGCCTCAACTTTGGCGGCTCCTCGACCTCCACGGTCAAGGGCGAGAGCCTCGTCGACACCGTCGAGACCCTCAACGCCTACAAGATTGATTGCATCGTCGTTCGCGATAAGCACGCCGGTGCTCCCTACATCGTCACGCAGAACTCGCCCGCGAGCGTTATCTGCGCCGGCGACGGCAAGCACAACCATCCTACGCAGGCCCTGCTCGACCTGTACACCATCTGGGAGCACAAGGGTGACTTCCACGGTCTGAAGGTCGCTGTCGTCGGCGATATCGCGCACTCCCGTGTCTGCGGCTCGCTGATCCCCGCCCTTAAGATCATGGGCTGCGAGACCTACGCTGTCGCCCCCGGCACGCTGCTGCCGCCGGCGCCCGAGGTTCTGGGTTGCGACCACGTGACGAGCGACCTCGATTCCGTCCTGCCCGAGCTGGACGTCGTCTACATGCTGCGCGTGCAGCAGGAGCGCCTTGAGGGCGCTCCGTTCCCCACGATTCGCGAGTATCACAAGCTCTTCGGCCTGACCAAGGACCGCGAGAAGCTCATGAAGCCCGATACGATCATCTGCCACCCGGGCCCCATCAACCGCGGCGTCGAGTTCGACTCCTATATGGCCGACCACCCGCAACGCTCCGTCATCCTGGAGCAGGTCTACGCCGGTATCTGCGTGCGTATGGCTATCCTGTATCTGCTGCTTGGAGGTGCCGATAATGGCCTTGCTTCTTAAGAATGCCCACGTCGTCGACCCGTCTGTCGAGCTTGACGGTGTCGTTGACGTCCTGATTGACGGCGACAAGATCGCCGAGGTCGGCGAGAATCTCGCCGTCGAGGGAGCCGAGGTCCGCGACCTTTCCGGCAAGTACCTCGTCCCCGGCCTGGTGGATATGCACGTTCACCTTCGCGAGCCCGGCTACGAGGTCAAAGAGGACATCGAGAGCGGCACTCGCGCAGCTGCCAAGGGCGGCTTTACCGGTGTGTGCTCCATGCCCAACACCGATCCCGTCACCGATAACGGCACCGTCGTGGAGTTCGTCAAGTCCCGTGCTGCCGAGGTCGGTCACTGCCGCGTCTATCCGTCGGGCGCCATGACCCGCGGTCTTAAGGGCGAGGCCATGTCCGAGATGGGCGATATGGTCGCCCATGGCGCCGTCGCCTTCACCGACGACGGTCGCGGCGTGCAGGGCGCGGGCATGCTCCGTCGCTGCATGGACTACGGCAAGATGTTCGGCAAGGTCTTTATGAGCCACTGCCAGGACGAGGACCTGGTCGGCCACGGCCAGATCAACGAGGGCAAGGTCTCGACCCGTCTGGCTCTCGAGGGCTGGCCGGCTGCCGGCGAGGAGCTCCAGATCGCCCGCGACATCGAGATCGCCAAGCTGACTGGTGCCAAGCTGCACATCCAGCACATCTCCACCGCCCATGGCCTGGAGATCGTGCGTGCCGGTAAGGCCGCTGGCGTTCAGGTTACCTGCGAGGCCACCCCGCACCACATGTTCCTGACCGAGAACGACCTGGACGAGACCTACAACACCTCTCTCAAGGTCAATCCGCCGCTGCGTACCGATGAGGACGCTGAGGCAATCCGTCAGGGTGTCATCGACGGTACCGTCGACGCTATCGTTACCGACCACGCTCCCCACACCCCGTGGGAGAAGGCCCGCGAGTTCGAGCTCGCGCCCTTTGGAATGATTGGCCTCGAGACTTCGCTGTCGCTCGTGCTCACTGAGCTGGTCAACACGGGCAAGATGAGCGTGAGCCGCATGGTCGAGCTCATGGCCATCAAGCCGCGTGAGATTCTGGGCCTCGATCAGGTTCAGGTCAAGGCGGGCTCTGTCGCCGACCTGACCGTGTTCGACCCCTCCGCAACCTGGACGGTTGGCGAGGACGGTTACGAGTCGCGCGCCGAGAACTCCGGTTTTGCCGGCCGCACGCTCACCGGTCGTGCCACCGATGTATTTGTCGGTGGCAAGCAGACGCTCGCCGACGGCTGCATCTGCTAGCATAGCCTTATCGCTTTTGTGCGCGGCGCCCTTGCGGTGCCGCGCTTTCTGTTCGTTTAGACCATGCAACCGCATGGGGGATTGGAGCGTCTATGCCCACACCTTCCACTGCACGCATGCACGACTTCGAGGTCGTCTCGAACCAGGAGATCGCCGACGGCATCTTCTCGCTCGTAATCTCGGCCCCCAAGCTTGCAAGTGCGCTCAAGCCCGGTCAGTTTGTGAACATTGCCGTGCCCGGCGATGCCTCCTCGCTGCTTCGCGTGCCCCTGAGCTTCTATCGCGCCGACGCCGAGGCCGGCACCGTCGAGCTGTGGTACGCCGTCGTGGGCGACGATACCCGCCGTTTGTCCCAGATGGGCCCTGGCTCCACCTCTAACCTGTTGGGCCCCGGTGGCCGTGGCTGGATGGTACCCGAGGGCACCAGGAAGGCACTGCTCGTCGCCGGTGGCATCGGCGTTCCGCCTGTGCTGTGTCTTGCCGGCATGCTTGCCGAGCAGGGTGTTGATGTGGACGTGTGCCTGGGCTTTGGCACCGCTTCCAAAGTCGTGGGTGTCGATGAGTTCCGTGCGCTGGGCGCCACGGTTAACGTGTGCACCGACGACGGTTCGCTCGGCACGCACGGTTTTTGCACCGATCCGGCAGCCGAGCTGCTTGGAGAGGGCGGCTACGACTACGTCGCCAGCTGCGGCCCCGCCGTCATGATGAAGAAGGTCGCCGCCGCTGCCGCCGAGGCCGGTGTGTACTGCGAGGTGTCGCTCGAGCGCATGATGAGCTGTGGCTTTGGCGCCTGCAACACCTGCAATGTCGAGACGGTCGACGGTATGAAGGGTGCTTGTATGTGCGGTCCCGTGTTCGATGCTTCTAAGGTGGTGGTCTTCTAGTGGGTACCGTGAACATGGCCGTCGATTTCGGCGGCGTCAAGATGCAGAACCCCATTAACACCGCAGCCGGTACCTTTGGCTACGGTTGGCAGTTCCAGAACTTCTTTGATGTTTCCCAGCTGGGCGCCATCACCACCAAGGGTTGCGCTGCCGAGCCCTGGCCCGGCAATCCCGCGCCCCGCATGGCCGAAATTCCCGGCGGTATGATCAACTCCGTGGGTCTTCAGAACCCCGGCGTGGCCGCCTTTGCCCGCGAGTCCGGTCCGTGGCTCGAACAGCTGTCCAAGGACGGCTGCCAGGTCATCTGTCAGGTTGCCGGTCACTCCGTTGACGAGTTTGTCCGCGCACTCGAGATGTATGTCGAGCTATGCCCCTGGGCTGCCGGCTACGAGATCAACGTGAGCTGCCCCAACATCGCCGCCGGCGGTGCCGCCATGGGCTCCACGCCCGAGGGCGCCTCTTCCGTTATGGCTGCCTGCCGCAAGGTGACTGATAAGCCGCTGTTCGTGAAGATGGCGCCGGTCAACGTCGCCGAGATCGCCAAGGCCCTCGAGGCTGCCGGCGCCGACGGCCTTTCGGTCATCAACTCCATCCAGGGCATGGCCATCGACGTCCATACCCGCAAGTCCCGCGTGGCCAAGCCCAAGGGCGGCCTTTCGGGCCCGCTGTGCCACCACATCGCCGTGCGCATGGTCTGGGAGGTTGCCCAGGCCGTCGATATCCCCATCAACGGTGTCGGCGGTGTCATGACTGGCGAGGATGCGGCTGAGTTTATCCTGGCCGGCGCCACCTGCGTGTCGGTCGGCATGGCCAACTTCGTCGATCCGTGTGCTTCGCTTAAGATCGCGCATGAGCTCGAGGCCTGGGCCGAGTCCCAGGGCGTAAAGGACATCAACGAGCTGGTGGGTGCTTTCGAATGCTAGAGAATGATGCCCGCGACCGTGTTATCGTCGCCCTCGACTGCGACCGTGAGCGCGCGCTCGAGCTCGCCCACGAGCTTTCGGGCCATGCCGCCTGGCTCAAGGTCGGCATGACGCTCTATTACGCTGAGGGTCCCCAGATCGTCAAGACCTTTAAGGACCTTGGCTTTAAGGTCTTCCTCGACCTTAAGTTCCATGACATTCCGCATCAGGTGCGCGGCGCTGCCCGCTCGGCCTCGCTTGCCGGTGCCGACCTGCTTTCGGTCCACGGCCTGGGCTCGGGTGCTATGCTCGCTGCCTGCCGCGAGGGTGCCGAGGAGGCGCGTGAGGACCGCGCCAAGCTCGTCGCCATCACCGTGCTCACGAGCATGAATCAGGATGCCTTGAGCGAGATCGGCGTCGAGTCTCCCGTGGCCGAGGAGGCCGCCCGCTTGGCAAAGCTTGCTCAGGCCAACGGCATCGATGGCATCGTGTGCTCACCGATGGAGGCTCACGACATGCGTGAGCTGCTGGGTCCTGATGCCCTGATCGTGACTCCGGGTGTGCGTCCGGTGGGTGCCGCCCTTGGTGACCAGTCCCGCGTGGCGACGCCTTCCCAGGCTATCGAGCGTGGCGCAAGCCACATTGTGGTGGGCCGTCCCATCACCGGTGCCGACGATCCGGTTGCCGCCTTTGACGCTATCGTCGCCGAGCTGGTCGAAAACGTCGCGTAAAAGATTCCCCTAAGTCACCACTTTTGGGTCTCATTAGCACAAAATAGCCCCTGTGCCTGCGTAAACTTTCCCATCCTTTGTGTGGAATCGCAGGTCAGGGGCTTAACTTTGGGCGCAGTATATTGCACTTTTTGCGGGTATCGTCTAACCTATGGAGCCGCGATTAGGCATTTTGTACGTTCTACGTGCTAAAATGCCAATTATTGAATCAGATATAACCCAACTATTTGGAGGTACGAATGGCACTCCCTCAGCTTACCGACGAGCAGCGCAAGCAGGCTCTTGAGAAGGCTGCTGCCGCACGTCACGCCCGCGCTGAGCTTCGCGAGCAGATCAAGAAGGGCGAGAAGTCCCTCGAGTCCGTGCTCAACTCCGATGACCCCATCGCTTCCCGCATGAAGGTTTCCACCCTCATCGAGTCTCTCCCCGGTTATGGCAAGGCCAAGGCCGCCAAGATCATGGAGGAGCTCGGTATCTCCGCTACTCGTCGCGTCCAGGGCCTCGGCGTCCGTCAGCGCGAGCAGCTCCTCGAGCAGCTGACCAAATAAGTGAGCGCTCAGGATTCCAAGCTCTTTGTGATTTCTGGACCGTCAGGCGCAGGCAAGGGTACGCTCGTCACTCGTGTGCGCGAGCGCCGCTCGAACCTGGGTCTGACGGTTTCGGCTACCACGCGAGCACCACGCAAAGGTGAGGTCGACGGCGTCAACTACTTTTTTCTGACGCGCGAGGAGTTCGACCGCCGCGTGGCAAACGGTGAGTTTGTTGAGTGGGCCGAGGTCCACGGTAACTGCTACGGCACGTTGGTGAGCGAGGTCACATCCAAGCTCGCCTCGGGCGCGTCTCTGATTTTGGAGATCGATGTCCAGGGCGCCCTGCAGGTGAAGGAGCGTTTCCCCGAGGCCGTGCTGATCTTTATCAAGCCGCCTTCGCTTGAGGTGCTCCGCGAGCGTCTAGTCGGTCGCGGTACCGAGACGCCCGAGACGATTGAGCTGCGTATGGCAAACGCCGCCGATGAGCTTGCCCTTGCCGACCGCTACGACGACGTCGTGGTGAATGACGATCTCGACCGCGCGACCGATGAGCTCGTTCGCGTTCTCGATATGCATGAAAGGATCTGAGGTCCGTGTCCGTTGTAAAGCCTTGCATTGACGATCTTCTGGAGAAGACCGATCACAACCGCTTCCTGCTCGCTTCGCTTGCCTCCAAGCGCGCCTGCGACATCAATAGCATGCTGCGTGGCCAGCACAACCGCGTGCTTGCCGTCCAGGATGTCGATGACATCACCATCGGGCTTTCCGGTGCCGATACCATCTCGATGGCTATGGACGAGATTGTCGACGGTGACATCTCTTACGACGAGGCCCGTTACGAGAAGGCGCTCGGCCACAAGGTTGCTGAAGCCTAAATGGCGGCTCGCGTCTGCCTAGTCCACTATCACGAGGTTGGGCTGAAGGGCAAGAACCGCGCACATTTTGAGCATATCCTCATGGATAACATCAAGGCGGCCTTGGCCGCCTTTTCCGTGAATGCCGTGTCTCGAATTTCCGGTTATATCCTCGTGACCTTTAACGAACATCAGGCCGACGAGGCGGCGCGTGTCATTCGCACCGTTCCCGGCGTTGCCCGTGTGTCTTTGGCGTATCACACCAACCGCGACCCGCAGGAGTACTGCGCCGCCGCCGTGAAGGCGCTGCGCGAGTTTGGTTCCTTCGATTCGTTTAAGGTGCACGCCAAGCGCTCCAATACTGACTATGAGCTCACCTCGATCGATATCAATCGTCAGGTGGGCGAGGTACTGTGTGAGGCCTTCCCCGATAAAAAGGTTCAGATGCACGACCCCGACGCGATGGTGCACGTTCTGGTGGTTCAGGGTAGTGTCTACGTGTATGCGCGCTCCGAGCGCGGCGTGGGCGGTCTGCCGGTGGGTTCTGCCGACAAGGTCGTGACGCTGCTGTCGTCGGGTATCGATTCTCCGGTGGCGACCTGGATGCTCGCGCGTCGCGGCGCGGTGTGCGTGCCGGTGCATTTCTCCGGTCGTCCGCAGACGCCTGATACGAGCGAGTATTTGGTGCAGGACATCATCCGTGCGCTTGAGCCGGGTGTCCAGATCGGCCGCCTGTACGTGGTGCCGTTTGGCGACTGCCAGCGTGAGATTTCGGTCACCTGCCCCAGCAACCTGCGTGTGATCATGTATCGTCGCATTATGTATTCGGTTGCCGAGCGCATTGCGCACATCGAGGGCGCCAAGGCCATCGTTACGGGCGAATCGCTTGGGCAGGTTGCCTCCCAAACGCTTGAGAACATCATGGCCGTCAACGAGGCCGTGAAGATCCCCGTGTTCCGTCCTCTCATCGGTTCGGACAAGCAGGAGATCATCGCGCGTGCTGAGGAGATCGGTACGTTCGATATCTCGACTGAGGCCGCTCCCGACTGCTGCACGCTGTTTATGCCGCGCCGACCCGAGACGCACGCTAAACTCGATGCCGTGCATGAGGCCTGGGAACTGTTTGATCACGAGGAGATGATTGAGCGCCTGCTCAAGCAGACCGAGTACATCGACTTCGAGAGCAACACATATAAGGCCCCTAAGACCTTAAAACGCAAACATTCGGAGCTTGCTCCGCGTGAGATTTACCAAGATTACGAGTAAATTTGTGCATAGACCGACGATGCGCCTGCATCGTCGGTCTTTTGCTGTCTGGGCATTTTGCGGCTAAGCGTTCATTTGCTGACGTGTGCCTGAATAAATGGACAGATTTGTGCAAGGTTTTGGTCGGTTTTTGGTTTGACCGCAAAAACCGGTTTTGGGGCGTGGCTGTTGTGGAGCTCCTTTCCTGACACGATGGTGTTGGGAGGTTTTGCTATGGCGCAGCGCGAACAACACGAACGAGTCAAAAAGATGGACCACTGGGCGGGCAAACTGCTCGGTCATAAGGCAGTGGTGATGGCGATACTGGTCGTCATTGCGATGGCGAGTGGGCTGGCGATGGCGAACCTTGGCGGCGGTGCCGGCGGTGTGTCGTTTGAGCGCACTGATGGTTCGGGCACGTTAGTGGAGCCGGGATCCGGCGATGCTTCGAGCGGAAAGACATCCGAAGGCTCTTCGCCTAAGGCGTCTGCCGCGGCAGAGGTCTATGTCGATGTTGATGGCGCCGTGGTGTCACCCGGTGTATATCGCCTCAAAGACGGGGCGCGGGTGGCTCAGGCGATTGATGCCGCCGGCGGGCTGGCGCCCGAAGCAGACGTTACGGGGCTTAATCGTGCATCCAAGGTCACTGATGGACAAAAAATTCACGTTCCAACGGTAGGGGAGCAGCAGGCGTCCATTGCGGAAGCCGGTGTTGATGGTGGGACTTCCGCATCGTCGGGCGTTAGTGGCGCAACAGGCCTAGTAAACATCAATACGGCAAGCGCAGAAGAGCTGCAGACGCTTTCGGGCATCGGCCCCTCCATGGCCCAGTCGATTATCGATGAGCGGACAAAGAACGGTGCTTTCGCCTCGGTTGACGATCTGATGCGTGTGTCGGGAATCGGCGAGAAGAAGCTTGCCAAAATCAAAGATTGCATCTGCGTATGAGTGCGACCGAGCGCGAACATGTGATGCCTCCGCGGCCCCTGATGCCGTGGACGATGGCCCTGTGTGCCGGCATGTGCATGAGCTGCGCCTTGGTGCTCAACGTGGCCGCTGATGCGCTGCTGAGGGAGCAGGCGCCGGCGGTCGGGCTGCTATGGGCCATTCCCGTTGCGGCGGCGGTATTCGTTGTGCTGGCTCAATCTTGTGCGCGGCTTGCCCCTTGGAAGCGGTGGCTGTATGCCGCGTCCGTCGGTCTCGTGGCGGGAGCGGTCGTCTCGGCGTGGTGGGCTGTGGGTGCGCTCAGCGCCTCGAAGGCGCTCGACGGTCGAGCGGCAAGCGGCCTCGAGTTTGTCGTGCAGGGCGATCCATCCATAAACGACGACGTGTATTCCTATACCTGCGAGGCACGCGCGGACGGTAAGAACTTGGCAACGGTTCGCCTATCGTGTGATCGTGAGCTCAAGGTCGGGGCGCACGTGCGTGTTATCGGTCGCGTTTCGCGTTTTGAGAACGATGCATATGGACGATCGCGCGTGCTCCGAGGCGAGGTGCGTAAGGTTAAAGCCGTTCGGATTGTGTCGGTCGATGAGGGTTCTCCGGGGCCGCTGCTTCGGCTGCGAAATGGGCTGCTTGCGTCCATCGCGCCTGCGACCGACCCGGCGCGTGCGCTCATAGCCGGTGTCGTCTGCGGTCGTTCGGCCGAGCTGCGCGCCCAGCCGGCGGGCGACTGGTTTTCTGTGACGGGAACGGCACATCTTATCGCCGTCTCGGGCAGCCATTTGGCTATCGTGGGGTTTGTAATCGAGGGCGTATTGCAAAAGACTCGGTGCTCACGTGGTCTTCAGCGGGCGATATTGGCGATAACGCTTGTGGGCTACACTGCATTTACGGGCGCGTCTCCCTCGGCCGTGCGCGCGTGCTGCATGGTGTTCGTGACGCTTGTCGTAAACGACGCGGGGCGTCGTCGGCACGGCCTTTCGGCACTCTTCGTAACCATGTCCATCTTTGTGCTACTGCGGCCGACGGTGCTGTTCGAGATGGGCTTTCAGCTATCATGTGCCAGCGTCTTAGCCATTCTGTGCTTTTGCCCCTATGCGACCTATGCTTTGGGTGAGCTGGGTGTGCCATCGGGCGTTGCCAGCGTGTTTTCCGTCACGCTGTGCTCGCAACTGGCGACACTTCCCATTACCATTCCTGCCTTCGGTACATTCTCGCTCATTGCTCCGTTGTCAAATGCGGTCATCGGTCCGGTGGTGAGCGTTCTGCTCGCTGTGTCGATCGTGCTGGCTCCCTTTTCGCTCGTGGGACCGTTGCGGACTTGGGCGCTCGTTGTGCCCATGATTGCCGCCCGTTGCGCGCTGTTCTTCGAGCAGCTGTTTGCCGCCGTGCCGGGTGCATACGTGAGCGTGCCGCCCGATAGCATGTGGATTTACCTATTGCCGTGTTTTCTGGCGGTTCTGCTGGTCTGGTGGCCGCGTCCCCGTGCACGTCCTATGGCGGCGGGGCTTGCATGCCTGATGCTCTTGGCTGCGATTCCGTACGTCTATTGGGATCGATTCGCTCCGCCTTCGGTGACGGTGCTCGATGTGGGCCAGGCCGATGCGATTCTTATCCGCCAAGGCGGCGCAGTAGCTCTCGTCGACTGCGGGCTCGACGAGCGCGTGGTGGCGGCGTTGGTTCGCAATAACGTGCACCATATCGATGCCGTCTTTGTGACGCATTGGGATGAGGACCACTGGGGTGGTTTGCCTGCCGTGCTCGAACAGTTTTCGGTCGGAACGATTGCCGTGGCGGCGGATGCGCTGGAGGATGCTCCTGCCGAGGTATTGAACCGACCCGGCGTGGAGTATCGGCAGGTGCGCCGTGGGGATACGGTCGACATCGGCTCATTTTGCGCCCGCGTGATGTGGCCATTCGAGTCCGTGGATGGCGAGGGAAATGAGGACTCGCTTGTCCTGCTGCTCTCTTATGTTCAGGAAGGTAAGGGCCTGCGAATACTTCTCACCGGTGATGCCGAGCTCGACCAAGAACGGGAATTCGTGCAGGAGGTGGGGGATATCGATGTACTTAAACTTGGGCATCACGGCTCCAAGGTTTCAGTCGATGGTGAGTTGCTGGACGTCCTGAAGCCCGAGCTTTCCCTCGCAAGCGCCGGTGAGGGGAATCGATACGGCCATCCGTCCGATGCCTGCATCGATGCCGTTAAGGAAGCGGGTGGTGTGTTCGCGTGTACCATCGAACACGGCGACATTACCGTCGCACCGACTGCGAATGGCTTTGTGATGCGATGCCAGCGACCGTGACGACGTCGTTGGCGTGTGGTGGGCCCCTGGGCTAGAATGGCACGGAACGAATGCGAAGGCCTGCGGGAGGGGAGCGCAATGTCCGAAACCGGTTTGCTGCCGGCATATCTGATCGTCGGTACCGACGGAGTTAAGCGCGATCACGCCGTCTCGCGTATGAAAGCGCGTCTGGAAAAGTCGGGTATGGTCGAGTTCAACCTCGACGAGCGAGACATGACCAAGGACCCCGATATCGAGTCCATTATCGGATCGCTTAACACCTTTCCGATGGGCAGCGAGTTTCGTCTGGTAATCCTCGATGGCTGCTCAAAGCTCGCCAAGGCGGTCTCGGAGCCGCTCGTTGGGTATCTGGCGAGTCCCAGCCCCACTACGGTCTGCCTCATCATCGCCGACTCACTTGCCAAGAATACGCGCCTGTATAAGGCAATCGCCAAGATCGACAAGAAGGCTATCGTCGATTGCTCGGGTACCAAGCGCTGGGAACTGCCGCGCCGTGTTCAGCAGATGGCGACGCAGCGCGGTAAGTCGATTTCGACGGCGGCCGCCGAGGAGCTCGTCTCGCGTTCGGGCGAAAACACGCGCATGCTCGATAACGACTTGGCTAAGCTTGCCCAGATGGTCGAGGCGCCCCAGATTGAGCTTGCCGACGTTGAGCGCTGGATTGTCCGTACGGCCGAGGTTCAACCCTGGGACTTTCTCAATGCGGTCTCGGCCCGTGACATGCGACGCTCGCTCGAGCTCTTCAATCTACTGCCCGCCAAGAGCTATGTGTGGACTTACACATTGCTGTGCGGCCGCATCCGCGAGCTTATCGTTGCCAAGGCGCTCGAGGCGCGCGGACAGGGTCGTGAGCTGGCCGCAACACTTAAGCTCCAGTCCTGGCAGGTCAAGAATCACCTGACCTGGGCACGTCGCTTTTCGATGGCAGAGCTCGTTGCCGCGCTCGAGGGCGCGGTCGATGTGGAGCTCGCGCTGAAGGGTTCGGCCGATTCTCAGACCGCGCTTTTGCTCTGGATTACG
Source organism: Collinsella sp. AM09-41 (assembly GCF_003473245.1). Classification (NCBI taxonomy): domain Bacteria; kingdom Bacillati; phylum Actinomycetota; class Coriobacteriia; order Coriobacteriales; family Coriobacteriaceae; genus Collinsella; species Collinsella sp. AM09-41. The sequence continues at coordinate 101,613 of NZ_QRMJ01000006.1, forward strand.
AACATCTTGAGAAAATCGTGATGATACCTGCCTATTTGACAAATTCGTTCTATCCCTTTGAGGGGGAGCGTGCTATAGTAGGCGCTTGCATGACCTCACCGTGTCTCAGAGGTGTCATACATTTTTTGCAAGGAACTCGAAAGGAACTCCAGAAGTGGCAAACATCAAGTCTCAGAAGAAGCGTATCCGCACCAATGAGGCAGCTCGCATGCGTAACAAGGCTGTCAAGTCCGAGCTCAAGACGCTGACCAAGCACGTCCAGTCTGCCGTCGCCGAGGGCGACGCCGAGAAGGCCCAGGCTGCCCTCAAGACCGTCACCAAGCGTCTCGATATGGCTGCCGCCAAGCATGTTATCCACAAGAACCAGGCTTCCAACCGCAAGTCCGGTCTTGCCAAGCTCGTGAACAGCATCAACGCCTAAGTTGTAAATTTCACAACACACAGATTACGCGCATAAATGGAGCCTGTTTTATGGAACAGGCTCCATTTTTTGTACCGCTCGGGTAAGATAGTCCGCATGAATACTTCAATTGACATTTCCCACATCCGCAACTTCTCAATCGTTGCGCACATCGACCATGGCAAGTCCACGATCAGTGACCGCATCCTCGAGCTCACCCATACCGTCGACGAGCGTGACATGGAGTCGCAGCTGCTCGACACCATGGATATCGAGCGCGAGCGCGGCATCACGATCAAGTCTAATGCCGTTCGCGTTTCCTATGACGCCGACGATGGCGAGACGTATCAGTTCAACCTGATCGATACGCCGGGCCACGTGGACTTTACCTACGAGGTCTCGCGTTCGCTGGCCGCCTGCGAGGGCGCAGTGCTCGTCGTCGACGCCACGCAGGGCGTCGAGGCACAGACCGTCTCCAACGCGACGCTCGCCATGAACGCCAACCTGGATATCGTGCCCGCCATCAACAAGATCGACCTGCCGTCGGCACTCCCCGATGAGGTCAAGACCGAGATCGAGGATGACCTGGCGATTCCCGCCGACGATGCCGTATGCGTATCGGGCAAGACCGGCGAGGGCATCCACGATCTGCTGGAGTCCATCGTCTTTTTGATCTCACCGCCCAAGGGCGATGCAAACGCGCCGCTCAAGGCGCTCATCCTGGACTCGTATTTTGATGAGTACCGCGGCGTCGTCGCCACGGTCCGTGTCTTTGACGGCTCCATCAAGAAGGGCGATACCCTGCGCATGATGCAGGCCAAGGGCGATTTTTTGGTCGATGGCGTGGGTGTCAAGCGTCCCGCCGAGACGCCGGTCGACGCGCTGACCGTTGGCGAGGTGGGCTACGTGGTCACGGGCCTGAAGGACCCCGAGGCCGTGCGCGTGGGCGATACCCTCACGTGGGCCTCGAACCCCTGCCCCGAGCCGCTTCCGGGCTACCGCGAGGCCAAGCCCATGGTCTACACGGGCCTGTTCCCGATCGACAACAAGGACTACGAGAATCTGCGCGACGCCCTCGATAAGCTGCACGTCAACGACCCGTCGTTGGTGTGGGAGCCCGAGACCTCGGTGGCGCTCGGCTTTGGCTTCCGCGTGGGCTTCCTGGGCCTGCTGCACATGGAAGTCGTCAAGGAACGCCTGGAGCGCGAGTTCAACCTGGACCTCATTGCCACGAGTCCCTCGGTCGACTATCACGTCTACAAGACCGACGGCGAGATGATCGATGTCCGCAGTCCGCAGGACCTTCCCGAGGCCACACGCATCGATCGTATCGAGGAACCCTACCTCAAGGCAAAGATCATCTGCCCGCCTGAGTACACGGGTGCCGTCATGCAGCTCGCCATTGAGCACCGCGGCGTCACAACCGATATGATCCACCTGACGAGCAAATCGGTCGAGATGCGCTTCGATATGCCGCTCGCCGAGCTCATCTTGGACTTCTTCGATCAGCTCAAGAGCCGCACCAAGGGCTATGCCTCGCTCGACTACGAGTTCAACGAGTACCGTCCCTCCGAGCTCGTGAAGCTCGATATTTTGCTTTCGGGCGACGAGGTGGACGCGCTTTCGTTTATCGTCCATAAGGACAAGGCATATGGCCTGGCCCGTGGCTTGTGCGACAAGCTCAAGGAGATCATCCCGCGTCAGCTGTTCGAGGTGCCCATCCAGGGTGCTATCGGCAACAAGATCATCGCCCGTTCCACCGTCAAGGCGCGTCGCAAGGACGTTCTTGCTAAGTGCTACGGTGGCGATATCTCGCGAAAGCGCAAGCTGCTCGAGAAGCAGAAAGAGGGCAAGAAGCGTATGAAGGCCATCGGATCGGTCGAGGTCCCGCAGGAGGCCTTTATGGCGATCCTCAAGGTGGACGAGTAGGTCTATGGCTCTTTCCGAATATAGTCTGCGGCTGCTGGGCGCCTATGCCGAGCAGCCGTTCCTTATGGCTCCCATGGCGGGCGTTACCGACCCCGCCTATCGCATCATGTGTCGCCGCCGCGGTGCCAACCTTGCCTACAGCGAGATGGTGAGCGTGGCAGGCCTTGCCTATGCCAGCAACAAAACGTGGCGCCTGGTGCTGCCGGCCGACGAGGAGCAGCAGATTTGCGTGCAGCTCTTTGGCTCCAAGCCCGATCAGTTTGCGAGCGCCGTCGCCGCCGTCGAGGAGCGCGTTGGCGATCGCCTGTCGCTCATCGATATCAATATGGCATGCCCCGCCCGCAAGGTTGTCACCAAGGGCGAGGGTTCGGCGCTCATGCGCACGCCCGACCTGGCCGAGAAGATCGTCGAGGCCACGGTGGGCGCGGCGCACGTGCCCGTGACCGTCAAGATTCGCAAGGGCTTTTATGCCGAGGACCGCAATGCCGCGACATTTGCCCAGATGCTTGAGGGCGCAGGGGCTGCCGCAGTCGCCGTGCATGGTCGTTGCGCCACGCAGCTCTACACGGGCCAGGCCGATTGGTCGGTCGTCGATGAGGTTGCCGACGCTGTCGAGATTCCCGTGATTGGTTCGGGCGATGTGTTCTCGGCCGAGGACGCTGCTGAGCATCTGCACGGCTCGGGTGCCAGCGCGGTGTTTATCGCGCGCGGCATCTACGGCAATCCGTGGGTGTTCGTCGATGCCCGAGCCCTTGCACTCGATGGCACGCCGGTTCCTTCTCGCTCCTCGGTCGAGCGCCTGGAGGCTCTGCGCGAGCACCTGACGTTGACGCACGAGCTTCTGCCGCTCATGTCGCGTGCTCGCACGTACGCAAGCTGGTACTTAAAGGGCATGCCCCATGCCGCCGCCTGGCGCGCTCAGGTGGTGCGTTGCTCTACGTACGAGGAGTTTATGGCGCTGGTCGATGATATCGAGCGCGACGTGGTGGCCTGCGAGGCCGCGCTTGCCGCCGGCGAGTCGGTGCCTGCCCATCCGTTGGAGGCCTAACGGTGGCCGTTACCGCGCTGTACGTGCACGTGCCGTTTTGCGCTCAAAAGTGCCGGTACTGCGACTTTGACTCGCGCAGCTTTGCTGCGTGTGATTTGGATGCCGCGCTCGATTCCTATTTTGAGCAGTTGTATGCGCGCCTCGATTCCTTTGGCGACGCCGGGGCGCTTGCGCAGGTCCGCACGGTCTATACTGGCGGCGGCACGCCATCGCTGGCAGGGGAGCGCCTGGTGGAACTTGCCCGGCGTATCTCCATGTGGTGCAAACCCGTTGAATTTACTTGCGAAGCCAATCCTGAGTCCCTGACCGCTGAGCTCGCCACCGCGCTTGCCGAGGCGGGTGTCACGCGCATCTCTCTGGGCGTGCAAACCCTCGACAATACCGAGCTGGCTGCTATTGGCCGCATTCACGATGCTAATCGGGCACTTGCGGCTATCGCGACGGTGAAGGATGTTGGGCTCGATGTGTCGTGCGACCTTATGTGCGGGCTTCCCGGACAGACTATGGCGAGCTGGCAGCATACGCTCGATGGCGTGCTTGAGGCGGCCCCGCACCATGTGTCGGTCTATCCGCTCACGCTCGAGGAGGGCACGCCGCTTTACCGCATGGTGTGCCGTGACGAGTCGCTTGAGCCCGATGAGGATTTCCAGGCCGCATGCATGGACGTTGCGCGCCAGCGGCTGAGTTCGGCCGGCTACCATCCGTATGAGGTGGCGAGCTACGCGCTCGATGGGCATGAATGTGCCCATAATATCGCCTACTGGACTGGTCGGGGCTACCTGGGCCTGGGTCGTTCTGCCGCGGGCATGCTCGACGACGAGGATTTCGACCGCTTGGCTGGACTGTTTCCCGGCGTGGCTCCCCGTGGTGACTTTCACCGCGTGCGTTTGGTACAACGCGACGATGCCGCGACGATGTTTGATGCCGAGTATCTGTCGCGGCGCGAGGCGGCGGCCGAGGACCTGATGCTCGCTTGTCGCATGACGCGCGGTGTTGATTCCGACCTGTTGGTTCGCGCGTCTCGTGTCATCCCTGCCGATGAACTGGCAGTGGCTTGTGACCGTGCACTCGAGTTGGGCCTTGCCGCCTGGGTGCCCGATCATATTGAAGGACATGCGGGACGCGTCACCTCAAAAGACGTTATCGCAGGTCGCGTCCGTGCTCGTTTAGCGCCCACCCACTTGGGCTGGCTCGATGGAAATGTGCTGTTCGAGCTGTTTTGGGGTCTAGCCTAGGCCGCTCGGGTAGAATTACCGCAATATATACGCTGCTGTGAGCAGGAGGTTGCCGCGCATGGCGACGATGAACGAAAAAGATTACTACGAGATTTTGGGTGTCTCTAAGGACGCCACCTCGCGTGATATACAAAAAGCCTTCCAGCAAAAGGCCCGCAAGCTCCATCCGGACGTCAATAAAGAGCCGGATGCCGAGGAAAAGTTCAAAGAGGTTTCCGAGGCCTATGCCGTGCTTTCGGACGAGCAGAAGCGTGCGCGCTATGACGCCATGCGCTCGGGCAATCCCTTCGCCGGCGCTCCTGCGGCTTCTCCCTATGGCGGCGGCTACGCCGGTAGCGCGGGCTATGGCAATCCCTTTGAGGGCGGCTTTCCCTTTGGTGGCGCCTGGGGCCAGCCGCGTCGCGGGCAGGCTGCCTATAATCCCGAGAACGGCGCCAACGTGGTCGTCGATATTAAGCTCGACGCCAAGGAAGCCAAGGGTGGTGCCCGCAAGACCGTCCGCTATACGCGCTTCGATACCTGTGGTCACTGCGGAGGCTCGGGTTCTGTCTCCTCCGAGCATGCACATACCTGTCCGAGCTGCGGCGGTCGCGGCCACATCGACGTCGACCTGTCCTTCCTGTTTGGTGCCGGCACGTTTCAGTCGGTCTGCCCCGAGTGCGGCGGTTCCGGTAAGGTCGTCGCCGACCCCTGCCCCGATTGCGGCGGCAGCGGGCGAACCCGTGTGACCTCCGAGCAGACGATTGAGTTTCCTGCCGGTACGCACGATGGCGACGAGGTCCGTATTAGCGGTATGGGTCACGCCGGCACCAACGGTGCCTCGGGTGGCGATTTGGTCGGTCGCGCCCATGTTGAGGCCGAGCGCCTGGAAGGCAAGGCCCGTACCGGTTTTTACCTGATGGGCATCGTGGCGCCGTTTTTGGTGCTGTCGGCCATCTCGGGCGTGTTCTCGGCCTTTGCCGTGATGTGCTTTATTCCGTTTGCCATGGGCCTGTTCATGGTGCTCTCGGACGGCGTACTGCATCGCAGCCTGCTGTGGTGGAAGCGCGGCGCGATGCAGTTTGCCAATGGTTTTGCCAACGGATTTATGTTTGCGCTCGTGTCGGTTTGGTTTGCGAGCTGCTCGCAGCGTGCCATGCTTTCGCCCTACGCAATGCAATAACATCAAACCCTCTGTTTGCGGCCGGCCCAGCTTGGGTATAGGACGCACTGTGACAATAATGAAAGTCGGAAGGATTCGGTCGTGTCGGAAAATAGGGATTACTACGAGGTACTTGGCGTCGACAAGGATGCCGACGCGCGGACGATTAAACGCGCGTTTCTAAAGAAGGCCCGTACCGTACACCCGGACGTTTCGGACGACCCCGAGGCCGAGGCCAAGTTCAAGGAGCTCAACGAGGCGTATTCCGTTCTTTCCGATGAGCAGAAGCGTGCTAACTACGACCGTTACGGCACTGCCGACGGCCCCGGTGGCTCCGGCTACGTCGATATCAATGATATCTTTGGCGGCATGGGCATGGACGACCTCTTCTCCTCGTTCTTTGGCGGCGGTGCCAGCGGTGGCGCCCGAAATCGCCGTGAGCGTCGTCGCGGCCGCGATATGGCCATCTCCCTTTCGGTGACCCTTGAGGAGGCGGCGCTCGGTTGCAAAAAGACGATCAGCTATGACCGCCTTGCCCCCTGCGAGGATTGCAACGGCACCGGCAGGGCCGAGGGTGCACAGGAAAAGCAGTGCAGCCGCTGCCGCGGCACGGGCTATGTCACGACGGTCCAGCGTTCGTTCCTGGGCCAGGTTCAGTCCTCTTCGCCTTGCCCCGACTGCCACGGCGAGGGCACGGTTATCGACCATCCCTGCGAGACCTGTGACGGTCAGGGCCGCACGCCTTCGCACGAAAAGATCGACATCGATATTCCCGCCGGTGTTTCGACCGGTCGCCAGCTGCGCGTGAGTGGTTTTGGCGAGGCCGGCCTTCGCGGCGAGCCTTCGGGTGACCTGATTGTCAACGTGCGCGTTGCCGACCATGAGCGCTTTAAGCGCAACGGTGACGACCTGTACTTGGTGAGCGATATCTCGATTGCGCAGGCTGCGCTCGGCTGCGAGATCGAGGTCGAGGGCATTATGCCCGACGAGGTCGTTAAGGTGACGGTTCCCGCCGGCGCCCAGTACGGCGACACCGTGAGCGTCAATTATTACGGCATGCCGCGCATTGGCGGTGGCGGTTCGCGTGGCCGCCTGATCGTGCAACTGCGCGTGGTCGTTCCCACCAATCTTTCCAATAAGCAACGCGAGCTGCTCCGTGCTTTTGCCGATGAGATGGGCGATGACGTCGCTTCCGGTAAGAAGTCGGTGACCGACCGTATCAAGAGTGCCCTCGACGATATCCTCGATTAAGGAGCCCGCGTGCTCGCACCCCATATTTCCGTCGTCAACCTCGGCTGCCGTGTCAACCGGGTTGAGTCTGACCGTATCACTGCCGATCTTATGCGCCTGGGCTTTGCCATGGTGGAGCCCCAGGATGCCGATCTGATCGTCATTAACACCTGTGCCGTTACGGGCGAGGCCGAGGCCAAGACACGTAAGGCCGTCCGTCATGCGCTGGCCCATCCAAACGAGCCTTATGTGCTCGTGACCGGTTGCGTGGTCAATTTGCATCCCGAGGAGCTGTTGGAGCTTTCGGATCGCGTGATCGCCGAGCCGTCCAAGATCGATGTCGCCGAACGTGTCTGCGAGGTGCTGGGCGTTGAGTCCGATAGCGTTCCCGCCTGCAGCGATGGCGAGGTGGTCGATGCGCTCGGTCGCTCTCGCCTGGGCGTGAAGATCCAGGACGGCTGCAACCATCGCTGCACCTATTGCATTGTGTGGAAGGCGCGCGGCCCCGAGCGCTCCGTGCCCGTCGAGTCCGTGCTTGAACAAGTTCGCGAGGCCCAGGAGGCCGGCGTGCCCGAGGTGGTGCTGACCGGTGTGAACCTGGGTGCCTACGATGGCAAGAGCGCGACCGACGAGCATGTCGAAATCGATGAGCTGCTCGAGGCCATCATGGAGCGCACGACTATTGCGCATGTGCGCATTTCCTCGGTCGAGCCCATGGATATCTCTGAGCGCCTGCTTAAGGTTATGGCGCGCTATCCGCAGCGTATCGCCCCGTTTTTGCACCTGCCCGTGCAGTCCGGCTGTACGGCGACCCTGCATCGCATGGGTCGTCCCTATAGTGCGGAGGCCTTTGAGGACACGGTGCGTATGATTCGCGCCAACTTGCCCCAGGCGTCTCTTTCGTGCGATGTCATCGTCGGTTTTCCTGGTGAGACGGACGAGGAGTTCGAGGAGTCGCTGGCGCTGTGCCGCCGTGTGGGTTTCTCGCGTATGCACGTGTTCCGCTACAGCAAGCGTCCCGGTACCCTTGCTGCCGACATGCCCGACCAGGTGCCGCCCGAGGTTATGGCCGAGCGCAGCCGTCGTATGCGAGACACGGCGCAGGAGCTCGCTATTGCCGATGCTCGTCGTCGCGTGGGCACTGTCGAGCGTGCCGTGCTCGAGTATGGTGACAACCTGACGCTCGGTTCGTTCCATCATGCCCGTCTTGACGATACCTGTGGACTTACAGCCCCGTGCCTGCTCGATGTTGCTATCATCGGAGTCGATGATTCCGGCTTGGTCCATGCGCGCAGGGAGGTCCATGGAAGCCTCGAAGATTAGACTTACCGTTCCCGAGGGAGTTGATCCCTCGCGCGTTTTGGGCGCCGGCGACGGCGTCCTTCGTGCGCTCGAGAGTTTGGTTCGCGCTCACGTGGTCGCCCGTGGCGATAGCATCGCCGTGAGCGGTGACCCGGACGAGGTCGAGCTCGTGGCTCGCTTTTTCGAACATGCTTTTCGCGAGGCGGCGGCCGGTCGTACCCTGTCTGCCGACGATGTCTCTCGCTGCATGGCCGTCTTGCGCGACGGTGAGCACGAGGCTACGTCGCTTCGCGATGACGTGCTGCTTTCGTATCGCGGCCGCGTCATTCGCCCCAAGACGCTCGGGCAAAAGCGCTATGTGGATGCCATCCGCTCGCATACCATCACGTTTGGCCTGGGTCCAGCCGGTACCGGTAAGACTTATCTGGCCATGGCGCTCGCCGTTGCCGCGCTCAAGCGCCACGAGGTGGGCCGTTTGATCTTGACGCGTCCGGTTGTCGAAGCAGGGGAGAACCTGGGCTTTTTGCCCGGCACCCTCGAGGAAAAGATCGATCCGTACATGCGTCCGCTCTACGACGCCCTTTTTGACATGATGGATCGCGAGCGCACCGATGAGCTTATGGAGCGCGGCGTGATCGAGATCGCCCCGCTTGCCTATATGCGCGGTCGTACGCTGAGCGATGCCTTCGTGGTGCTCGACGAAGCGCAAAATACCACGCCCGAGCAGATGAAGATGTTCCTGACACGACTTGGATTCAACTCCAAGTTCGTGATTACCGGCGACCTCAGCCAGCGCGACCTGGTGGGTCGTCGTGGTGGCTTGGCGGATGTCGAGAAGATTTTGGGCCGTGTCGACGATGTGGCGTTTGCACACCTGGAGCGCGCCGATGTGGTGCGCCATGCCCTGGTGGGTCGTATCGTCGAGGCATACGATGCTTATGATGACGTGCGTGAGCAGCGCTCGCGCGACCGAAAGGAGTCCCGTTGAGTGTATTGATCAGCAACGATGCCGAGCTCGATACGCTGCTCGACGCGCAGGAGGTGGAGCACATTTGCGAGGTTGTGCTTGCCGCCGAGGACGTTGAACGTGAAGTCGAGATTTCCCTTTCGTATGTCGACGAGGACGAGATGCACGAGCTCAACCACGAGTGGCGTGGCATCGACCGCACCACCGATGTGCTCTCGTTTGAATGCGACTCGGCCTTTGACGAGGATATTCCCGCCGACGAGACGCTCGAGCTCGGCGATATCATCTTGGCCCCGCAGGTCATTGCCCGTCAGGCCCCCGGCTTTGGCAATAGCCCTGCCGACGAGTGCCGCCTGATGCTCGTACACGGCATGCTGCACCTGCTGGGGTATGACCATATCGAGGACGACGAGGCCGAGGTCATGGAGGCCCGCGAGGACGCTATCCTGCGCGATCTGGCGCTCGAGCGCGGCGAGGACCCCAAACTCGTTCACGTCGGCCCCATCACCAATCATGCCCACGACTAGGAGCCGTTTATGATTCCCGGATCGAACAAGGACCATCCGTCCTTTTTAAAGTCGTTCTCCTACGCCATGGAGGGCTTCGTCACCGCCGTCAAGACCGAGCGCAACATTAAGGTCATGCTCGTAGCGGGCGTGTGCACCGTCATTGCCGGCTGCATCGTGGGGCTCGACATTGCCGAGTGGGCCACGATCATCATCTGCTGCGGCCTGGTGATTCACGGCGAGCTGTGCAATACCGCCATGGAGGCCATTGTCGATCTGGCGACCCAGGAGCTCCATCCGCTGGCAAAACGCGCCAAGGACATCGCCGCCGCCTCGGTATACGTACTTTCAATCACCGCCGCGATTGTGGGCTTGCTGGTATTTGCCCACGCGCTCGGCTTTATTTAGAAAGGGATTCCCATGTCCGACAATATGCAGCCTATCGATGAAATTTTGGACGACGAGTCCCCGGATGCTAAGGCGACCGAGGCCTCTGAGGAAGTCGAGGAGTTCGACCCGTTTGAGGGCATGAGCGACGAGGAGCTCGACGCCCTGTGCGACGAGGACGACAGCCTCGCGGGCTTTGGCGACGTTGAGCCCGGTTTCCGCAGTGGCTTCGTGGCCTTGGTCGGCCGCCCCAACGCCGGTAAATCAACGCTGCTCAACGCCTGCTATGGCAAAAAGGTCGCCATCACCTCGCCGGTGGCCCAGACGACCCGCCGCCGCATGCGCGCCGTCGTCAACCGCCCCGGCTACCAGCTGGTCTTTGTCGATACTCCGGGTATCCACAAGCCCAAGGACGGTCTAGGGTTTGAGCTCAACAAGAGCGCGCTGTTCGAGCTGAACGATGTCGATGTCGTCGCGTTTTTGATTGATGCCACCAAGCCGATCGGCAGGGGAGACGCCTGGGTTGCCGAGCGCGTCAGATGCGCCCGTTGCAAGAAGGTCCTGGTGCTTACCAAGGCCGATGAGGCCGACCCCGCACAGGTCATGGAGCAGCTTAAGGCTGCCCACGAGCTCATGGAATATGACGACGAGATCGTGACGTCGTCGGTCAAGAACTTTAACGTCGATGCCTTCATCGAGACCGTTGCGCACTTTTTGCCCGAGGGTCCGCGTTGGTTCCCCGAGGACATGGGTACCGACGCTTCCGATGAGACGCTCGTTGCCGAGTTTGTGCGCGAGAAGGTCTTGCGCCGCACCCGTGATGAGATCCCGCACTCCGTGGGCGTGATTTGCGATGCGCTTGAGCAGACCAAGAAGGTGCTGCGCGTGCACGCCACCATTTACGTCGAGCGCGAGGGCCAAAAGGGCATCATCATCGGCAAGGGCGGCGAGATGATCAAACATATCGGCATCGACGCCCGTCGCGACCTTGAGCGCATCTTTGGCACCCAGGTCTTTTTGGAGCTGGACGTGAAGGCCAAGGCCGGCTGGCGTGACGACGAGGCCCAGATTCGCCGCTTTGGCTATAACGCCGAGGATTAGGGACACGCGGCGCGAATGGCAGGTTCTCGTACATATCGCACGAAAGTGCTCGTGCTCGATAAGACGAAGCTCAAAGAGACGGACCTGATCCTGACGATGCTTGACGAGCGGGGTCGGCAGGTTCGTGCCGTGGCAAAGGGCGCCCGCAAACCCGGTGGACGCCTGGCTGCGCGCTGCGAGATGTTCTGTACCGTTGATCTGCTGCTTGCGCATGGACGGTCGCTCGACGTGGTTTCCCAGGCCGAGCTTATGGAGGCGCCGCTCGGCGCTGCTCCCGATTACGAGATGACATGCGCCGCAAGCGCGATCGCCGAGGTCGCGCGCGCGTGCTCGTTCGAGGACGCCGAGGACCCGTTTACCTTTGCCATCACGCAGCGGGCGCTCACACTTGTCGGCAGCGGGCTCGACGCGGCACATATGGACCTGCTCGTGGCGGCCTTTGTCTTTAAATTGCTGTCGCACGTTGGCTACCGACCCGATTTTTCGGCATGCGTGCTGTGCGGAGACCCGATGCTGTCGTATTTTTCGCCCCAGGCGGGCGGCCTCATGTGCGGGTCGTGCGCGTCGAGCGTGCCCGGTGCCGAGCTGGTGTCGACCGGTGAGGTCGCATGGCTGCGCGCCCTCATGTCCATGACCTTCGATGCGCTTGTGGCCGAGAGGGTCGACCCCCATACCGCTGCCTTTTTGCTGGGGCTTTCGCACGTGTGGGCTGCGACGCACACTGATCAACGTCTCCGTGCGATGGAATTCATGTTGGGTCGGTGATGATGCGCAGGCGCGGGCTGCTTGTGGTAACATACCGACCTGTTGGTACCTCGACCTTGGATGCTCGCTCCACCGGCGGCTTCCCAGTCCGAGGCGAATCGAGTCGCCCGCGGGCGACAAGAAACGAAAGGTGAAACAATGACTGTTTCCAAAGAGCGCAAGGCGGAGCTGACTGCCCAGTTCGGTAACACCCCGGTCGACACCGGCAACCCCAAGGTTCAGGTCGCCATCCTGTCCGAGCGCATCAAGGAGCTGACCGAGCACATGAAGTCCCACCAGAAGGACTTCCACACCCGTCGTGGCCTGCTCATGCTCGTCGGCCGTCGTCGTCGTCTTCTCTCCTACATCAAGAAGAACGACATCGTCGAGTACCGTGAGCTCATCAAGGCTCTGGGCATCCGCGACAACATCCAGTAGGATTTGTACATGCTAAGAGCGTCCTGCGCAGCGGGGCGCTCTTTTTGTGTAAGGGCGTGAACAATCACGCTCTGAAGCGTGGCGGGGGCAGGGGGCCCGCGTCACATGAGAAGCCCGCAGGCAAGGGGCCTGTGGGGTAAAGGAGAACAATGACACTCGTATCCAAGACCTTTGAGCTGTACGGCAAGACCTACACCTTTGAGTCCGGCGAGCTTGCCAAGCAGGCCACCGGCGCCTGTCTGGTCAAGCAGGGCGACACCACGATGCTCGACACCGTGGTCGTCTCCAAGGAGCGCAAGAACTACGACTTCTTCCCGCTGACCGTCGACTTCAACGAGAAGATGTACGCCGCCGGCCGCATCCCGGGTGGCTACCTCAAGCGTGAGGGCCGTCCCAGTGAGAAGGCCACGCTCACCGCGCGCATGATCGACCGTCCGATTCGCCCGAGCTTCCCGGACGGCTTCCGCAACGAGGTACACATCGTCGCTACCTCGCTCGTCGCCGACCAGGTCAACCCCTTTGACGTCATCAACGTCATGGGTGCCTCCCTGGCCATGACGCTCGGCGGCGTGCCCTTCGAGGGCCCGCTTGCCTGCGTGCGCATCGGCCGTAACGTGGAGACCGGCGAGTTTATCGTCAACCCCACCTACGAGGAGCGCGAGAACTCCGACCTGGACCTGGAGCTGGGCGGCTCTGCCGACTTCATCTCGATGGTCGAGGCCGGCGCCGAGGAGATCTCCGAGGACGACATGCTCGCCGCCATGAAGTTTGGCCAGGAGGCCCTTGCCGCCTTCTGCCAGGCCCAGGACGAGTTCGTTGCCGAGTGGGAGCAGGTCAATGGCGCCATCGTCAAGAAGGAGTACCCGCTCGACCAGCCCGTCGAGGAGGTCCAGGAGCGCATCTTCGCCCACTACGACGAGATGGCCGCCGCCCTTCGCGATGCCGACAAGCTCTCCCGTATCGGCAAGGTTGAGGCTCTGAAGGAGTCCATCCGTGCCGAGTTCACCGAGGAGGAACAGTCCGCTTGGGAGCGCGAGATCCCCGTGGCGCTCAAGAAGCTCGAGAAGAAGGCTATGCGTACCATGGTCGTCGAGACCGGCGAGCGCGTCGACGGCCGTGCCGCCGATGAGATTCGCCCCATCATGGTGAAGGATAACTACCTGCCGCTCGTTCACGGCTCCGGTCTGTTCCAGCGTGGCCAGACCCAGGTGCTTTCCGTCCTGTCGCTCGGTATGCTCAACGAGGGTCAGCGTCTGGATACCATCGAGCCCACCGAGGGCAAGCGCTATATGCACCACTACAACTTCCCGCCGTTCTGCACCGGCGAGACTGGCCGCATGGGCAGCCCCAAGCGCCGCGAGATCGGCCACGGCAACCTGGCCGAGCGCGCCCTGCTCCCGGTGCTCCCCGACGAGAACGAGTTCCCCTACGCTATTCGCGTGGTCTCCGAGGTCATGGAGTCCAACGGCTCCTCTTCGATGGCTTCGACCTGCGGCTCCACGCTCGCCCTTATGGACGGCGGCGTGCCTATTAAGCGCCCGGTCTCCGGTATCGCCATGGGCCTGATCCAGGAGGAGGGCAAGACCGTGGTCCTGTCCGATATCCAGGGTCTCGAGGACTTCCTGGGCGACATGGACTTTAAGGTCACCGGCACCACCGAGGGCATCACCGCCCTGCAGATGGACAACAAGGCCACCGGTCTTACCTTCGACATCTTGGCCCGCGCCCTGCAGCAGGCCAAGGAGGGTCGCGCCTTCATCCTGCAGAAGATGCTCGATGTGATCCCCGAGCCGCGCCACACCACGCGCAGCACCGCTCCGCGCATCGTCTCCATCCAGGTTCCGACCGACAAGATCCGCGACGTTATCGGTTCTGGTGGTAAGGTCATCCGCGGCATCCAGGACGAGACCGGTGCCTCGGTCGACATCCAGGAGGACGGCACCGTCTTTGTCGGCGGCACCGGCGAGTCCGTCGATCAGGCTGTCGAGCGTATCAAGCTCATCATCAAGGTTCCCGAGCCGGGCGAGGAGTACACCGGTCGTGTGGTCTCCATCCAGCCCTTCGGCGCCTTCGTCAACCTGCTTCCTGGTAAGGACGGCCTGCTGCACATCTCCCGCGTCGCCAAGGGCCGCGTGGAGAAGGTCGAGGACGTCCTCAACGTCGGCGACGAGGTCAAGGTCGTCGTTATCGAGGTCGACGATCGCGGCAAGATCTCGCTCGATCGTCTTGACAAGCCTGAGGCTCCGGCTCGCGCCGAGGGTTCCTCCGAAGGCGACGGCGAACACTTCCAGCGCCGTGAGCGTCCGCGTCGCGAGCGCACTGAGCGCAGCGACCGTCCGCGCCGTCCCGGCGACAACGGAGGCCGCAAGCCCCGCCGCCACCACGACGCCGAGTAACAGCCGTACATAACCAGCACCGCAAGGGCGACTCCGGACAGGGGTCGCCCTTTTGCTTGCGCCCGGGAGGGCCGCATATGAAGTTTCCTGCTCTACAGTCCTGCTCACGACGGAGGCCACATTAAGTGGCCTCCTGTTCGTGCGGAGCTCGCGATAAACTTCATCAGCGCCCGCCCCACGGGAAACCGGCGGGATAGACCGGTTTGGATGGGGCTTTGATGCATGGGTGGTCTGTTGGTGGGCAAATGGGTATCATACTCTGGTTATTGCATCGACTCTGCGATGCATGTTTGTACGTTCCCGGCGGTCGGTTTGCCAGAAGCGCCCCGTCGGTTGTTCCAGACCCGTTTCGAAGAAAGGAAACCACACTAACCTATGGCAGCTAAAAAATCATCTCCCTTGAAGATCATCCCGCTTGGCGGCCTTGACGGCATCGGCAAGAACATGACGGTCTTCGAGTGCGGCGACGACATGGTGCTCGTCGACGCTGGCCTCATGTTCCCGGATGACTCCCAGCCCGGTATCGACCTGGTGCTTCCCGACTACACCTATGTTCTTGAGAACGAGGAGAAGCTCCGCGGCATCATCGTCACCCACGGCCACGAGGACCACACCGGTTCGCTTCCGTATCTGCTGCAGGACCTCAACAATAAGGTGCCCATCTTCTCGAGCAAGCTGACGCTCGGCTTTATCGAGGGCAAGCTCTCCGAGTTCCGCATCCGCGCACCCAAGTTCCGTGAGGTCAAGGGCGGCAGCCATGTCAACCTCGGCGGCATCTCGCTCGACTTCTTCTCGATGACGCACTCCATCCCCGGCGCTCTGGGCGTGTTCATTCGCACCAACCAGGGCACCGTTATGCACACCGGCGACTTTAAGCTCGACCAGACGCCCATCGACGGCGTCACGCCCGACTATGCCGCTATCAGCCGCTTTGCCAAGCAGGGCATCGACCTGCTGCTTTCCGACTCCACCAATGCCACGGTTCCCGGCTTTACCAAGTCCGAGGCCGAGGTTGGTCCCAACCTGCTGCACGCCATCAAGAACGCCCCGGGTCGCGTGTTCGTCGCATCGTTCTCGAGCCACATCCATCGTTTGCAGCAGATCTGCGATGCCGCCCGCAAGTGCGGCCGTAAGGTCGTTGTGACCGGTCGCTCCATGCTCACGAACACCCGCGTGGCGCGCGAGCTCGGTTATCTCAACATCGATGATGCCGATATCATCGATGCCTTCGATATTGATAACCTGCCTGACGACAAGATCGTCGTCATGTGCACTGGTTCGCAGGGCGAGCCGCTGTCGGCCCTGTCCCGCATGGCCAATGGCGAGCACAAGACGCTCTCCATTCACGAGGGCGATACCGTTATCCTCTCGGCAACTCCTGTTCCCGGCAATGAGAAAGCCGTCCAGCAGGTCGTCAACAGCCTGGCCAAGCTCGGCTGCGACGTGTGGGATAAGAACCGCGCTCTCGTCCACGTCTCCGGTCACGGTAGCCAGGAGGAGCTCAAGCTCCTGATGGCCATGGCCAAGCCCACGTACTTTATGCCGGTTCACGGTGAGGCCGTGCATCTACGCGCCCATGCCCAGCTGGCCCGTAAGATGGGTCTCAAGGACGATCATATCTTTATCCTCGATAACGGCGACACGCTCGAGATGCGCGGCGGTATCGTCAAACGCGGTACGCCCGTCGAGTCCGGCGTCGTCTATGTCGACGGCCTGCGCATCGGCGATACCGACCCCATCGTCCTACGCGATCGCCAGAAGCTCGCCAACGACGGTATGGTCACGGCCGTTGCCATCGTCTCGCTCAAGCACAAGAAGATCGAGGCCATCGAGTTCTCGGGCCGCGGTGTCTCGTTTGCCATCGACGACCAGTTCTCCGAGGATGCCTCCGCATCCATCATGAAGACGATCGAGAAGGGCAAGTTCAGCTTTACCAGCAGCGGCTCCGATGCCATTCGCAAGGCCGTGCGCGATTCGCTCTCCAACTTTATATGGAGCCGTACGCGCACCCGTCCGATGATCATTCCGGTCGTCATGGAGGTTTAGTTTGGCGCGCGGATCTGCACAAAACGCCAAGGGCAATAAAGCCAACAACCAGCCGGCATCTGCTAAGGGTGCCGGTTCCCATCTGCGTGCCAATAAGGGCCACGAGGCCGAGTTCGATGAGTTCGAGCCTCTGGTCGAGCCCTCGGCCAATCGCGATATCGCCGGCGTGGTCATCGCCGTTTTGGCGATTGCGTCCTTCATTGCCGTGATTTCCCCGGCAACGGCGCCCGTGACGGCCGCTGTTGCCGGTTTCTACCACCTGGGCTTTGGTCTGGGCGCCTACGTGCTGCCGATTGTCATCCTGCTGTTTGCCGCCACGCTCTTTTTGGGCGAGGACTCGCCGCTCAACGTCCGTTCGGTCGCTGGCGGTGCCGTGGTCTTTGTGGCCATTGTCTCCATCCTGTCGCTGATGGTGCCGGGCACGAGCGATTCGTGCGACCTCATGTTCACGCCGCAAAACCTTTCCACCTCGGGCGGCTACATTGGCGCCTTTATCGCCAGTGCCTTGCAAAACGCCCTGGGTAAACCCATCGCCATGGTAGTCCTGCTGGGGCTTGTCGTTGTGGGCCTGGTTATCATTGGATTTTCGGTGGGCGGCGTGCTGCGCTCTGCCCGCGATCGTGCGGCAGATTTTGCCGAACGCCGTCGTTCCGATGTTAACGCGAGCCCGTGGGGTGACGATGGGGCCCTGTCGGTGCCTGGCGCCGCCCGCCCGCATCTGAGCATTCTTCGTCAAAAGGGCTCCGATACTGCCATGACCACGGTCATGGGCAACGATGCGGACCCGGTTTTAGACGATGACGACGAGGACGATGACCCGTTTGTCGACGTATCCGAGTCGGTTGAAGCCGAACGGGCCAAGACCACGCTGTTGCCGCGCCGCCATGCCAAGAAGGGCAAGGTTGCGCCTAAGCTCAATACGAGTGAACCCGACCCGTCTTGGTCCGATAGCGAGATTGAGCTCACCGAGGGCGATGACGAGGACGATGAGGCTCCGATTGAGACCGCAAAGACAACTTTGCTGCCGCGTCGCCATGCAAAGCGCGGCCAGGTAACCGGCCAGCTTTCGATGGAAGACCACCCCGATAAGATTGACGAGTCCGAGCCGCCGTTTGCCGTGAATCCCGTCTCGGCTGCACCTCAGATTCCCGACTTCCTGAAGCATCCCAAGGTTGCCGATACGCCTGCCACGAGTGCTGTCGAATCGGCTGCGGCTCGTGATGGGGGAGTGGACGGCGGCGCCGCAGATAACGAGGGCGAAGAAGAGGACGGCCTCAAGCTTCCGCCGCTCGAAATCCTGCATGCCAACCCGCAGTCGGCTTCCGCCGCGTCTCCGGATAAGGAGCTGGAACAGACCGCTGAGTCACTGCAATCCACCTTGCTTGAGTTTGGCCGCAGTGCCCGCGTGGTCGGCTGGATCGCCGGCCCCACGGTGACGACCTTTAAGCTGCAACCTGGTGAGGGCGAGCGCGTGAGCAAGATTTCGAGCCTCGAGGACGATATCGCGCTATCGCTCGCTGCCCAGTCGGTGCGTATCTTTGCCCCGATCCCCGGCACCTCGCTTGTGGGTATCGAGATCCCCAATCGCAAGCGCCAGAACGTCAACCTGGGCGACGTGCTTCCCTATGTGAAGGGCGGTCCGCTCGAGCTGGCCATCGGTCGAGATGCCGAGGGTACGCCGGTCGTCGCCGACCTTGCCAAGATGCCCCACCTGCTGATCGCCGGTACCACGGGTTCCGGTAAGTCGGTCATGATCAACTCCATCATCACGACCTTGCTCATGCGCGCCCTTCCCGAGGACGTTCGCCTGATCATGGTCGACCCCAAGCGCGTCGAGCTTGCAGGCTATAACGGTCTGCCGCATCTTTACGTGCCTGTAGTGACCGAGCCCAAGCAGGCCGCGAGCGCTCTGCAATGGGCCGTGTCCGAGATGGAGCGTCGCCTGAAGGTCTTCGAGCGTCTCAACGTGCGTAAGATCTCGACCTACAACGAAAAGCAGGCCGCCGGCGAGTTTGAGCATTATGATAACCCGCCGCAAAAGATGCCCTATCTGGTCATCATCATCGACGAGCTCTCGGACCTGATGATGGTCGCCGGTAAGGATGTCGAGGCCTCGATCGTGCGTATTGCTCAGCTGGGCCGTGCCGCCGGTATCCACCTTATTGTAGCCACGCAGCGCCCGAGCTCCAACGTGGTGACGGGCCTCATCAAGGCCAACATCACCAACCGCATCGCCTTTAACGTCGCCACGGGCATCGACTCGCGCGTCATCATCGACCAGATGGGTGCCGAAAAGCTCACCGGTTTGGGCGACATGCTGTTCTCCAAGGTCGACTGGGGCAAGCCCCGCCGTATCCAGGGCTGCTTTGTCTCGGATGACGAAATCAACGAGATTGTCGAGTTCGTCAAGTCGCAGAGCGAGCCCGACTACCACGAGGAGATCCTGTCTGCCGTGGCGCCCGCTTCAATGTCCATGGCGGGTGGCGGCGGCATTGTCCGCACCGGCGTCGCCGAGCCGCAAGACGATGATCCGCTCATCTGGGAAGCCGCCCATATTGTGGTGGAATCGCAGCTTGGCTCCACATCTGGCCTGCAACGTCGTCTGAAGGTTGGCTATGCGCGTGCCGGGCGTATTATGGACATGCTGGAAGAAAAGGGTGTCGTCGGACCGCCCGACGGTTCCAAGCCGCGCGAGGTCCTGTTGGACGAGGAGGGGCTTGCCGCGCTGGAATCTGTCGACGCCGAGATGGCACGTGAAGATCGTGAGTTTGGAGGATTCTGATGGCTGCACGCTTTGGTGACATGCTGCTCGAGCAGCGTCGCCGAATGGGCCTTTCCATTCAGCAGGTCGCCAACACCATCAAAATCAGGCCGCAGATCATCGAGTTTTTCGAGACCGGTAACTTTGCTTCGATGCCGCCGCGCGGCTATGCGCAGGGCATGATTTCGAGCTATGCTCGCTTTTTGGGCCTCAATCCGCGCGAGGTCGTCAATGCCTACTTTGACGACCTGATGGCATACGAACGCGAGACGTCGCAGCAGGGCGGTCGTTTTCAGGACGCCGCCGGCTACGTCAATTCGCGTTCCTCGGTCGATAACGGGCGCTTCCTGATGGTTCAGGGCGGTCGTTCGACCCGCTATGGACAGCGTCCTCAGCAGGCCGGTTATATTACCGAGACGGGTTCGGGCGAGGAGATTCGCTCACAGCGTGACCGGTTCCGCAGTACGCCGATGCCCGAGGACCGTGCACTTCCCGCTGCCCGCGGCGTGGCGCGTGACCCTCGTGCCGGCTACGGCGACGGCGGCTATTCTGATCGCGGTCACCGTGGTGTCTCCACCGGACGCTCTCGCGGTGGCTATGCGGACGCCGATGCCACGCAGGTGACGCCGCGTCTTCGCTCTCAATCACAGCCGTATGGCCAGCGCTCTTCGGCTCCGCGTGCGGGCCAGCGTGGCTATCAAGGCCGCGGTGAACTTGCGCCCCGCTCGGGTCAGCGCAGCCTTCAGGGCCAGGGTGGCTATCGCGGCCGTTCCGACAGCAATCGTGGTCGTATGCCTCAGGGAGGCGGCCGCAGCAGTTCCAGTCGTGGACGCGGCGGCTCCCGTACTCCTCAAAACAACGGTCTCGATCCGCGTATCGTCTACGCCGGCATCGGTGCCGTGGCGTTGCTGCTGATCGTGCTCATCGTGGTACTTCTGCGCGGCTGCGCATCTTCGACGCCCGAGACCACGCCCGAGACGCCCACTGCTACCAAGACGACGCCCAAGAAGTCTTCTAAGAAGACCGAAACGGTCGACGAGGACGAAGACACCGATGAGGCGACGGATGAGTCGACCGATTCGGACGCCACCAAGACGACGGCTAAAAAGGAAGAAAACGAGGTAACGAAGGTCAAGGTCTCCGTTGCCAAGGGAAAGACCGCCTGGATTGAGGTCAAGGTCGATGGCAAGTCGGTCTATGGCGCCCAGGCGACTGGCCCCTTTGAGCAGGAGTACACGCCTGAGTCCTCGATCGAGATCACCACGTCCAAGCCTTCCGATGTCACCGTTACCAAGAACGGCGAAAAGGTCCGTTACGATACCAAGACCTCGGGCGTGGCGCGTGTGACGATCACCGTTCCCAAGAAGGAGACGACTGGTTCCGAGAATGGTGAAAGTTCTGATGGTACCGACACCACCGATGGTGCCGACACCACCGACGGCACCGATGCCCAGTCCACGGATGGCGCCGATACCGCAACTGACGGCCAGACGCCCACCGATTCTACCGACTATTCGTACGATAGCTACTAAGCCGCTCGTACGCGAAAGGAAACATCATGGCTAAAGATTCCAGCTTCGACGTCGTGTCCGAGGTCAACATGCAAGAGGTCGACAACGCCTTCCAGCAAACCACGCGTGAGATTTCCCAGCGCTATGACCTGAAGGATTCCGGCGCCACGATCGAGCTTTCGAAGGGCGACAAGCTCTTTACGATCAACGCCCCGGCCGACTTTGTCTCCAAGCAGATTATCGACGTGCTGAGCTCCAAGCTCATCAAGCGCGGCATCGACCTCAAGGCTGTCTCGTGGGATGCTCCGCAGGCGGCATCGGGCGGCACCGTGCGCGTGCTCGGCCATATCGTCGAGGGTATCGACCAGACGACCGCCAAGAAGATCAACAAGGACATCAAGGACCAAAAGCTCAAGGTCAAGGTGACTATCGAGGCCGACAAGCTGCGTGTTTCCTCTGCTTCGAAGGACGCGTTGCAGACCGTGATCCAGTTCCTGCGCGACCAGGACTACGGCCAGCCGCTGCAGTTCACCAACTACCGCTAATATCATTCGAAAGGACTGCTCTCCAACATGGATACACCGTTGGGCTCCGTGCTCTACATCACCCTCGGGTGCGCTAAGAACGAGGTTGACACCGACCGCATGCGTTCTCTTTTGACCGCCGCGGGCTACGAGGAGGCATTCGACCCACAGGATGCCGATATCGCCATCGTCAATACATGCTCGTTCCTCGCCTCCGCAACGTCCGAGAGCATCGAGACCACGCTCGAGCTCGCCAACGAGGTTCAGGACGGCGTTCGTTCTTGTCCCATCGTCATGTGCGGCTGTGTGCCGTCGCGCTATGGCGACGACCTGCCTGACGAGCTGCCCGAGGTCGCTGCCTTTGTGAAGGCCGACGAGGAGGACGGCATCGTGGCGGTCATCGATGGCGTGCTGGGCGTCGAGCGCGAGATTGCCGCCTATATTCCGCAGGTCAAGCGCACCGTCGAGGGCGCTGTCGCCTACGTCAAGATCTCCGATGGCTGCAACCGCTTCTGTAGCTTCTGCATGATCCCGTATATTCGCGGTCGCTATCATTCGCGCAATGCCGAGAGCATTATCTCCGAGGTACGCGACCTGGTTGCCGGCGGTGTGCGCGAGATCGTGCTGATTGGCCAGGACACGGGTATTTGGGGCACCGACTTTGCCGACGAAGACGTCACCGATGGCTCGCCGCGCAATCTGGCGCAGCTGCTGCATGCCGTCGCCGAGGCCGTGCGCCCGCACAACGTCTGGGTCCGCGTGCTCTATCTGCAGCCCGAGGGCATGACCGACGAGCTTATCGATACGATTCGCGATACGCCCGAGGTGCTGCCTTATATCGATATCCCCGTGCAGCACTGCGACGCGCGCATCCTCAAGGCTATGCGCCGTTCTGGTTCGCGCCAGGAGCTCGAGGACCTGTTCCGCGATCTGCGTGAGCGTATCCCCGGCATCGTGATCCGTTCCACGGCCATGGTCGGCTTCCCGACCGAGACCGACGACGAGTTCCGCGACCTTATCGACTTTATGGACACCGTCGGCTTTGACTACACGAGCGTTTTTGCCTACTCGCAGGAGGAGGGCAGCCTGGCCGCCAAGATGGAGGGTCAGGTCGATGAGGAGGTCAAGCTCGAGCGCGCCCAGGAGGCCATGGACCTGGCCGAGTCGCTCGGTTTTGCCGCCACCGCCGCACATGTGGGCGAGCGCGCCCAGGTGATCGTCGACGGCATCGAGGAGACCGAGGACGGCGCCGAGCTGATCGGCCATGCTTGGTTCCAGGCGCCCGATTCCGATGGCGCGGTGCACTTGGACGCCAGCGAGGCGTCCGTGGGCGATATTCTGACGGTCGAGTTTACCGATAGCTTCTGCTATGAGCTTATCGGCCATGTTGTGGAGTAGGAGAGCATCGTGGCAAACGAGAGCAATAAGGAACTGACGAGTGTTTGGACGCCCGCCAACATCGTGACGTGCGTTCGCATCGTCTTTATCCCGGTGTTCATGATCGTGTCGGCGCTTTCTCACACGAGTGTTGCCGGTACAGATTGGAGCACCTTCGACGGCCCGCTCGCCGCCGCTGCCTTCATTCTGTATGTTATCCTGTCGTGCACCGATAAGGTCGACGGTTATCTGGCGCGCTCGCGCAACGAGATTACCGATTTCGGTAAGTTCTTGGACCCCATCGCCGATAAGCTGCTGGTGTTCTCGGCTCTGCTGCTGTTCTTGGATTTTGGCGCTGTGACCGTGTGGTCCGTGTTCATTATCCTGTTCCGTGAGCTTCTGGTGAGCGCCCTTCGCATGGTCGCGTGTGCCGCCGGCGTGGTCGTTGCCGCCGATAAGCTTGGCAAGTACAAGACGGCGACTACGATGGTCTCCATCTGCGGTTACCTGTGCGTCTTTGCGATGGCCGGCTTGCACCTTGGCCCGCTGGCGCTGACGCTCGGCATCTACTCGGTGTCGCGCTTCCTGTACGCCGTTGCCGTTGTCCTGACCGTTATCTCGGGCGCCCAGTACTTCTGGAACTGCCGCAAGATCGTCTTTTCGGTCTAGGTCCTGGTGGGTATGACGGACTCTTTTGAGCAGATTTCCGCACATAACGAGGAGCTGGCGCGTCATATTGTCGAGCGCGCGAGCGCTCGGGGCGTGACGGTTTCGACGGCTGAGTCGCTGACGGCAGGTATGATCGCCTCGACGATTGCCGATATCCCGGGCGCCTCGGCGGTGCTGCGTGGCGGTGCGGTGACCTACTGCGATGAGATCAAGCATCGCGTTTTGGGCGTTGATCAGGAGACGCTCGACCGCTATACCGCGGTGTCGCATCAGACCGCGCGCGAGATGGCGGCGGGTTCGCTGGAGCTGTACCAGAGCGATATTGCAGTGAGCGCAACGGGTTATGCCGGCCCCGGCGGCGGCACTGAGGACGATCCGGCTGGCACTTTCTATATTGGCTGGGCGTATCGCGCGGCTGATGGGGAAGTGCCGGTCGTGGACTCTGTGCGCTGCCACTATGAGGGCGACCGTTCGTGTGTTCGTGCCCATGCGGTCGCGGAGGCATTGGGACGCATTGCCCTTGTGCTCAACTCTATGGAATAGACGTGTTTTCAGGGGCCTTAGGGCCCCTTAATTGTGGAGATAGGGACCCCTGACGAATTTAGCGTTTGCGCTGGTTATAGGTGTATTCTTGCCTTCCTTGTTCTTATTCGGCCCTTTGTGGTCAAGCATTTGGTCAGTGTTTGGTCGGCGTTTGGTTGGGTTTTGGAAAGACTGCCTGCATATGATTAGCCTGAACGGTTGACCACGAACAGCCGTTCGTTTATTATCGATGCAGGTTGTTAAGAGGAGGGCTATTCATGGCCAAGAATTCAGGTCCCGTACGTACCGTTCATGCTCGCACGACGGGTAAAGAGCGCGATGAGATGATCGCCACCACCAAGGCCGAGATCGAGAAGAAGTTCGGTCAAGGCTCCATCATGAGGTATGGTGACGGCGGCCCCGAGCTTGAGGTTGAGGCCATCCCCACGGGCGCTCTGGCACTCGATGCCGCTCTGGGTATCGGCGGTGTGCCGCGTGGCCGTATCGTCGAGATTTACGGTCCTGAGTCCTCCGGTAAGACGACGCTTTCGCTCGAGATCCTGGCCGAAGCCCAGGCAATGGGTGGCGTGGTGGCATTTATCGATGCCGAGCACGCGCTCGATCCCACGTATGCCGCGCGCATTGGCGTGGATATCGACGAGGTACTGATTTCCCAGCCTGATACGGGTGAGCAGGCGCTCGAGATTGTTGACATGCTCGTGCGTTCCGGCGCCATCGATGCCATCGTCGTCGACTCCGTCGCCGCGCTGACCCCGCGTGCCGAGATCGAGGGAGAGATCGGCGATACCACGGTCGGATTGCAAGCTCGTCTGATGAGTCAGGCGCTCCGCAAGCTCGCCGGCTCGCTGTCCAAGTCCAACACGACATGCATCTTCATTAACCAGCTGCGAGAGAAGATCGGCGTCATGTTCGGCAACCCCGAGACCACGACGGGCGGCCGCGCCCTTAAGTTCTTCTCTTCGGTGCGTATCGACATTCGCCGCATCGACAGCATTAAGCTTAAGGATGAGGTTATCGGTAACCGCGTGCGCGCCAAGGTCGTTAAGAACAAGGTGGCAGCTCCGTTCCGTTCTGCTGAGTTCGACATCATGTACGGTACGGGCATCTCTAAGGAGGGCTCGATTCTGGACATGGCTGTCGAGTGCGGCATTTGCAAGAAGATGGGCTCCTGGTTTGCCTATGGCGAGGACAAGCTCGGCAACGGTCGCGAGGCCGCCAAGGCGTTCCTGCGCGAACACCCCGATTGCGCCGACGAGATTGAGCATAAGGTCCGCCTTGCCTGCGGGCTTGAGTTTGACGACGATGCTCCGTCCGAGGTCGAGCTGACCGATCAGCCTGCGCCTGAGGAGTTTGACGAGCTTTACGCCATCGATGGTTCCGCCATGCTCGATGATGACGACGAGTAGCGGTTACGCTCATGTCGTATACTGTGACCGAGGCCACGGTCGTCTTTCCCGATAAGAAGGCGGCCTCCTCGCTCTCGAGCGGGTATGCGTCCAAAAAGCCTTGCGCACATATCGATTGTGAGCTTGAGGGCGGTTTTGAGCGGTCCATTTGGATTCCCGTGCGGGTCGCGCGCTTGTATGTCAAAAATCGCCCCGATCTTCCCTGTGATTGGGATAACTTTCGTGAAGCGGTGCAGCTCATCGAGCGTAAATGTGCACTTACCATGGTGACCGAGATGCTATCGCGCCGCGACCATGCGACGGGTGAGGTCCGTGACAAGTTGGCACGCTACGGCTTTCGCCAGCCCGCGATCGATTTCGCCGTCGAGCGCGCCACCGAGTATCGCTTTTTAGACGAGAACCGCTTTTGCTCGTACTTTATCGAGGAACGCAAGCGGCGCGGTTGGGGACAGCGTAAAATCGAGACCGAGCTCAAGCGCCGTCATGTCGTGCTCGATGACATTCCCGGTTATCCCGAGGATTATTTTGCCGTCGAAGACGATTTGGCGCGTGCGTCAGCCCTGCTCGCCAAGCGGCGTGTTCCAGAGACGCGCGGATTCGAAAAACTGGTTCGGTTTTTGATGGGCAAGGGCTTCTCGTATCACATCGCCGCCGATGCCGTTAAGGCACGTCTTAATGCCGAGCGCGAGGAATGTGCGGTTTAGGCGTATGCGTTTTGTGGCCCTGCCGTTCACCGCGTTTTAGCCGCCGTGCTGGGGGCATTTATTTGACAGTTGTTGTGGTTCAACGTACGATAAACACTGTCATTTGCTTTGTGATATGTGCTCATCTGTGATGAGTTTGTTTATATGTTTATCTGTATCCGACCCGCATAAGCTGCGCCCATATTACTCAAATGTCGCGAGCCGTTCGTAAGGACGGTTCGCTTTGTTGTGTAACGAATCCATAAAAAGGAGTGAGCATGCCTATCATCGCAGCGCTCGTTGGCATCGTTTTGGGTGCCATCGCCGCCATTGCCTACATGCGCACCGCCAAGCAGGGTAGTCTTCACGAGGCCGACGAAAAAATCCAGTCGGCACACGCACAGGCTGAGTCCCTGATCGGTGATGCTAAGCGTCAGGCCGAGACCCTCAAAAAAGAGGCTCTGCTCGAGGCTAAAGAGGAGATCATCAAGAACAAGCAGGCCGCTGAGGCCGAGGACAAGCAGCGTAAGAACGAGATTCGTACGCTCGAGAACCGCGTGATGCAGCGCGAGGAATCTCTCGATCGCCGCAACGACGCTCTCGACAAGCGCGAGCATCAACTGTCCAGCCAGGCCGGTCAGGTCGAGAAGCGCTCCCGTGAGCTCGAGGAGCTCTGCGCAAAGCAGACCTCCGAGCTCGAGCGTATCGCCGACCTTACCCGCGAGGACGCGCACAAGGAGCTCCTTGATAAGGTTCGCGGCGAGGTCACCCACGAGGCCGCCACGATCATTCGCGAGTCCGAGCAGCAGGTTCGCGCCGAGTGCCACAAGACCGCCCAGGAGATTCTGTCTCTGGCGATTCAGCGCTGCGCTGCCGATCACACTGCCGAGGTCACCGTTACCTCCGTGCACATTCCCTCTGATGACCTCAAAGGCCGTATCATCGGTCGCGAGGGTCGCAACATCCGGACCTTCGAGCAGGTTTCCGGCGTCAACCTCGTGATCGACGACACGCCCGAGACCGTCGTTCTTTCGAGCTTCGACCCGGTCCGTCGTGAGACCGCCCGCGTCGCCCTCGAGAACCTCATCGCCGACGGCCGCATTCACCCTGCCCGTATCGAGGAGATGTATCACAAGGCCGCCGACCTGGTTCAGCAGCGCGTGCGCGAGGCTGGCGAGCAGGCTGCCTTCGATACCGGCATCCACGATCTGCACCCCGAGATCGTCAAGACCCTTGGTGCCCTGCGCTACCGTACCTCGTTTGGTCAGAACGTGCTTCAGCATTCCCTCGAGGTCTCTGATCTGTGCGGCGTGATGGCTTCCGAGCTTGGCCTGGACGTTGTGACCGCCAAGCGCGCCGGCCTGCTTCATGACCTGGGCAAGGCAATCGACCACGACGTCGAGGGCCCGCATGCCGTCATCGGCGCCGAGCTGGCCCGCCGTTATGGCGAGAAGCCCGTTATCGTCCACGCTATCGAGGCTCACCATGCCGATGTCGACCCCAACACGGTGCTCGATGTCCTGGTGCAGGCCGCCGATGCTGTCTCTGCCTCTCGCCCCGGTGCCCGTCGCGAGTCTGCCGAGAACTACATCAAGCGTCTTGAGAAGCTCGAGGAGATCGCCAACTCCCATGACGGCGTCGAGCGCACCTATGCCATGCAGGCTGGTCGCGAGGTCCACGTCATGGTTCAGCCGGACAAGATCTCCGATGCCCAGTCCACGGTCCTGGCTCACGATATCGCCCATCAGATCGAGGAAGAGATGGAGTATCCCGGTCAGGTGCGCGTCGTCGTGATTCGCGAGAGCCGCGCTGTCGATATCGCTAAATAACATGAGCGACGCGAACGAGCTCATCTCATTTATCGCGTCGATGTCGGGGGAGGGCAACCTTCGCGTCGAGGAGAACCTTGGCGAGGGGTATGTCCGCCTCCGCGTTTCGGAGGCCGAGCGGCGCCAGGCAAAGCACGACATTCAGCATGTCGAGGATATCGTCATCGAAATGCTCCGTAATGCTCGCGATGCCGGCGCCGACAAGGTCTATCTCGCCACGACCAAGGAAGACGGCGTCCGCACGCTTGTCTTTCTGGATAACGGTTCGGGCGTTCCGCAGGATATGCAAGAGCGAATCTTTGATGCCCGCGTTACCTCCAAGCTCGAGAGCATGAAGATGGACCGTTGGGGCGTTCACGGTCGTGGCATGGCATTGTTTTCGATCAAGCAGAACACCGATGAGGCCCGTGTGGTCACGTCCGGTGTCGATCTTGGTTCAGCCTTTAAGGTGAGCGTCGCGGCCGACCGCCTCAGTGAGCGTGCCGATCAGTCCAGCTGGCCCCAGGCCGTCAAGGATGAGGACGGACGTTATGTCTGTGCTCGCGGTCCGCATAATATTATTCGCGCTGCATGTGAGTTTGCGCTCGAGGAGTTGCGTGGTTGCGATGTCTATCTTGGTTCTCCGTCTGAGATTGCCGCGACCCTTTATGCTCAGGCGTCAAGCCGGCTTGATACGTCTCGTCTCCTGTTCATTGATGACGAGAGCGAGCTTCCGGTTGTCGATCGTTTAGGCCTTGCTTCTGATGCCGAGGACTTTATCCGTATCTGTTCGGGTTTGGGTCTTGAGATGTCCGAGCGCACGGCCCATCGCATTTTGGCGGGGCAGATTAAGCCCGTTCGCGGTGTGGCCGCGCGTCTGCTGCGCGAGCGTGATTCGTCCTCGCATGCGCCGGCTCCTGTCGATCTCGCGAAGGATCGTCGCGGGCTACGTATTGCCAAGGATGACATTGCACAGTTTTCGCGTGCTGTGGAGCGCGACTTTAATGACCTTGCTGCCCGGTACTATCTCAACCTTTGCGGCGACCCAAAGATTCGTGTTTCGCGTGATCGAATCACCGTGACCTTTGATCTTGCCAAAGAGGAATAGTGCCTTTACCGAGTCCACTCGGTACGATACAGTTATTGCAGTTAAAACGTACTTTTAAATGCAGGAGTTTCTTCATGGATTGCCTGAAGGTATCAAGCAAATCATCGCCCGCGTCCGTTGCCGGCGCCATCGCCGGCATGGTCAAGGATGGTGTACCCGTCAACATCCAGTGTGTCGGCGCCGGTGCCGTCAACCAGGCCATTAAGGCCGTTGCTATCGCGCGCGGTTTTTTGATTCCAACCGGTTTTGATATTTCCTGCGCGCCCGTGTTCTCCGACATCCTCATTAACGGGGAGTCGCGCACGGCCATCCGCCTTTCTATCTACGTTCACCAGATCAATCGAGCTGCTATGGATAACGTCGTCATGGATGATGTTAAGCCTGTGGCATAGCTTCTGATTGCCTCGTTTTGCTCCCCATCGTTAGGACTTATGCACATGGACCAGCGTTCCGTACGCGATATTCTTGCCGGTAAAACCTACTTTATCCGCACCTTTGGCTGCCAGATGAATCAGCACGATTCCGAGCGCGTGAGCGGTCTGCTTGATTCGTATGGCTGCCTCATGGCGCTCGATCCCGCGCATGCCGATATCGTTGTCTTCATGACGTGCTGCGTGCGCGAGGCCGCCGATACTCGCCTGTACGGTCAGTGCAATTCCTGCAAAAGCCTGCCGCCTTCGCCTTCGGGCAAGCGCGTGGTTGCCGTTGGTGGCTGCATCGCGCAGCGCGATGGCGAGGGCCTGCTCACCAACGTCGATAACGTCAATGTCATCTTTGGCACGCATTCCATCGCGCATGTGGCCGAGCTCATTGCCGAGGCGTTCCTTGATGGCAAGCGTCATATCCGTACCAATGAGCATGAGGATACGGATGCAATGAGCATGCCGTGGCATCGCGAGACTCAGTATCACGCCTGGGTGCCCATCATGACGGGCTGCAATAATTTCTGCACCTATTGCATCGTGCCGTACGTGCGTGGTCGCGAAAAGAGCCGCCCCTTCGAGGAGATTGTCGACGAGGTGACCGGTTTGGTACGCCAGGGTGTGCGTGAGATTACGCTGTTGGGCCAAAACGTTAACTCATATGGTCGCGATCTGTTTGGCAAGCCGCGTTTTGCCGATTTGCTGCGTGCCGTGGGCGATACGGGCGTGGAGCGCATCTTCTTTACGTCTTCGCATCCCAAGGATCTGCTGCCCGAGACCATCGACGCCATGGCCGAGACGCCTGCCGTTATGCCGCAGCTTCACCTGGCCGTCCAGTCAGGTTCGACGCGGATCCTCAAAGAGATGAATCGCCGTTATACACGCGAGGACTATCTGGGCCTGGTCGATCGCATTCGCAACCGCATGCCCGATATCGCGCTCTCGACCGACATTATCGTTGGCTTCCCGGGTGAGACTGAAGAAGACTTTGAGCAGACGCTCTCACTTGCCGAGACGGTCCGCTATGCTCAGGCCTATACCTTCATCTATTCCAAGCGCGCCGGTACCCCGGCCGCCGAGATTGACGATCCTACGCCGCATGAGGTTATTCTCGAGCGTTTCAACCGCCTGGTTAAGGTTATCGAGACCACGGCACACGAGTATAACCAGGGTGAGCTTCATACTGTGGTTCCGGCGCTCATTGAGGGAACGAGTAAAAAGAACGACGCGGTCCTGCTGGGCAAGAGTCCCAAGAATCAGACCGTGCATGCGCCTATCCCCGAGGGTTACAGCATCGATCAGCTTGTTGGTAAGATCGTTGATGTTGACGTTGACGTTGCCAAGACCTGGTATTTGTCCGGCTCCGTTGTGGGCGAGCCGCGCTAATGGTTTCTCCCGGGGCAGGTCTTTCCGCCGTTGCGATCGTCGGTCCGACGGCGGTTGGTAAGAGTGATGTTGCCGACCGTTTGGCAGCTCGTCTTTCGTCCGAAGTGCTGTCGTGCGATGCGATGCAAATCTATCGCGGCATGGACATCGGTACCGCAAAGATGGCGCCCGATGAGTGCACGGCGCCGCTGCGTCTCGTCGACATTGTAGAGCCGGGTGTGGCATATTCTGCTGCGCTTTATCAGGCCGACGCTCGCGCGCATGTTGAACGTCTCCTTGGTTCGGGTTGCCTGCCGGTTTTTTGCGGAGGTACGGGGCTGTATCTCAAGGCCGCCCTCGATGAGATGGACTTTCCCTCGGGTGAACTTGAGGACGATCGTCGTGCGGGCTATCAGGAGCTTGCCGAGCGTATTGGCGAGGAAGAACTGCATGCCTTGCTTGCCGAGCGCGATCCAGAATCGGCTGCTGTTATTCATCCCCATAACGTGCGCCGTGTGATTCGTGCGCTCGAGATGCATGATGATGGCGTCTCCTATGCGCAGCAAAAGTCGCAGTTTAGTGTTCCGCACGAGCATTATCATGCCCTTTGGTTTGGTCTGACGCGTAATCGCGAGGTGCTCTACGAGCGCATTAATCTGCGCGTCGATCTGATGTTTGAGCAGGGTCTTGTCGATGAGGTCCGCGGTCTTATGGGCCAGGGGCTGGGAGATGCCCTGACGTCGATGCAGGCAATTGGCTATAAAGAGATCATTGATGCTTTCAATGGCGTGATGAGCATGGATGAGGCTCGCGAACTCATTAAGATGCGTTCGCGTCGTTATGCCAAGCGTCAGCTTTCGTGGTTTAAGCGCGATGACCGTATCGTGTGGTTTGATATGGATGAATGTACGATCGATGAGGTCGTTGAGGATATCCTGCATCGTATTGAGGCTGCCTAATGCCCCGTTTCCCCCTTGTTCCCACGGCACCCGAGCCCGAGCGTGCCATTTTAGTTGGTGTTGAGTGGCGCGACAATGCATGGCCGCTCGATCGCTCGCTTGATGAGCTGGAGCGTCTTGCCCACACAGCTGGTGCCCAGTGCGTGGCACGCTTGTCGCAGCGTTTGGTAAAGCCGTATCCTAAATCGTTTATCGGTTCCGGTAAGGTTGAAGAGCTGTGCGGCCTGGTGCATCGCATGGATGCCGATGTCGTTATTTTTGACGACGACCTGACCCCCTCGCAGCAATCCTATTTGGAGAAAGCCGTGGGCGAGCCGGTAAAGATTATCGATCGTACTGCACTGATCCTGGATATCTTTGGCCTGCATGCTCAGACGCGTGAGGGACGCCTGCAGGTACAGCTGGCACAGCTTCAATATTTGTTGCCTCGCCTGCGTGGCATGTGGAGCCATCTCGCTAAGGAGCAGACGCGCGGCGGCATCGGCTCACGTTTTGGTCAGGGCGAAAGTCAGCTCGAGGTCGACCGTCGCCTCATTCGTAATAAGATCGCTGCGCTTCGTCGTGAGCTCAAGCAGGTTGAACAGCGTCGCGATGTTCAATCCAAGAGTCGCATTGAGTCCCCGGCGTTTCGCGTCGCGTTAGCCGGTTATACCAATGCCGGTAAATCGACGTTGCTCAATCGTCTGACCGGCTCTACGGTACTTTCGCAGGACAAGCTGTTTGCTACGCTCGACCCGACGACGCGTTCGTATCGTCTGCCCGGCGGTCGCGGCATGACGATTACCGATACCGTCGGCTTTATTCAAAAGCTGCCGCATGGTCTGGTCGATGCCTTTAAATCGACGCTGTCCGAGGTGTTGGGTGCCGATCTAATTCTCAAAGTCGTAGATGCGTCTGACGAGGATTATGAGCGGCAGCTGGAGGCTGTCGACCGCGTGCTTGATGAGATCGGCGCCGGAGAGCGTTTAACGCTTACGGTGTTCAATAAAATCGATCTTCTCGATAGCGTCGATCGATTGAGTTTCCGTCGTCGCTATCCGGAGGCCGTTCTATTCTCGGCCCAAACGGGCGAGGGGCTCGACGATCTCGTCGACCGGATTGCTCGCGAGGCAGCTGCCACCGATGTGTTGCTCTCCGCTGATATCCCGTATCGTGAGGGCGCTCTCATCACGCTGGTGCATGAGCAGGGAACCCTTCTGCATGAGGAATATCTCGAGGACGGCGTTCGCATTGTGGCGAAGTTGCCGGCTCGTATTGCACCGCGGCTCGAGCGTTATCGCACCGAGTAGACGAGCTCCAAAATGCCCAGAATGATGGGCTGATGCAGCAGATAAAAGGGGAGAGCGTGACGTCCAAGGCTGGCGAGCGCCGGCAGGGGGTTGGCGTAGGCCCAGCTAGGGACGGTCTTATCGATACTCTGCGCTATGTGTGCGGCGAAGTATCCTGCAAGATACATAAAGATAAACGGGATGATGGGGTAGTAATCACCTGAGACAAACCCAGGGCTCGGAAATCCCAGCCACGCCAGGTAGGGGACAGGATAGATCGTTTTGGGGATGCTCCAGGTGAGGGCGAACAACACAAGGCATAGGGGCATGCCCCATCTCGCCGTTATCTTCTTAAGGACGGGATCGGTCAACGCCACGATGCCGGTGCATGCGGCCATGCAGTAGATGATGCCAAAATTAACCGAATCGTCGACTGAGACAAGTGTTGTTGCCAACCAGACAACGAGTGCTGCTAAGGCGTATTTGGCGGCACGTTTGATATTGTTGCGCGAAAGAGTGCACATCCAACCCGCGATAAACAAAAATACCCAGCTGATGCTGGCGCGCCAGACGTCTTGAAAGACAGTCTGGGTAAACCAAGGCATATCCCAGCCGTACAGGTAGGCAAGATCATAGCAAGCGTGAAAACCTGCCATAGAAATCATCGTAAACCCGCGGACGGTATCAAAGATGGTGATGCGTTTTTGCATTACGAGAACCGGCGCATCAAGCCGACGACTTTGCCCAGGATAACGGGATTCGTTGCATAGATAGGCTCCATAGTGTCGTTCTCGGGCTGCAAGCGCACACGTCCCTGCTCCTTGTAGAACGTCTTGACGGTCGCCGAACCATCAATCATGGCCACGACAATTTCGCCGTTCATGGCACTCTTTTGTTCACGGACGATGATGTAATCGCCATTGAAGATGCCGACATTGATCATTGAGCTCCCATGCACCTCAAGGATAAAGGAACCCTGATCAGTGGCGATTTCGGTCGGGATAGTAAACGTGTCTTCGATATTCTGCTCGGCCAGAATGGGGATCCCAGCCGCGACGCGACCAACGAGCGGTAGCGAGACCGTTCCGCGAGGTGCGGTGGGCTCGTCAGATTTAGGAATTGAGACAGAGGAACCGTCCTCGTTAAAGAGTTCCAGGGCACGCGGCTTGGTGGCATCGCGCTTGAGCAGCCCGCGCACCTCCAGGGCAGAGAGATGGGCGTGCACGGTGCTTGGGGAGGAAAGGCCCACGGCAGAAGCCATCTCGCGCACGCTGGGCGGATAACCCTTCTCCTGCTGATATTCCTTGATGAAGTCGTAAATTTGCTGCTGACGCTTGGTAATTTTGCGAGCCATCAGGGCATCCTCTCTACCCATGTCAAACAAATGTTCGAATTTTGCTTGACAGGAACAACTGTTCGAAGATAATAATAACCGAACATTCGTTCTCGCGCTAGACATTTTTGTCCGCGCGGCTTGATAAAACTGTTCTCAGCAAAACACGCGAGAGGAGAACATGATGAACGCAACGAATATGGTCCAGGGAAACCTCGCCCTTAAGCTCGAGACGCCTGCAGAACCCACTTTTACGGTTGTTCAGGGTGGCCGCTCCGGCATTCAACCTTTGACCGTAAAGCCTGCTCGCAATCAGCAGGCTGTAGTCGCGCCGGCCCGCGTTGCCCTGAAGGTTCCGACGATTGTCGCCGTCGCCGTTGCGCTTACGCTCTTCTTTGTCCTCGCTACTTCGGTCTTTAGCGCTCGTCACGCCGCGTATGCCGAGTCCGTTTCCAACATTACTTACGAGACCATTCGCGTTCAGACTGGCGATTCTCTTTGGTCGCTTGCCGAGGAATATCCAATCGAAGGCCTTTCCACGCAAGAGACTTCCGACATGATCCGTAACGTCAATCATCTGGAGCATGGTTCGCTCGCCGCCGGTGCGCATCTTAAGGTTCCTGCTCGTTCGTAATCATTATCGCGCTGCGCATGGTACCCTTGTTATCGTTTAAGAGGAGGTACCATGCGCTGTCCCAAATGCGGCAAGGCACATACCCGCGTCGTTGATTCCCGTATGCAGGAGTCAAATAACACCATTAAGCGCCGTCGCGAATGTTGCTCGTGTAACTACCGCTTTACAACGTTCGAGCGATGCGAAGACCCAATCGAGGTCATTAAGTCAGACGGAACTAAGCAGCGGTTTGATCGCAATAAGCTGCTCGTCGGCTTGATGCGAGCCACCATCAAGCGCGATATCGACACTAAGAAGCTCAATGAGATTATCGACGACATCGAGGTCGAGTTGCGCTCTCGCACGCTGACGGCCGTCACGTCCCATGAGTTGGGTGACATGGTGCTCAAGCGCTTGGCCAAGATTGACAAGGTGGCGTACATCCGCTTTGCCTCGGTCTACCGCGATTTCAAAGACGTCGATGAGTTTCTGCAAGAGCTCGACAAGCTAAGGTGATTCCATGTCCAACATTACCGTCAACATAAAGCGCCTCGATCCCACCGTCGAGCTTCCCAAATACGCCCATCCCACTGATGCCGGCTTGGATTTGCGCTCCAACGAGGACTGCGTCCTGAAGCCCTTCGAACGCCGTCTGGTCTCTACGGGGCTGGCCATCGCCCTGCCCGACGGCTACGCCGGCTTCGTCCAGCCCCGCAGCGGCTTGGCCATCAAGCAGGGCCTGTCTATAGTCAACACGCCGGGCCTCATTGACGCCCACTACCGAGGAGAACTCAAGGTTATCCTTATCAACCTGGATCCCACCAACGACATCCAAATCAACAAAGGCGACCGCATCGCCCAGCTCGTCATCCAAGAAGTCCCCACGGTCAACCTCGTAGAAGTAGACGAACTAGACGAAACCGATCGAGGCAAAGGAGGCTTCGGCTCCAGCGGCGTCGCTTAAACTCAATCGTCCGCTCACCAGTGGGAGGTGTTCCTATAGTTTTGTCAACTGGGAAATGCTCTCCGTGCGACCGAATCGC
>NZ_QRMJ01000007.1:0-314 GCF_003473245.1 Collinsella sp. AM09-41
GCCGCACTAATCGCCCGAGCTCTTCCGGAACCGCACCTCGCGGCCCGCGGGACTTCGCGCTCATGCGCGCGGTCCGGGCACGAGGATGCCCCCGAGTCGTCTCCCCTATGCGCCATGCGGCCCCCAGGGCACGTGTATGCGATACCGGACACCGTAACGGTGGGCGCCGCCCACCGGTCAGCGGCCAGAGCATGGGGGGCACGCCCGGTCCCGTTCCGAACCCGGAAGCTAAGCCCCATCGCGCCGAGAGTACTGCGGGGCCAGCCCGTGGGAGGCCAGGGCGCCGCTGACCGGTGGACGGCACCGAGCCGTCG
>NZ_QRMJ01000007.1:324-100954 GCF_003473245.1 Collinsella sp. AM09-41
GACCGGTGGACGGCACCGAGCCGTCGGATGACTTGAAGAAGGGGGAGGCCTCGCGGCCTCCCCCTTTTTTGCGTTTGCGGGGCGTGAATGACTCAATTACACCAGACGATCTTGTTGTTTTCGGTATTGAGCCTTTATTTAAAGAAAATAAATCGTATAACAAGGGCAACTGCTATGGCCGCAATGATCATAAGCAGGATTGTCAGCTGATGCTGCTTGCGTCGTTTACTTGACGAAACGAAGATTGATTTTCCCTGTTTTGGAGTCTCGAGATAGCGAGCCGAATGCGTCAAGGTTTGCTTGGGTCGAGGCCCTCTTTGTTGATGAGCGGCGGATGCTTTCATCGGCTCATCACTAGCTGCGCTGTTTTTAGATAATGGTGCGTCTTTCAGATATACAGGGTCTCCCGAGGCAACGCCCATATGTTTACGTCCCGTTTGGGCTTCTTCGAGCGTTTGATATCGGTTTCTTGTCACATATTTGGGCTCTGGGTCATTGATGGGCTCTTGCGAGATATGGGGGCGATGGAACCGTGGCGGCTGCGTAGAAGTATCTTCGCCCTGCGTCGGCATAAACATATTGTTCTGGTTTTGGTCGTCCATGATGCCCTTTAGCTCGTTACCAACAACGTGTACGCGCTCATTGTAAGCCCCTTGTTATTTGTAGCTGCGAACATACTTGTTATTTAAGCTCTGGTTCAAAGAACCTTAACCTTACTAAAACCTGAGTCATACACGCTTAGATATGCTTATAGTACTGGACTCAAAAAACTTTATAGTCGATGTATATATGAGCACTGGGTGGGCATATATAAGAGCGTCAAAAGAAGTCCCAGTCACCTAGAAGATGGCTCGGCAGTCCTTAAAAGGAGTGGTAAACATGGCAAGCATGGTTCCTTATCGTTCGGTTTTTGGCGTTCGTCCTTCTGCTAGCTCGCTGTTCGATCTGTTTGATGATATGACCGACCTTGCAAACAACTCGATTGCCTCCAAGGCGTTCCCCGTTGACGTTGAGGACAAGGGTGATGGCTACGAGGTCAAGGCGTATCTGACCGGTGTCGCCAAGGATGACATCGACGTTGAGCTCAATGAGGGTCGCCTGTCCATCAGCGTGAACGTCGAGGAGAGCGCCGAAAACGAGGGTAAGAACTTCCTCCAGAAGGAGTTTAGCTCGTACAGCGCGACGCGTGGCGTGTATCTGAAGGACGCTTCGAGCGAGGGCCTCTCTGCAAAGTATGCTGACGGCATCCTCACCGTTACGGTTCCTAAGATCGTCGAGAAGAAGAACGTCACGAAGATCTCCATCGACTAACGATGGCTCTGCTTCAATCGAGAGTATGAGTTAAGGGGGCTGGGAAGTGATTCCCAGCCCCCTTTTGTTGTCTTGAGGGGCTATTGAATAGTTGTCGGTTGATACTGACTTGCAGGGCGTATCGAGAGCTTCCGTGGTCCTTGAAGACGGGTGGCAGAACTGCCGAGTTCATCATCGAGACTTGCATCAAGCGCGTTGGCATAGCTTTTGACGGTAAGGCTTGGACGATTATTGTCCTGGCTGATATGCATGGCGATGAGCTGTTCGGTGCGATCGGTAACAAGTTCGCGCGCGGCTTCGGCGGCCTGGTTGTTGGAGAGGTGCCCCTTTGTGGACAGGATGCGCTCCTGAAGAAAGCGGGGGTACGCTCCTTCGCGCAGCATAGCTACATCGTGGTTGCTTTCGAGCGCGAGAACTCGACAGTCTTTGAGGATGCCTATGGCCTTGCTCGATAACTCTCCGGTGTCGGTGGCAAACCCAATGGAATCATCGAGAGCATTAAATCGATAGCCGACAGGATTGATGACATCGTGCGATGTTGAGTAGGTTTGCACGTGGATGCCGGCAATGGGGAGCGTGTCGCCGGGGTCAAATTCCTCTACGGGCAGGCGCGCGAGGTTTTCTTTGCATGAAAGGGTGTCCCTGCTGGCAAAGAGGGGACCATGCCAGTGCTTGCACCATACATCGAGCCCCTTGATATGGTCACCATGCTCATGGGTGATTACAAGAGCGGCGACGTCGTCTGCCGAGAGGCCAAGCTCCGCCATGCGTTTAAGTGTCTCGCGGCGGGACAGGCCGTTGTCGATCATGATGAGCCCCTGAGGTCCCTCGACGAGTGCGCAGTTGCCTTTTGAGCCGCTGCCGAGGATATGAAGGTGCAGGCGAGACATAAGATTCCAAAGGATACAATGAGTGCGGACGAATAGAGGAGGAAGCGAATGCCAACGGTATCTCAGCACTATGGACATCATGCCGCGCCGAGGACGGATAAGAGCGCCCTGGCAACGCGGCAGGCCGCTGCCCCCGTAGTGCTCATGGTATCAGGCGGTGCGGACTCGACGGCGCTGCTCCTTATGGCTTGCACATCAAAGCTGGATATCCAGGACGGGCGCGGCGTCGCTCCCATTGCGCGCGAGCGATTGCACGTGCTGCATGTAAACCATCATCTGCGCGGGGAGGCATCCGATGGCGACGAGGCCTTTGTACGTGACCTGTGCGCACAATACGGTTTGCCGCTGTGTGTTGAGCATGCCTATTTTGATGACGAATCGGGCAATATCGAGGCTGCGGCTCGCGAGGTGCGCTATGCCGCGGCACGGAGATACGTTCGCGAACTTTGTGCCGAATCGGGCGCACCGCGGACGGCGGCTCGTATCTGTACCGCGCATACTTCGTCGGACCGCGCGGAAACATTTTTGATGAATGCCATTAAAGGGTCGGGTCCCGCGGGTCTATCGAGCATTCCGCGCCGTCGGAACATTGTGGTTCGCCCCTTGCTCGACCTCACGCACGATGAGCTCGTGAGCTATCTGCAGGTGCACGGTCAGCCATGGCGGGAAGATGAAAGCAACGAGGACGTTTCGTACCTGCGCAACTATGTACGCCATCGGGTGATGCCGGTGGTGGCACAGCGCAACGCGAGCGTCTGTAAGACGATTGGCGCCGCTTGCGAAATTCTGGGCGACGA
Source organism: Collinsella sp. AM09-41 (assembly GCF_003473245.1). Lineage (NCBI taxonomy): Bacteria > Bacillati > Actinomycetota > Coriobacteriia > Coriobacteriales > Coriobacteriaceae > Collinsella > Collinsella sp. AM09-41. The sequence continues at coordinate 3,323 of NZ_QRMJ01000007.1, forward strand.
AGACGCCTTTCTTTCCCAGCTTTCGGCACAGGCGTTTCGAAGCTGCCTGCGCAGGGAAGCGGCGGGCGCACTTGTGCTCGATGCGCGCCGTCTTGCCGCCGCTGAGGTTGTGATTGCACGGCGTATCGTGCGATTGGCGATTAAGCGCATCGATCCCGACGCGCGACCGGAGATGCGGCACGTGGAGCGCGTGCTCGCCTGCGTCGCTGCGGGCTCGGGCTCGGTTACGCTTCCTGCGGGAATTGATGCCCGTGTGGAGTTTGGCACGCTGGCGTTCAAGGCCCCGGCGGCGCGCGAGGGTTTAGTGGCCGATTGGATCTCCGTTCCCGGTCGTCTGCCGCTGGGGGCGGGGCATATGCTGACAGCGGAGCCGATGGCTGTGGAGCCGGGGTGCGATATCGTGCACCGTGCCCGCGAGCTTGCTGCTGCCGGAAAGGTTGCGGCCTTGGTGGATGCGGCGGCCCTGGGGTTTGCCGACCGCGATAGCGAGCGGATGTTAGCCGGCTCGCGCGGGGAGATTCCCACCGAGGCACGATCGGCGCGCCTGTGGGTGGATAGCCCTGTGCCGGGAGACGTGATGTGCCCGTTGGGGATGAACGGCCGAAGCAAGAAAGTGTCAGACCTGTTAAACGAGGCGCGCATTCCTGTTTCAGACCGCTCTGGCGTACCCGTGGTAAGAACGGCTCCGGGAGGTGCCGTAGTATGGGTCGCGGGCGTTCGCGCGGACGAGCGTTTTAAATGCACGGCCGCAACGCGCGTGGCATATCTGCTTCGTGTGGTCGATGCGGAATAGCGCTTCGCGCCAGCTATTCTGTGCGACGTTGACGGTATTCCCGCGCTGATGGCGCACGTGCTGGTAAATATACCCCGTGCGCTGCTAGAATGTGTAGTTCGCGTCCATGCGGCGGTGCGTGGGCGATAAGCACAAGAAAGGGTTGTCATGGCTTCTCAACATCCGGATATCGAGAAGGTTCTGTTTACGCAGGAGGATATCGACGGTATCGTCTCTCGCCTAGGCGAGCAGATTACTCGCGACTACGCGGGTAAGGATCTGGTGCTGATTGCGGTCCTGCGCGGCGCCGTGGTCTTTATGGGCGACCTGATGCGCAAGATCGAGCTGCCGACCAACATCGATTTCATGGCTGTTTCGAGCTATGGCGACGGTGTGAAGTCCTCGGGCATCGTGCGTATCATTAAGGACCTGGATATCGACATCCGCGGTCGCGACGTGCTGATCGTCGAGGACATTCTGGACTCGGGCCTGACGCTCAAGTATCTGATGAAGAACCTCGAGAGCCGCAAGCCCGCCTCGCTGGAGGTTGCCGCCTTCCTGTGGAAGGACGTTGAGGACCGTACCTCGGCCGTCACGCCCAAGTATGTTGGAACCCATTGCCCCGATGCCTTTGTGGTGGGCTACGGCCTCGACTATGCCGAGCGCTATCGTAACCTTCCGTATCTGGGCATTTTGAAACCGGAGGTATATTCGTAAGATGCCCGACGACCGTAACGATAACAATTCCCAGACTCCCCGGGAGCCTAAGATCCCGGGGATGCCCGGAGGCAAGAAGCCCACGCGTACGGGCTGGCTGTATTTTATTTTGGCTTGCGCGCTTCTGGGCTACGCCTTCTTTAACATGGGCTCCGGCTTTGCCAATTCCAGCAATACCGTAAAGCTCGCGACGAGCGAGATGGTCAACGCCATTAAGCAGGATCGCGTCGAAGATTTGACCTATACGGTTCAAGACGGAAGCGTGGCGGGTCATTACTGGAAGACGAAAAAGGACAAGGGTGACACGAGCGAGCTCAAGAGCTTCTCCTCGACCTACGTCGGTTCAGATTCGCTTGCCGAGCTTATGGCGGAGCACCCCGATACCAAGTACATCGTCAACACCAATGACCCCGATTTTTGGGGCGACTTGGCGATGAGCGTACTTCCGACGATCGCCCTGATCGCCATCATGTTCTACTTTATGCGCCAGATGATGGGCGCCAACAACAGGAACATGCAGTTTGGCAAGACCAACGCCAAGACCAACGAGGCAACGCGCCCCAAGGTCAAGTTTGAGGATGTTGCCGGTGTGGACGAGGCAGTCGAGGAGCTCGAGGAGATTCGCGACTTTTTGAGCGATCCGGACCGCTATCGCAAGCTGGGCGCCAAGATTCCGCGCGGCGTGTTGCTGGTTGGCCCTCCGGGTACCGGTAAAACCCTGCTGGCCAAGGCCGTTGCCGGCGAGGCGGGCGTGCCGTTCTTTAGCATCTCGGGTTCCGACTTTGTCGAGATGTTCGTGGGTGTCGGCGCCAGCCGCGTGCGCGACCTTTTTAAGGAGGCCAAGTCTCAGGCTCCGTCGATCATCTTCATCGATGAGATCGATGCCGTGGGACGTCAGCGCGGAGCCGGCTTGGGCGGCGGCCACGACGAGCGCGAGCAGACGCTCAACCAGCTGCTGGTCGAGATGGACGGTTTTGAGGAAAGCGAGTCGGTCATCCTGATCGCCGCGACCAACCGTCCTGACATCCTGGATCCGGCATTGCTGCGTCCCGGTCGTTTTGACCGTCAGGTTACGGTCGACCGTCCGGATGTGAAGGGCCGCGAGCAGATCTTGCGCGTGCATGCCGAGAACAAGCCAATGGACGAGGACGTGAAGTTTGAGAAGCTCGCCCAGATGACCGTTGGCTTCACCGGCGCCGATCTGGCAAATCTGCTCAACGAGTCTGCGCTGCTGGCTGCCCGCCGCCATCGTTCCGTGATCTCGATGGACGAGGTCGAGGAGTCGATGGAGCGCGTGATTGCCGGACCGCAACGCAAGGGTCGCGTGATGACCGAAGCCGAGCGCACCACGATTGCCTACCATGAGAGCGGTCACGCTTTGGTGGGCCACATCCTGGAGCACTCCGATCCGGTTCATAAGATCTCGATCGTCAGCCGCGGTCAGGCCCTGGGCTACACACTGCAGCTTCCGCAGGAGGATCACTTCCTCAAGACCAAGAACGAGATGCTCGACGAGCTCGCCGTGTTCTTGGGCGGTCGCGTTGCCGAGGAGCTCATGTGCGACGACATCACGTCGGGCGCGAGCAACGATCTGGAGCGCGCGACCAAGATGGCGCGCGAGATGGTCACGCGCCTGGGCATGAGCGAGGAACTGGGTACGCAAGTGTTTGGTGAGGCGCAGCATCAGGTATTCCTTGGTCGCGATTACGCCGATCACCAGGATTACTCCGAGGAGACGGCGCGCCGCATCGATATCGAGGTTCAGCGCATTATGCGTGAGGCCCATCGTCGTGCGGTCGAGATCCTGGACGCCCGTCGCGATCAGCTCGATCTGATGGCGAAGGTGCTGCTTGAGCGCGAGACTGTCGAGGGCGATGCCGTGAATGCCCTGCTCGATAACGAGTGGGACGCCTACCTTGAGCGTGAGGGCGAAATCCTGGCGGCCAAGGAGGAGCGCAATGCCAAGGCGGCCGGCATGCCGACCAAGAAGCGCGCGCCTCGTATGAGCGAGGAAGAGCTGGCGGCTGATGCCGCGGCCTTTGCGCAGGCGGCCATGCAGGAGGATGCCGAAGCCGCATCCGATGATGCCGGTGATGGCAATGCTGCCAACGCTGACGGCAACACCGACGCCGACAAATAGTTCTTGTAGCGAAAGCCTCTGCGGGGAAACCTGTGGAGGCTTTTCTTTTGAGCGATATGTTGATTGGGGACAGACTTAAATGAGCGTTTTCACGCATTTAAGTCTGTCCCCAATCAACATTGCTGCGGCACTTTGCTCAGCTAAAGCGTACAATAGCGCCTATGCGAAAGGGGAACAGATGATCAATGAAACTATGTATGCTCGCGGTGCGGAAAGCTCCATCATCCGTGAGATCTTTAGCTATGGCCTTGAGCGCAAGGCACAGATCGGCGCGGAGAACGTATTCGATTTTTCGCTGGGTAACCCGAGCGTTCCGGCACCTGCCGCCGTGGCTGAGTCCATTAAGAAGGCCTTGGAGCTGCCGAGCGACCAGCTGCATGGATACACGCCTGCGCCGGGTCTGCCGCAATGTCGAGCAGCCGTCGCCGACTCGCTCAACCGTCGCTTTGGCACGAGCTATGAGGGCAAGGACGTCTTTATGACGGTGGGTGCCGCGGCTTCGCTCACCTGCACGCTCAATGCCGTTACGAACCCGGGCGATGAGGTTGTTGTTATCGCCCCGTACTTTCCGGAGTATCGCGTGTGGATTGAGAAGGCCGGCTGCACGTGTGTTGAGGCGCTCGCCGATGAAGATACGTTCCAGCTGAGCGTGAGTAACGTGCTCAAGGCGATTACCGATAAGACGGCTGCCGTCATCATCGACTCGCCCAACAATCCGACCGGTGCCGCATATACACGCGACACGCTGACGCGACTGGCCAATGTTCTGCGCGAGGCCAACGCTCAGCGCGATCCCGAGAATCCGATTATGCTCATCTCTGATGAGCCGTATCGCGAGATTGTCTATGGCGCCGAGGTGCCTTGGGTGCCTTCGATCTACGAGCACACCATCGTGTGCTACTCGTATTCCAAGTCGCTTTCGCTACCGGGCGAGCGCGTCGGGTGGATCCTGGTTCCCAATACGAATCCTCAGGCAGCTCGTCTAATGCCCGCCGTTGCCGGTGCCGCCCGTACGCTGGGCTTCGTGTGTGCACCGGCGCTCTTCCAGCGCGTGATCATCGATTGCATCGATGAGCCGAGTGATGTCGAGGCCTATGCTCGCAACCGCACCGCGCTTACCGACGCACTAGCGGAGTACGGCTACACCTATGTTGAGCCGGATGGTGCATTCTACCTGTGGGTGAAGGCGCTGGAGCCCGATGCGAATGCGTTCTGTGAGCGCGCGAAGAAGTATGAGCTGCTTGCGGTGCCCTCGGACAGCTTTGGCATGCCTGGTTGGTTCCGCCTGGGCTATTGCGTGAGTTACGAGACGATTGTCAATTCGCTACCCGATTGGAAACAGTTGGCGGACGAGTATCGTTAAAAGTAAAGCGCTCTGCTTACAATGTTTTACGTGAAACGGGGTTTGGTGTTAAGCCAGACCCCGTTGTCTATGCCGTTGTGTGATTGGGATGAAGCAGTTTTACGACTGCCGAAAGCTATGCGTACAATGAATATACGCGACGGCCATGCTGGACAAGGAGACCTGATGCCCTACCTGCTTTCCTGTGATATCCATACTCATACGATGTTCTCCGCGCATGCGTACTCAACCATTGAGGAGAACATCTATTGGGCGGCGGAGCGTGGCCTTCAGGTGCTCGGTTCCGCCGATCATTTAAGCTCGATGGTTACGCCTTGCCCCAATGACCTGCGCAGTTTCCAGTTCTTTATTAACCAGGATATCTGGCCGCGCATTTGGAGCGGCGTGCTGGTGCTCCGCGGCGCCGAGGCCGATATCGTTTCGCTGGACGGAAGCTTGTTTGGCGAGGACATTCCCGTTTCGCTCAATATCGCCGGCGATTCGTATAGTCGTGAGCATTCGCTGTTCGATTTGGTGACGCGTAATTTGGATTATTTGGTGGCAAGCGTGCATAACCCGCAGTTTGCCGAAGGCGCGACGCTCGCCGAGACGACCGAGATGTACATCAATGCCCTGGAGCACCCCAAGGTGTTCATGCTGGGGCATGCGGGGCGCTCGGGCGTGCCGTTCGATATCGACGAGGTGCTGTTGGCGGCTAAGGCCAAGCACAAGATTATCGAGATCAACAACCATAGTCTTGAGCACGGTGCCGACACTGAGCATTGGGCCGTATGCCGCAAGATCGCCGAGCGTTGCGCCGAGCTGGGCGTGGGTATTGGCGTGTCGACCGATGCCCACATTGGCATGGCCATTGGCAAGCTCGATCACGCGCGCAAGATGCTCGACGAGATTCACTTCCCGCTGGATTTGATCGTGACGCGCGACCGCGAGACGCTGCTGCGCGAGATGGCGGCAGCCGGCGTGTGTGACCTGCGCAAGGGGATGTAGCGGAGTTCATAAACCAAGCGAAGGGGGCGGTCCAGACGGGCCGCCCCCTTTCTTGTCTCGAAAATCTACCGGGGTGGATTAGCGGCGCTCGAGGACCGCTACGGTTTCGGTGTGGTCGGTATGGGGGAACATGTCGACGGGCGTGATCTTGAGCAGGCGATAGCCTCCGTCGAGGAGCTGGTGCAGGTCGCGCTCTTGGGTCACAGGGTTGCAGCTGATATAGGTGATGCGGCGCGGCTTGAGTGCGCAGGCGGCTTCGAGGAACTCGGGGGTGGAGCCGGCGCGCGGCGGGTCGATGGAAAGGACATCGATCCGCTCGTTGTTGTCGGCGGCGTCCAGGATGTAATCGGTGGCGTCGTCGGCCATAAACCAAGCGCTGCGGGTGAGGCCGTTGAGCTCGGCATTGCGACGTGCGTCGGCAATGCCCGCCGGGTTGCGCTCCACGCCGAGCAGCATAATGCCGATGCCCTTGTCCTGGGCATCCTTCGCGGCGCACAGGCCGATGGTTCCGCTGCCGCAGTAAGCGTCCATAAGAATGTCACCCTGCTGCAGGTCCATGCCGTCAATGGCAAGTCGATAGAGCAGCTCGGTTTGCTGCGGATTGGTCTGATAGAACGCGGTGGGGGAGATATCGAACTCGCAGCCGAGCAGCTGGTCGCGCATGCATTCGGCGCCATAGACGATACGAGTCTCCTCACCCAAGATGGCATTGCCGGGGCGACCGTTGATGTTCTGAGCGACGGTGACGATATGCGGATCGAGTGCGGCGACAGCCTCAAAGAACTCCTGCGCATGCGGCAGGTCGCGCTGAGCGGTCACGAGGGTGACCATAATCTGGTCGGTGCGCCAGCCGCAGCGAACGACGGCATAGCGAAGCAGTCCCAGATGCTTGTCTTCGTTAAAGGCGGGAATATGCAGACGTTCGGCCTCGCGAGCGATGCCGTTGAGAATCTGACGAGCGCCCGGCGCCTCAACGGGGCATTTGGGAACGGCGACGATTTTGTGCGTCCCACGTTCAAAAAAGCCGCAGCGGACAGCGCCCTCTTTGCCGGGAGCAAACGGAGTGGCAGCCTTATGACGAAAACCACGCGGCGCAGGATATTTACCCGGGTCTCCCAGGGTGACTCCCATACCGCGAATGGGGTCGACGCTAATGCCCTCGCGCTCGCAGAGCTCAGCAAACAGCTCCTCCATAGCAGCCTGCTTGGCCGCCAACTGCTTCTTATAAGGACGATTGAGTGCCGTACACCCACCACAAGCTTTCATGATCGAACAGGGAGACTTGGGATCCACGGCCTTACGCGCAGGCTGAGCCGAATCCTTGCGCGAGCCTTTGGAGCGAACGTGAGGCGCCTTATCCCCGCCCTGACGAGAGCCAGAACGCTTGGTCTTAACCTTGCCCTTCGCATCCTGAGACGACTTGGATTTCTTAGAAGATTTTTTCTCTTCCGACCCCTCAGCCGCCTCGATCAAAGCACGACGAGCCTTACGCTCCGCACGAGATTCTGCCATGAATTAACTCCACTAATTTACAAATTGAAATCTGAAAGCATTGTACCGTGCCAAGCTAGCGGACGATATGCAAGCACCCATTTCATGTTAGTGATAAGCCCAACGACGTTTGCCCGCCGGGTGCCGGGGCTGGGGTTAAGTTTGTCGCGAGTTCCGCACGAACAGGAGAGCACTTAATGTGCTCTCCGTCGTGAGCAGGACTGTAGAGCAGCAAGCTTAACCCCTGCCCCGGCACCCGGCGGGCAAATCCTCCCTTGTACTCTATCAAGGTAAAGTGTATGATGCTGAACGTTACATGATTCACTTTACCTAACTAAAGTGCCATCAAGGGGGAATACCATGAATACCGATATGTCTCGTCGTCAGTTTGTTGGTCTAGCCGGCTCGTTTGCCACGGTGCTTGGCCTTGGTCTTGTCGGTTGTGGCGGCGGTGCCGGTAAGGGCTCTGCTGCCGGCTCTGCTGCGGCCAAGGATACGAAGGGTGCCGCGGAGTCCAAGAAGCTCGTCGTGGGCTTTGACAAGTCCTATCCTCCGTATGGCTTTGTGGGCGACGATGGCGAGTACATCGGCTTTGACCTCGACCTTGCCAAGGCCGTTGCCGATAAGCAAGGCTGGGAGGTCAAATACGAGGCTATCGACTGGGATGCCAAGGACACGCTGCTCAACTCGGGTGCCATCAACTGCATCTGGAACGGCTTTACCATGGAGGGCCGCGAGGACGACTACACGTTCTCCGAGTCTTACATGCTCAACGAGCAGGTGCTCGTGGTCAAGAAGGACGCGGGTATCAAGAGCTGGGACGATCTTGCCGGCAAGACCGTGATTACCCAGACTGATTCCGCCGCACAGGACGTGCTCGAGGGCGACCAGAAGGATCTGGCCGCGACGTTTGCCACGCTCGATACCATCGGTGAGTACAACACGGCGTTTATGCAGCTCGAGAGTGGTGCAGTCGATGCCGTTGCCTGTGACCTCTCGATCGCTCAGTATCAGCTTGCCGCCAAGCCCGATGCCTATACGCAGCTCGACAAGCCGTTGTCCAGCGAGCACTACGCCGTTGGCTTTAAGAAGGGCGACACCAAGTCGGCCGATGCCGTGACCGAGTCGCTCAAGGCGCTCTATGAGGACGGCACGGTCAAGGACCTGTGCGATAAGTACGCAAGCTATGGTCTGTCCTTCGACAACTGGGTTCTCAAATAGCGGCTTTCCCAGGCACCCGATTTTGCCGTTCAAACCGTCGCTTGCGTACATTTAGTACGCGGCGCTCCTCTTTCACGGCAAACTCGGGCACCTGGAAAACCCGCTTTAGCATTGGGTTCGCTGTTCCGTTACTGTGAAAGAGAGCTTGGGTTGTCTATTCAGGTCATGATGCAGATGCTTGGCCAGGGATTCTTGGTCAGTTTGCAGCTGTTTGTGCTTACTCTGCTGGGGTCGATTCCGCTGGGAATCCCCGTGGCGTTTATGCGCATGAGCAAAATTGCGCCGCTCCGCTGGATTGCGCGCATCTACATTTCGGTCATGCGCGGTACGCCGCTCATGCTGCAGATGTTTGCCATCTACTTTGCCCCGTACTACGTGTTCGGCATCTCGCTCACGCCCGATTCCAAATGGACGGCGTGCGTCGTGGCATTCATCATCAACTACGCCGGCTACTTTGCCGAGATTTATCGCTCGGGCTTGCAGTCCATTCCATGCGGTCAATACGAGGCAGCCGAGGTGCTGGGCTATTCGCGTATGCAGACGTTTCTGTATATCGTGATGCCGCAAGTCGCCAAGCGCATTTTGCCGGCGATGGGCAATGAGATCATCACGCTGGTCAAAGACACGTCGCTGGCGTTTGCCATCGGCGTGGGGGAGATGTTCTCGACGGCCAAGGCGCTGGTTGCCTCGCAAGTGAGCATGGTGCCGTTTGCGATTGCGGCGCTGATCTACTGGGTCTTTAACTTTGTGGTCGAGATGCTGCTGGGCGCCGCCGAAAAGAAGCTGGACTATTATCATGACTAGATCGTTCCGCCGTTCTAACGAACGGCGGACTGCTCGACGCTGCGCGCGTGCCTGACGGCCAATCTGCTCCTCAAACCGTCGCTTGCGTACAGAAGTACGCGGCGCTCCTCTTTCGGAGCACATTGTCTCGCCAGTCACACGCTCGCTGACTCTTTAAACACATGGAGGCTCCCGTGTCCGGAACGGTAATGAATATATCGAACGCGCGTAAGGCGTTTGGCGGCTATGAGGTGCTCAAGGATATCTCGCTCGAGGTCAAGCGCGGTGAGGTTGTGGCGATTATCGGGCCTTCGGGCGGCGGTAAGTCTACGCTGCTGCGGTGTGCCACGCTGCTCGAGACGCTCGACGGAGGATCGCTCTCGTTTGGCGACCTTGCCGTTGCGACGGACGCGGGATCGGGTGCGGTATATGCGAAAGGCGACGTGCCCAAGCAGGCACGCTCGCGATTTGGCCTGGTGTTTCAGAACTACAATCTGTTTCCGCACTATACCGTGATGAAAAACATCACCGATGCTCCGATTCGCGTGCTCAAACGCCCGCGCGAGCAGGCCGAAGCACGTGCGCGTGAGTTGATCGCGCAGATGGGGCTTGTGGGAAACGAGAACAAGGTGCCATGTGAGCTTTCGGGCGGTCAGCAACAGCGTGTGAGTATCGCCCGCGCCTTGGCGCTCGACCCGGAGATCTTGTTCTTTGACGAGCCGACCTCGGCGCTCGATCCCGAGCTAACGGCCGAGGTGCTACGTGTCATTAAAGACCTTGCCGCGCAGAATATGACGATGGTGATCGTGACCCATGCGATGCAGTTTGCGCGCGATGTTGCCGACCGCGTGGTCTTTATGGACGGCGGTCGCATTGTCGAGGAGGGTCCTGCCGAGCAGGTTATCGACCATCCGCGTGAGCAGCGCACCCGTGAGTTCTTGAGCCGTATCGAGGGCTAGGCTCAGCTATGTATTGAGAAGAAGCCGCCGCAGGTCTTATGGTCTGCGACGGCTTTTATTTGTATCGATGGGGTTTAATAATCGCCTGGCATGCTTGCCCTGTCCTCTCGCCGCCTGTATTCATACGTGCGCCGAAAGGTGTGCATGGGCAGTCACCCGTGAGGGTAGGGTGGTGGCATAGGACATTTGGAGGGTGAGCCGGCTCGGCTGCCGACCATGCTGCTTCCGGGACGGCACCGACCGCGAACTCTCCCCGTTGGCGTCGCGCATTGCGCGCGGCCCTGCAAGGAGGTCATCATGGGTGCTCCCAAGACCGGTAATGTAAGGAACGTGGTGCTCGTAGGCCAAGGCGGGGTGGGCAAGACTTCACTCGCTGAAGCCATGCTCCACCTTTCTGGCAAGACCGCCCGCCTGGGCGGCCACGACGGCACCAAGCCCACGCTCGACTATGACCCTGAAGAGGTCAAGCGTGCATTTTCCATCTCGACGACCATCGCGCCGATCGACTGGAAGGGCACACGCATCAATGTGCTTGATGCCCCGTGCTATCCCGATTTTATCGGCGACGCCTTTGCCGCTATGAGCGTCTGCGAGACGGCTCTGTTTGTGGTCGACGCCGAGGCCGGCCCGCAGCCTACGACGGTTAAGCTCTGGTATGCCGCCGAGGACCTGCGCCTGGCGCGTGCGGTGTTCGTAAACCGCCTGTCGCGTTCCGAGGCCAGCTTTACGACCACAATGAACCTGCTGCAGGAGCGCTTTGGCACGCGCCTGGGTGCCGTGACCCTTCCCTGGGGCGAGGGCGAGGACTTTGACGGCATCATCGACCTGGTGCGCATGAAGGCGCGCCATTGCAACGGCACCGAAGCCGTTGAGTCGGAGATTCCCGAGGAGTATCGTGCCCAGGCCGAACAGGCCCATGACCATCTGTGCGAGCTGGTGGCCGAGGCTGACGACGAGCTGATGATGAAATACCTGGAGGGCGAGGAGACGCTGACGCAAGAGGAGCTTGAAGGCCTGCTGTCGAAGGCGATCGCCGAGCGCATCTTTGTGCCGGTCTTTGCGGGCGATTGCATTAAGGAGCAGGGCGTCAACTCGCTGATGGACGACATTGCTACGTACTTCCCGGCGCCGACCGACTACGGCGAGATGCCACTCATCGATGGCGACTCGCTCAAGATCTCGAGTGACGATGACCGTCCGGTGGCGTTTGTGTTTAAGACCCTGGCCGATCCGCAGCAGGGCCGCATCAGCTTTATCAAGGTGCTGACGGGCACGCTTGAGCCGGGCCTTGAGCTGATCAACGCGCGTACCCGCAAGAGCGATCGTCTGGCTCACCTGTATGTGATGTGCGGCCGTGACATGACTGAGGTCGGTCACGCCTATGCCGGCGATATCATCGTGGCGCCCAAGTTGGCGGCAGAGACGGGTGACACGCTCTCCATTACCGGTAAGGTCGAGGCGGCGGCGTTTAAGTTCCCCAACTCGCAGTACCGCATTGCCATCGAGGCTGAGAACCGCGGTGACGAGGAGAAGCTCTATACGTTTATCGAGAAGGCGTGCAAGGCTGATCCGACCATGAGCATCGACCGCGACGAGGAGACCGGCCAGACCATTATCTCCGCCGTTGGTGAGGCGCAGGTTTCGGTGCTGCTCAACCGTCTGGAGGACCGCACCAAGGTCGCTGCCAAGAGCGTGCCGATCCGCATCCCGTATCGCGAGACCATCCGCCGCACGGCGAGCGCTCAGGGCCGCCACAAGAAGCAGACCGGTGGTGCCGGTCAGTACGGCGACTGCTGGCTGCGCGTGGAGCCGCTCATTGGGCCCGACGGCACGAGCGATGGCTATGAGTTTGTGGACGAGGTCGTGGGCGGCCGCATTCCGCGCTCGCTGATTCCCGCCGTGGACAAGGGCGTCCAGGAGACCATGAGGGACGGCATCATTGCCGGCTATCCGCTCACGGGCATTCGCGTGGCTGTGTACGACGGCTCGTATCACAGCGTCGACTCCAACGAGATGGCGTTCCGCGCGGCGGCTCGCATCGGCCTGCGCAAGGCATGCGCCGATGCCGACCCGGTGGTGCTGGAGCCCATCGAGGAAATCACGGTGACAATCCCCGAGAGCTACGCCGGTGCCGTGATGGGTGACATCTCGGCCTCGCGCGGTCGCGTGACGGGTATGGAGACCGATGAGCGCGGCGACACCGTGGTCATTGCCCAGGCCCCGCTGGCCGAGCTGACGGATTACTCGACGCGCCTGCGCTCTATCACGCGCGGCACGGGCGACTTTACCATGAAGCCCGCAGGCTATGAGCAGGTGCCTTATGACGTTCAGGCCAAGCTGGTCGAGCGCTATGAGGAGGGCCGCGCCAAGTAACGTGTGGTTTTGCCTGCGCCACGCATGTTGATGCAAGGGCCGCTCTGGGTGATCCGGAGCGGCCCTTTTTGATCCCTGGGGGATGCAAATCGGTTCTTGTCGTGCTGAGGGGTTAGTCCCCCGAGGCCTGGTTGCGGCCGGTGGCGTAGTCGATCTGCACATGCGGCTGCAGGTTGTAGCAGTACGCGTGGAAGCACAGCGTTTTGCCGTGGTCCTCGACCGATTGTGCCTCGAGGCGAACGCCGCGGCAGACGAGTTCCTCTTCGTTATACATGGGCGTGACGCGGTAGAGCACGTGGTTGCCCGTGTCGCGGATGTAGCCGAGGATCTGCTCTTCAAACGGCAGCATGCCCGTTTCGTTGAGATAGCGCGTGCCGGTGAGGAGATTCTTGCGATTGGCGTTTTCGCCGCAGAGCGACCAGGCGATGAGGTGGCAGCGGTTGTAGAGGCTCTGGCCTGGAATAAAGTCGTAGCGCTGCTGGTGCCAACCGGCAGGATGGATACGCGAGATATCGCCGCGCTTACCCTGACCGAGCGATTCGGGTCCTATGCAGGCGAGTGCTTTGCGGGTACGGCCCAGGCTGTCGAGCTTTGAGAACTTCTTAAAGCATCCTTCTTCGGTGGCCCGCTCGTATTCATCGAGCGTGAACGACGGTGTGCCGAGCGGGTGCGTGCCATCGGCGCGAAGGGCAACGTAGGGGTTGCCGGCGTAGTCGGGAATGCTGGTGAGGTATACGCCGCGCGCGCGGTCGAGATCGGGGTTTTCCACTTCGTCGATGGGGGTGGCGTTCGAAGAGACATCGCCAGCGGTGCCGGTTGTGGTGGATTCGGAGCCATCGCCGGTGCTTTGGCCGCCTTTGGAATCCGAGGAGCTTGCCGTCCCCGATTCGAGCCGGGCAACCAGGTCTGCTTCGTCGTCGGTGCGGTTGGGGCTCTCGCTTTGCTTCTCGGCCAGAGCCGCCGCCTGCTCGTCGCTTTGCGGCGAGAGCAGCTTGGGCGCCCCGTCGAGCGATCCCGTAAACAGCGCAAACCCCAGCACCACGGCGGTGCCGATGGAAAGTACTTGCTTGTAGGCGGATTTGCGCGGCATTGAGGCTCCTGGATGGACGGTTCGGAATCTACCAGTCTAGCAGGAGACGCTGCAGGTCGTTTTTCCAGATAAAACCTGCCAAAATAAACCTGTCCCTTTTCAGCAGCTTGGCGCGATATGATATATACGTTATATACAAGTTGCAAAGTGGGGTGGGGTTGCGGTAACGCAAGCCGGCGAAGGGGGCCGATATGATCAAGGCTGTCATTTTTGACATGGACGGAACGCTGGTCGATACCGAGCGTTTGGACATGAGGGCATGGAAGGTGGGCGCTGCCGAGCTGGGGATTGCGATTGATGATGCGCTGGTCCATCAGTTTATCGGTCGCTCGATGCCCGATGTCAGGGACATCCTTGAGGAGCATTACGGCAGCCGCGAAATCGTCGAGACGGTCGAAGCCCGCTACAGGGATGCTCTCGACGAGATGGTCAAGACCGAACTGGAGCTTAAGGCCGGCGCCGCCGAGTGCCTGGACGAACTGCTGGCTGCGGGCTATCACGTGGGCCTTGCGACGTCGTCGCGCCGCGTTGCGGCCGAGCGCAACCTAAAGACGGTCGGCCTCTTTGACAAGTTTGAGACGGTGACCTGCAACGAGGATACCCTGAACGGCAAGCCCGATCCCGAGATCTACCTGCTCGCCTGCGAGCGCGCGGGCTTTGCTCCCGAGGAATGCGCCGTGGTCGAGGATTCCCGCAACGGCTGCGTTTCGGGCATCACGGCCGGCTGCCATGTCTTTGCCGTGCCCGATATCTTGCCGCTGCCGCAGGACGTGGCGGAGGGCTGCGAGGCCGTGCTCGATACACTGTTCGATCTGACGGCGGCGGTCAAGGCCGTGCGCTAAAGGTATGTGCCGAGGCTGATGACGGTGGCTTCGGCGTGGCTGCTTGCCCGGGTGCTGACGCGCTCGGCAATCTGGCTGCCGATGCCGTAGCCGTCGGATGCGGTATTCTACTCTCCGGCGCCAATGAACTCATTTTAATATCGGGATACGGGGCGAGGGTCTTGTGGATGCCAGGTATGCGCAGAGCGAGCTGCATGAATGCCGCTCTGCCCACAACGGTGATATGGCGTGTCCTTCTTCGCGTTTTCCCCGATAAAAATCCGCCAAAATAAACCTGCCCCTTTTTTAGTAGGTTGCGGGGGCTCGGGTTTGCTTGTTTCGCGTGACGTTGCGTGGAATAATCGAGGCGAACCATCTTAACTAGAATTCATTGCGCTTGCCCTTCGGCTGCGCCTATTTTCGGAGGCATCATGAGGGTCGTTAAGCGCATTAATCACAATGCCGCCTTGCTTGTCAACGATAAGGGAACCGAGCTTGTGGCACTGGGGAAAGGCATTGGTTTTCCTGACGGCCCCGATGAGGTTTCGCTTGCGCAGATTGAGCGCACGTTTTACAACGTTGATGCGCGCTATCTGCCACTTCTTAACGAGATCGATCCCAAGGTAATGGAGTTTAGTGCGCAGATTGCCGATGTCGCGCGCACCAACATTTCGCGCGAGCTGTCGGCGAACCTTCCTTTTACGCTCGCCGACCACATTAGTTTCGCCATCAAGCGCTGCCGTGAGCACATGTATGTTCAGATGCCGCTTTCTTGTGACGTTCAACAGCAATATCCCATTGAATTTAAGATTGCGATGCTTGCCCATGCTGGCATAGAGCGCGAATTCGGCATATCTATGCCACGCGGGGAGAGGGCGGGCATCGCACTCTGCATCGTTAACAGCGTTATGGCAAGTTCTAGTAAGGCGAAGTCAAACGACGTCCGCCGCGAGGAACGCCTGATCGAAAAGCTCGTAGCGATCATCGAGAAAGATCTTGCTATCGCCGTTGACCGCGATGCTTTTGACTATGCACGCTATGACACTCATGTACGCTACTTGTTAGAGCGCGTCCGCACCGGGGAGCCGCTTAATACCGATAATGCGGCGCTCTATCGTCCTCTCTGTGAGGAGCATCCGGCTATAGCGGCTTGTGTTGACAAAATGGCAGAAGCTATCGAGGAAACGTATCATGCCTCCATCGTGCCCGAGGAGAAGGTGTATCTCATGCTCCATGTCAATCGGGTCTATGCCGGCAACGTAACGGGCGAGGTGCCAGCCGACAAATAGGCGCTTTCTATGCCGTTCATCAAAGAAAGCGTACCGTTCGCAGACTTTTGGGCATCATGAGGCCGCCGTTCGCATGGTGAAGCTGATACCCTTAGCGCGACATAAGGTGTTATTCGAGAGCTGAGCTTCCGAAGCGTGACGTAAAGACAGGGCGACCTGTCGATGTCTCGTTTTGGAGCTTTTGTCTTTACGCCGTTTCCCTCAACAATCGAATACTTCCGTGCGGGCGACGGGCCACCGTCCGCTTTGTCTCCTCGCGCGCGCAGCGAGGGAGGAACCGGATCGTTCGAAAGGGAAGATGATATGGCTGACAATAAGAAGATCGCAGCCGATGTGCTCGAGGCGCTGGGTGGCAAAGACAACATCACCTTTGCAGCCCACTGCATGACGCGTCTGCGTTTTAACCTTAAGGATATGGAGTTGCCCGACATTAACGCTGTTAAAAAAATTAACGGCGTCATCGGCGCTCAAATATCTGGCGGGCAGTTCCAGGTGATTATTGGGCAAAACGTGCCTAAGGTATATGACGAGCTCATCAAGATGAGCGGCTTAGCCAAGCAGGAGAGCATCGACGAGAACCTCGACGCAAGTGGAGTCAAAACACCGCTTACCCCGGCAGCCGTCGGCAATGCGATTCTTAACTACCTCTCGGGCTCCATGGTTCCGATGATTCCATTGCTGCTCGCGTCGGGCATGTTCAAAACCGTTGCCGTCGTACTCGGGCCAACGATGCTCAATCTCATTGCGGATACGAGCGATCTTTATGTCCTGCTCAATATGCTCTACAACGTGACGTTCTATTTCATTCCGATCTTCTTGGGCTTTACGGCTGCCAAGAACATTGGCGCCACGCCCATGTACGGCGCTTTTATGGGCGGTGTGCTTATCGAACCGACGTTTATGCAAATGGCAGCCGAGGGAAAAGCCTTTAGCATTTATGGCATCCCTTGCGTGCCTGCAAACTATGCGCAGACGGTTATTCCCATTCTGCTCACGGTTGCGTTGATGTCCGTGTTCGAGAAGTTCTTGCGCAAGCACATGCCCGATTCGCTCACCACGGTCTTTACGCCGCTTTGCACGCTTGCCCTGACTGTCCCCTTTGCGCTTTGCCTGCTTGCTCCTCTTGGTTCTTGGTGCGGTAACGGTTTGGCGGTTGTCTTTGAGTTCCTCGGTGCCGAGGGAGGTATCGTGGCGATTATTGGTGGCGGCTTGCTTGCAGCAATTTGGTTGCCCATGGTCATTACGGGCATGCATGTTGCGGTCATCATGATTGCCATTGCAAACTTTATGTTGACGGGTTCCGATGGCTTCATTTTGGTTGCCCCCACGGTTGCGCTGTGGGCAGCCTACGGAGTGGAGATTGCATCATGGCTTAAACTCCGCAACAAGGAGGAAAAGAGCCAATGCGCCGGCTATCTTGTCGCACAGCTTGTTGGGGGCGTTGGCGAGCCGTTCATCTACGGCATGCTGTTCCGCTACCGTAAACTGTTTGCTGCCTGCATGGCAGGTTCGTTTGTCGCCGGTGCCGTGGCGCTCGCCTTGCATGTCAATGCTTACCTCGCCGGTGCTGCCTCCAACGTGCTCAATATTATGACGTTTGTTGGCGGCGGCAACGAGAACCTGATCAGTGCCGTCATCGCTTCGGCGGCTGGCTTTGTCGTAAGCTTTGCTGTGGCTTGGTTCTTTGGCTTTAGCGAGGATGAGCTCGAGAACGGTCCGATTTCCGAGCGCTAGAAAAGCGGTCGTAGACAGGCGGTCTAGTTCAAAATGTGCCGTCTAAAGATGATTTTGCAGGGCGGTATGTATGTTGCCCCCCCCGCATATTATGTCGAAGGGATTATTGTTACACATGCTTATCAGCGAGGCTATTCAAGCTATCCAGGACTACTGTGACGGCATTGATGCTTTTACCGGGAAGCCCATCGAGCTTGCGACGACGCGCGATCAGGTGCTTTACGGCGACATCGATCAGCAATGTACCGGAATAGTTACATGCATTTGGGCTACGGCGGAGGTGATTCGTCGTGCCAAGGAGCTTGGCGCTAACCTGATTGTTCCTCACGAGGCACTGTTCTGGAACCACGGAGACCGCCGTGAAGTGGTTGCGGGGAACAAGACCTTTGAGGCAAAGTGCGCTTTGCTTGACGAATGGGGTGGCGCGGTCTGGCGTTGCCATGACTATATCCACTCGGGTGTGCCGCTCGCCTCGGACGGTTCGATGGTCGACGGCGTCTTTTACGGATTCGCGGTCAAGATGGACTGGCTTGGCTCCGCGGTAGACGAGACATTCATGAGGTACCGCATTGAGCCAACGCCGGCCCGCGATCTTGCGCAGGCGCTCGTACACAAGCTTGGATTAAACGGGACGCGCTTGATCGGCGACGGTGACGCGCTCGTCCGCAATGTCGAGATTCCAATGCACATCATGGGGCGAGATAACGACGAGATTGCCCATATCGACTCCGAAGGCATCGATTGCATTTTGACTATGGAGTTTGTCGACTTTACGGTGAGCGAGTACATCCGCGACGCCGCAATGCTCGGTCAGGGAAAATGCGCCATCCATATGGGTCACTTTAATGGCGAGGAGCCGGGCATGGAGTATATGGCGAAATGGCTGCCCGCCGCGCTCGGGGACGCTGGCACAGGTCTGCCGGTTACCTTTGTCCCCATGGGAGATACGTATCAGTACGTGCTGGCATAAATAGAACAAGGCCGCGACGCCATATAGGTGTCGCGGCCTTGTCTGCGTTTCCCCAGATAAAACCTGCCAAAATAAACCTGTCCCCTTTCGGAAGGTCGGCAACTATTAATGTGGTTCAGGTTGAGCATACGCGAGCGAGCAGGTTCCGGGTGCGGCAAGGTGACGTGAAACAAGCGTGCGCTGACCTTTTGGTCGCGCCCGTGCAGTTGAACGTCAGATTGCCGTGCCCGGAACCTGCGCAGCGCCGAGCGGTTACGCCGTTTGTAAAACGGCGTAACTTAAAGATTCATGTCGCCGTGGATGTAGGGGGTGACCTCGGGGGAGATATGGCCGCAGCCTAGGTTGCGCAGCGCGGACTCGATAACGGCGGGCAGCGGGGTTTTGCCCTCGGCATCGACGGCGTTGCCACCGAGGGCGGCAATCTTGGCAACGTCTGCCGGCGCGGCCTCGATATGCATGCAGCCGCCGACCAGGCGTGCGCGGACCTGAGCCAGGTCAAGATCATGCAGGTAATCCTCGCAGGCGCGGATTACATCGACCTTCTCGCGTGTGAGCTCCTCGCCCGTGGGGACGCGCGTGGCCAGGCAGGCTCCTGCCGGCAGGTTCCAGACGGGGTATCCCCAGGCGCGCAGCAACTCGCGTTCCTCGTCCTTGGTAAAGCCGACCTCCATAAGCGGCGAGCGCACGCCGAGCTCCTGGGCGGCGCGCATGCCGGGGCGGTAGTCGCCGCGGTCGCTTGCGTTGCTGCCGTCGATGACGGTGGGAAAGCCCAGCGACTTGGCGTGGTTGACGATGGCGGTAAAGCCGGCGCGCTTGCAGTGGTAGCAGCGGTCGGCGTCGTTGCAGGCTACCTGGGGGAGCTGCAGCTGATCGACCGAGAGGTTGAGCACGGGGAGCTTAAAATGCGGCCCCTCATCGGCCTGCCCGTCAACCGCCCGCTCAAACGAAGCCTGCTCGGGCGTGCCGATGAACGGCGTGGTGAGGTGAACGAGAAGCGTACTGGTGGGCATGATGCGGGCGCAGACCGCGGCCAGAAAGCTGCTGTCGACGCCACCGGAAAAGCCGATGGCGACGCGTCCGTATGCCAAAAGCAGCTGCTCGAGCGCTGTGAGTTTGTCCTGAAGCCCCTCTGCAGGTGCGGTGGTGTCTGAAAGCATGAATCGATCCTTGCCGTTGAGTACTCGGTCGAAAACTATAATCCTACCGAGCCGCTTGTCATAAGACTTCTATCTATGTAACGAAAGTGCAATATGCTATATACGTTATATACAAGTTTACAAGTGCGGTAAAGTTGCGGGAGTACAGCAGCGCGAAGCGATGGGGGACCGATATGATCAAGGCTGTTATTTTTGATATGGACGGAACGCTGGTCGATACCGAGCGTTTGGGTATCAAGGCGTGGAAGGCGGGAGCGGCCGAGCTGGGATTCGCGATTGATGGTGCGCTGATCCATCAGTTTATCGGTCGCACGCTGCCCGATGTCATGGAGATCCTTGATGGGCATTACGGCAGCCGCGAAACCGCTGAGGCAATCTATCGTCGCCATAGGGAGATTCGCGACGAGATGGTCAAGACCGATCTGGAGCTTAAGGCTGGCGCTGCCGAGTGCCTGGACGAGCTGCTGGCTGCGGGCTATCACGTGGGTCTTGCGACGTCGTCGCGCCATGTTACCGCCGAGCGCAACCTTAAGATGGTCGGCCTCTTTGACAAGTTTGAGATGGTGACCTGCGGCGAGGACGTCGCGCACGGCAAGCCCGA
Organism: Collinsella sp. AM09-41; assembly: GCF_003473245.1. NCBI lineage: Bacteria > Bacillati > Actinomycetota > Coriobacteriia > Coriobacteriales > Coriobacteriaceae > Collinsella > Collinsella sp. AM09-41. The sequence goes on from NZ_QRMJ01000007.1 coordinate 23,791, forward strand.
TCCCGAGATGTACCTGCTCGCCTGCGAGCGCGCGGGCTTTGCTCCCGAGGAGTGCGCCGTGGTCGAGGATTCCCGCAACGGCTGCGTCTCGGGCATCACGGCTGGCTGCCACGTCTTTGCCGTTCCCGATATCGTGCCACTGCCGCAGGACGTGGTGGATGGCTGCGAGGCTGTGCTCGATACGCTGTTCGATCTGCCGGCCGCGGTCAAGGCCGTGCGCTAGCGTTTGCACGCGAGTCGCCATGCCCCGCGCCCGATCTCGCAGGACGGTGACGGTAACGGCGCCTGCGCGGAGGCACTGTTCTAAAAAATGGAATTGAATCTATTTTAACAAAAAAGCTAATGAAAAATGGATTACATTCCATAAATATCCGTAGCCGCAGATCCGGCTAAACGGGGAAGGCCCGTGGGGTCAGCAAAAACGCCGCAGCGGGGCTGTTTCCGTTGCGGCGTTTTTTGTTACAAGTAGGCGCCCAGGTTGATGTCGGTTATTGGGGCCGCGGATGGGCCCGTCGGGTGCTGCTCGGCCTTTTGGGTGCTCACACGCTCGAGCAAGAAGGGGCGCACGAGCTCCTGACGGTTAATGTCCTCGGTGGCCGTGGCCGTGGTGACGGTACGCGCGGCGGAGCCGATGCGGACTCGTTTGGTCTTGGCGGCAGGTTTATCCTCGATTTGTTCCATGAGCAGCTGCACGCCCTTGCGGCCGATCTCGTAGCCCGGTGGTGCTACCGTGGTGAGGGGGACCGATCCGCTCCAGGCAAGTGGGTTGCCATCGCAGCCGGCAACAAGAATCTGGCCGGGGACGGAAATGCCCTTGTCGGTCAGCGCCGAGATAACGCCCGAGGCTAATACGTCGGTCAGACCGATGACAAAATCGGGGCGCTCGTCAGCAGGGCGCTCGGCAATCTGGGCACCGATACTGTAGCCGTCGGCTGCGGTATTCCATTCGCCGGCGTCGATGACCTCAATTTTGATATCGGGATGCAGGGCAAGTGCCTTGTGGATGCCAAGGACGCGCAGAGTGAGCTGCATGAATGCTGCTCGACCCACAACGACAATATGGCGTGCGCCGCGGGCGATGGCGAGCTCGGCGATAATGCGCCCCTGTGCCTCGTTGTCGGCGGCCACGTAGTAACCGGGTTCTGAACAATGGACGTCCAGATGGACGATCGGCACGGGCATTTTAGTCATGGCCGGGTGCCGGTCGGGGGATGCCATGGGCTGAACCATGACGCCGGACATCTGCGTGCCCATAAAGTAGCGCAGGTAATGATCCTCGAGAATATCGTCGTTATCGGCATTGGCGATGAGCAGATCGTAGCCGTGCTTGCGGGCCTCGTTGTGGGCGCCGCTGGCGATTTGGAGCGAAAAGCCGTGATCGAGACGGGGGAGCACCAGGCCAAAGGACTTGGTGGCGCCGCCCGCGAGCTGACGAGCGCTTTGGTTGGGCAGGTAGCCCAAGCGATTGATGGTCTCGTTGATGAGCTTGAGGGTCTCGGGACGCAGCTTTTCGGGGTGGTTGAGCGCGTTGGAAACCGTGCCCAGCGAAACCCCGGCCTCGCGCGCGACGTCGCTGATTTTCACCTTTGCCATAGCGGCCCCTTTGATGCGTTTCAAGTACAAACCAGATTGTAGCATCGCCCACCCCTAGGGTGTCAAAACCTGCCAATTAGGGACAGGTTTATTTTGGTAGGTTTTATCTGGGCAAACGCTGGAGCCCAAACCACCACAAAGGTGCCTGTCCCCATCGTGGTGGTTTGGGCATGTGTGCATCGAGTGGTATCTAAGTTGAGATACCACTTCTGGTATATCAGCTTGCGCTTGCGTGAGTACAATACTCGAACGTTATACGTCTCAGCGCCCCCTGTGCGTGGACGTCTTGCAGTCACGCGAACGAAGGGATTTATCCTATGTGCGGAATTGTCGGCTACACCGGCTCTGATATTGCAAAGAACATACTGGTCACAGGCCTTAAGCGCATGGAGTATCGCGGCTATGACTCCTCGGGCGTTGCGCTCGAGGTGGGCGAGGGCGCCGCGGCACACCTCGACGTCATCCGCCGCGTGGGCAAGGTTGCGGGCCTGGAGAGCGAGCTTTCCAACATCGACAGCGACGCTACCTGCGGTATCGGTCACACCCGTTGGGCCACCCACGGCAAGCCCTCCGTCGTTAACGCTCACCCCCACACCAGCTGCGACGGTCGTATCGCCATCGTCCACAACGGCATCATCGAGAACTTCGCCGAGCTGCGCGAAGAGCTGGAGGGCCGCGGCCACCACTTTAAGAGCGAGACCGATACCGAGGTCTTCGCGCATCTGATCGAAGAGGCTTATGCTGAGACGCACGACCTGATGGCCTCCGTGCGCGAGGCTTGCACCCACGTGGTCGGTGCCTATGGTCTGGCCGCCGTGTGCGCTGACGAGCCCGGCGTGATCGCCGTGGCCCGCAAGGATTCCCCGATCGTAGTCGGCGTGGGCGAAACCGGCTCCTATGTTGCTTCCGATGTCATCGCGCTCATCGACGCCACCCGCGATGTCGTGGTGCTCGAAGACGGTCAGTTTGCCAAGCTCACGCCCGCGGGCGTCGAGTACACCGACGAGGCCGGCAACGTTATCGAGCCCAAGGTCACCCACATCGACTGGGACCTAGACATGGCCGAAAAGGGTGGCTACCCCGACTTTATGCTCAAGGAGATCCACGAGCAGCCTCGCGTTGTGCGCGACACGCTGGTCGGTCGTATGACGCCGGCCGGCGAGCTCGACATCGACGAGCTGGGCCTTTCGCTCGAGGAGCTCAACGACATCGACCGCGTCTACGTGATCGCCTGCGGCACCAGCTACCACGCCGGACTCATCGCCAAGAACCTTATCGAGGGTTGGGCTCGCATCCCCACCGAGGTTGAGGCGGCCAGCGAGTTCCGTTACCGCAATCCCATCATTACGCCGACGACGCTCGTCGTTGCCGTGTCCCAGTCGGGCGAGACGGCCGATACCCTTGCCGCCATTCGCGACGCGCGCATCAAGGGCGCCAAGGTCTTCGGCATCACCAACGTGGTGGGCAGCCCCGTGGCGCGTGAGAGCGACGGCGTCATCTACACCAAGGCCAACAAGGAGATCGCGGTCGCCTCGACCAAGAGCTTCATCGGCCAGGTCGTGAGCCTTACGCTTTTGGCCCTGCTGCTAGCGCAGGTCAAGTACCGCCTGACCACCAAGCAGGCGCGCATGCTGTTCCGCGAGCTTTCCGATACGGCCGAGCAGATCCAGTGGATTTTGGATACCCAGACCGAGGCCGTGCATGAGGCCGCCCTGCTGTGCAAGGACGCGCAGTCCGCACTGTTCGTGGGTCGCGGCATGGGTGCCGCTATTTCCTACGAGGGCGCGCTCAAGCTCAAAGAGGTCAGCTACCTGCACGCCGAGGCCTACGCCGCCGGTGAGATGAAGCACGGCCCCATTGCCCTGATCGACCCGGGCTTCCCCGTCATCGCCGTGGCCACCAAGAGTGCCACCTACGACAAGACCGTGTCGAACCTTATGGAGTGCAAGGCGCGCGGCGCCAAGGTCATCGTCGTTGCCACTGAGGGCGACGAGGAGATCAACAAGATCGCCGACTGCATCATCCGCGTGCCGGCAGTCCGCGACGTGTTCAGCCCCATCACGGCGAGCGTTCCGCTGCAGTTGCTCGCCCGCGAGGTGGCCATCCTGCGCGGTTGCGACGTTGACCAACCTCGCAACCTGGCGAAAAGCGTCACGGTCGAATAATTGTTGTTCCGCCGTTCTAGTGACCGAGGCCCGGCTCCGTTGCAGCGGAGCCGGGCCTTTTCTGCATTTGCCCAGATAAAACCTGCCAAAATAAACCTGTCCCTTTTTGGCAGGTTAGCGGAGCTTGCTGGTCTCGAAGTACTTGGGATATTGGTCCAGGACCTCGGTCTGGTTGCGGAACATCATATGCAGGTGCTTGCTGACCAAAAAGCTCGCCTCGATGGGGTCGCGACCGGCGATGGCGCGGCGGATTTGCTTATGCTCGTTAACAGTCTCCTGATTGTCGAGCGTCTGTGTGGCGGCACGCAGCCAGCGGAAGCGCTCCAGGTCGGCATTGGTCTCTTCGAGCCACGACCACACGGTGCTACGGCATGCGATGCTAAAGATTATGCGGTGCATGAGGTTGTCGCTTAAAAAGAAGCCGATGCGATCCTCTTCGGCCATGGCCTTTTCCTGCAGCACGATGGCGCGGTCGAGCTGCTCGATGCCTGCCGAGGTGGCACGGGCGCAGCACTCTACAATCACCTGCTTTTCCAGGTGCTCGCGAATGTAGCAGGCGCTCTCGGCAAGAGTGAGGTTGATGGGCGAGACATAGGTGCCGCTTTGGGGCACGGTGCGCACCAGGCCTTCCTGCGCCAAGCGAACCAAAGCCTCGCGCACAGGGGTGCGCCCCATATCCAGGTCGTCGCAAAGTTGCTTGACGCCCAGCTTTTCGCCCGGCTTGTAGTCCAGGTAGACGATTTTGCGTCGAATGGTGTGGTAGGACTGGTCCTGTAGGCTCGTTTCCTGCTCGCCGACGTGCATCGATTCTTCCATAGCGCCTCGCAACTGTTCTATCAAACTCATATGTCAGTTGTTAATTATGCCGCGAATCAGCTCTCCGCGGTGGGTAATTCGGCTGTTGCCCAAGAACTATTGCGGCATCTTAGTCTGTGTTTGCGCAAGGCTGCGCTCAATGTTGCCGTATCATAAGCCGTCGCAAACGTGAAATAGAAAGAAGGAATCCCATATGCAACTGGCAAATATCGTACGCGAGCGCTGGAAAGGCGTTTTGTTCTGCCTGATCATCGCCATTCCCGCGACGTTGCTCGGCAAACAAATTGAGGTGGTCGGCGGTCCGGTATTCGCCATCCTCTTTGGCATGGTCCTGGCGCTCGTCTTTTCCAAGAATCGTCGTGAACAGCTCGCCGCCGGCGTCACCTATACGTCTAAAAAAGTCTTGCAGTACGCGGTTATCCTGCTTGGCTTTGGCATGAACCTCTCCCAGATTCTGTCCAAGGGCGCCCAGTCGCTGCCGATTATCGTGGCGACGATCTCGACCTCGCTTGTCATCGCCTTTGTGCTCTGCCGCGTTATGAACGTGCCGGGTAAGATCTCGACGCTTGTGGGTGTGGGTTCGTCGATTTGCGGCGGTTCTGCCATCGCCGCTACCGCGCCCGTCATCGATGCCGACGATCGCGAGATTGCCCAGGCTATTTCGGTCATCTTCCTGTTTAACGTTATCGCGGCGCTCGTGTTTCCAACGCTCGGCGGTATGCTCGGGCTGACCAACGAGGGCTTTGGCCTGTTTGCCGGCACCGCCATCAACGACACCTCGTCCGTAACGGCTGCGGCGAGCGCTTGGGACAGCATGCATCCCGGCGCCAATGTGCTCGAGAGCGCCACGGTGGTCAAGCTCACCAGGACACTGGCCATTATTCCCATCACGTTGGTCCTCGCATGCTGGCAGATGCATCTGGCGCGCAAGGCCGGCGGCGACGCCAAAAGCACGTTCTCGCTTAAACGCGCGTTTCCCATGTTTGTGCTGTTCTTTGTGCTGGCGAGCGTAATCACCACGGTGCTTCAGCTTCCCGTGTCCATCACGGCGCCCATCAAGGAGCTGTCGAAGTTCTTTATCGTGATGGCCATGGCGGCTATTGGCTTTAATACCGATATCGTCGAGCTGGTCAAAAAGGGCGGAAAGCCTATCGCGCTGGGCTTTTGCTGCTGGATTGGCATTGCGTGCATGAGTTTGGGAATGCAGCACGTGCTGGGAATCTGGTAGAGAAGTAGCTTATTTGCGTGCTGCGTGCTGGTGAGCGCATTCTCACGGTGGAGCGATAGGAGCTCTTGCGGGTATGGCTTGTCCGCAGGTTTATAAGTCCCGAAGAGCTCTTATCGCCCCGCCAGGATGGCGATGCGGGGCAACACCTATACTCGCAGGACGGCGCTCTCTGCCCTATAGTGTTTGGTGAGCAATATCGTTCAATTTTGAAACACTTGGTCGTGCGACCGTCGGCGGTTGCACGTCGCCACGGACAGGGGCAAATCATGGATAGCGATGCCAAGCTGAACATCTTGACCGAGGCCCTGGCTGCTGCCGGGGCCTCGGCATTGGCAATCGATGCGCGTGGGGACGTCGCGATCTCGACCATGAATGACGCGGCGCTTGAGCGGGATGTGGCGGCTTTTGTCGCTGAGCGCCTCGACCGTATAGGAGACGGCGCGCGCCTGGTTATGGGGCGTGCGGGTACGCGCCTGAGCCTGACCGTTCGCCCCACCGACAAAGAGGGCGGGGGCCTTTGGGTCGTCGTGGTCCGCGAGGTGCGCGGCGCCGCGGCGCATGCGGGCATCGAGTGGCTCAACGCCGACGAAGTTGAGGCCCGCTACGAATCGAGCGCGTACGGCATCGTTGAAGGCGCCGCTGCGGTAGCCGCACCGGTTGCCGAGAGCTATGCGCGCGGGGTGCCCCTTATGTTCGAGGGCGAGTTGGGCGCGGGCCAGGCCGAGATCGCCATGCGCCTCTATCTGGATGGCCCTTTTGCCGATCAACCCTTTGTTTCCGTCGCGCTCGATGAGCTCACCGAGCGCGGTTGGCGCCACGTGCTCAAAAGCGCCGAATCGCCGTTGTTCCAAACGGGGCTGACCCTTTGCATTGAGGGCTGGAACGCGGTTGGCCCCCAGCGCCTCCGCGAGCTGGTTTCCACGATGGCCGACACCGCGTTGGCGACGCGCTGCCATGTGGTGCTGACGGCGAATGACATGCCGGGCGGCAGCGAAAGCGATCAGGCTGCTTTTGTGACCGAGCGCTTCGCCTGCGCGGTGAGCGTGGCGCCGGCAATCGCCGAGCAGGGAGCCGCGTCGACGAAGGTCGCGTGCTATTTGGAATATCTCGCTGATGCATTTGGGACGACAGCGCCCACGCTGTCTGCCGCGGCGACGAAGACGCTCGATGCTTACCGCTGGCCGCGCAATTATCTGCAGCTCCGCGAGGTCTCGGAACGACTGTATATATTGGTGGGGGCGGGCGCGGTGGACCGCGCTGTGGCGGAGGAAGTGCTCGCCCAAGAGGACGTGATTAAGACCGCAACCTTTGGCGCCCCGACGCTCGAAAGTGACCTGTATATCCTGCGACCGCTGGCCGATACCGAGCGAGATATCGCGCATCTGGTTGTAGACCATCTCCACGGCAACCGAACCCGTGCGGCGGAGGTGCTGGGCATAAGCCGTACAACGCTGTGGCGCTTGCTGAAGGACGATGACCGTTGAGCGAGGCACCCGTGACCGCGCGCGACGCGTGTGCTACAGTCCAAAGCGTTATTGTTTCGATTTGGTTACGGCGTGCGAGGGCATATGGCTGAGACTTCAAAACCGAGCCGCAGAAGGCGGAGTGCCGCGCCGGTTAACCGACGCACGACATCGGTGACGTGGGGCAAACACGCCTCGGGGTTTGATGGCTCGTTCAAGCGCACTAAATATGGCTACCCTTCGGCAAGCGCTCGCTTGGCCATGCAGGCCGAGTCGTCGCTGTGGGGCCGCAAGCGCGTGGTGGGCTCAAAGCTCAAGCACGACGGAACGCTCGGTTACATCAGCCGCGGGGCGGCTCGTCGCAGCGGGCTCAATCCCGCCGGCTGGCATCGCTACGTGCCGATCGTGGCTGTCGTTGCAGCGATCGTCATCGCACTTGCTGCGCTTGGCTACGCCGGCGGCGGCGCCAACTTGGACGCAATGTTTAAATCGCCCGAGCTCGCGCATGCAGGCACAGAAGTTGTCGAGGGCGCTCAGGTCCAGACGGGCGTTGCGCCCCAACGCGGTATCGTTGCGGCAGCTTCCACTATCGCCGATGCGCAAAAGGACGAGGACGAACAAGGCAGCGAAGCCGAAACAACTCACACGAACGAAACGACGACAACTCCATCGGCAAGATAAGTTGCGAGCGGAGCAGCAAATTTGGGACGGGGCCTTTTAGCTGCCCAAGTGTCGAATGTCAACAGTGGCGCACCTGATGTCAGTCGCCAACAGCGAGCGAGCCGCATTTGCGCCAAGGTGACGTGAAATGAGAGGGCGCTGACCTTCTGGTCGCGCCCTTGAAATTGAACGTCAGATTGACGTGAATGCGGCCCGCGCAGCGTCAGCGGGTCCGCCGTTCGTTAGAACGGCGGAACTAATTACTTCACGTACACCACGTTGTCGCGGCGCGGCTTTGCCTCGGGAAGCGCGTCCTCGGCATAGCCCAGAATGCAGTGACCGACACCGCGCAGGCTGCCGTCGGCGGGCAGGCCCCAGCTTGCCAGCAGTTCCAAGCCTTCGGGCGAGTCGAAGACCTCGTGCGCGCGATGAATCCAGCACGAATCAACGCCCAGCGCATAGGCAGCATTGAGCAGGTTGCCCATGGCGAGCGAACCGTCTTCCAGATGCGTTGGCACGCTGCGGTCAACCAGCACCACCACAACGGTCTTGGCGCCATAGAAGGGGTCACCGTTGCTGCCCATGACCTGGGCGTTGAGCTGTGAGAGACGCTCAACGGTTGCGGGGTCGGTGACGGCGACAAACGTCACCGGCTGGCGGCCCATGCCGCTCGGTGCATATTGGCCGGCTTCGATAATACGTGCAAGCTTCTCGGCCTCGACGGGACGATCGCTGTATTTGCGGCAGCTGCGGCGGTGAATGAGCGCTTCGATGGTTTCCATGGTGTCTCCTTGTGGTGGCGTTGCAGATGCCACGTTCATACCCGTCGGGCTCAAACGATAGACGGTCAATTGCCCGGCCAAAAGGATAGATTCCAATTGGGAAAGTAGGTTTGCATAAAAGTACCTTCAGAATGTGACAAACCAATGGGATGGTTAAACGTTTTATCCCGTCTACCCTGCGGTTTTTTACCACTTGCCTAAATGACGAACGCATAACCTCTGATAAAGGTTTTACTAAAGGAGTACCAACGTTTATCAATGCGCCGTGGTGGCGCCGGGCCAGGAGGTAACATCATGTTCCAGGCTGGAGATGTCGTCGAGACCGATTTCGAAGGATTTCTGAAGCTGCTGCGTTCCAAGACGCGCGCTTTCGTGTCGATCAACGATCACGAGTACTACATCACGCACACCGATGGCTATTGGCGTGTTCAGGATTGCGAGGCCCTCAACGACAAGGGCCACTTTACTGACTGCTCCGAGCTGGTCAACACGGTCTGCGAGGTCGTCGAGCTGCCGTGGATCTGTGGCAAGAGCCTGCATGATAGCTTCTCGGGCGCTACGGTCTATGAGGCCGTTGCCGCTTAACAGGCAATAAAACCCGATTTTCACGTGACCGCTGGCGCCGCCCCCGCGCCGGCGGTCTTTTTCTGCCGATGGGCCATAAAAGTGCACGCATTTGCGGAGAGCCTGTTGACGATAGTCAAAACTCGGACTAATCTAGAGACACAAAATTGGTCAAAAGTCGGACAATCGAATGGTGGGATAGATGAATAGTGCGGTTACACTGGTCGACTTCGACCGGTTGCTCAATGGACTCGACCATATCTATTCGGAGTTCTCGCGCGCCTGCGGCCTTTCGGACTGCGCTTACTGGATGCTCGTCGATACCAGCACGGCGGGCGGCAGTATTGCCGTAAGCCGTCTGACAAGCGAATGGTTCTACAGCAAGCAGACTATCAACTCGGCAATTAAAACCTTGACGGCGCGGGGCTTCGCAACGTTGGAGTTTGCCGAAGGCAGCCGTAAGAACAAGGTTGTGAGCCTGACCGAAGAGGGCAGGCGATTTGCCGAGCGTTATGCGCTGCCGGCACTCAAGGCCGAGCAGCGAGCCTTTGGCGCGCTTGAGCCGTGTGAGCAGCGCGAAATCATGCGCTTGATCGGCAAATTCTCTCAGGTGCTCGGCGAGGAGTGCGATGTCTTTAAGCAGCATATCGCTGTCGAGAGCCAGGCCGAGAATCAAGGTGAGGGGGAGTCGTGCGACTCTTAATGAGGTTTATGAAGCCGTATCGCAGGCTTGTCGCGGTGACGTTGTTGGTGCTGCTAATCGACAACGTTGGTACGCTGTTGGTTCCCACGATGCTGGCGAACATGGTCAACACCGGTATCACCACGGGCGATGTCGACTACATCCTGCGCAACGGCCTCTACATGCTTATCGCGACCGGCATGGCCAGCGGCGGCGCGGTGCTGGGCTGCTACCTTTCGGCCCGTCTGGCGGCCAATGTGGCCTGCGACATCCGCAACGCCGTCTACGATAAGTCGCTCGAGCTGTCCGCCAGCGACTTTGAGCGCTTTGGCACGGGCTCGATGATCACGCGCTCGCTCAACGACATCAACGTGATCCAGCAAGCGATCCTGCAGACGATTCAGCTGGTGCTGCCGGTACCGTTTTTGGCCGTGGCGGGCATCATCTTCGCCTGGCATATCGATCCCGCCATGGGTACGCTGCTGGGTGCAGTCGTGGCGATTGTACTGGTGGCGGCGGTCTTTACGGTGGCTAATGCCGCGCCGATCTTTATGCGCCTGCAGAGTTTTATCGACCGCATGAACGTCGTGCTGCGCGAGAACATCGTGGGCGTGCGCGTCATCCGCGCGTTTAACAAGGAGCGCCATGAGGAGCAGCGCCTAGACGAGGTGTTTAGCGATTACGCGGCCAACGCCATCAAGGTCAACCACCTGTTTGTGGGCCTCGACAGCTCCACCTTCTTTTTGATGAATATCGCAGAGGTGGCGGTACTGTGGGTGGGCGGCAACCGCGTAGGCGTCCACGCCATGCAAATCGGCAGCATCTCGGCCGTGCTGGAATACGCGATTCTGATCCTGTTCTTTGTGATGATGGCGCAGATGGTGATTCTGACGCTTCCGCGCGCCGCGGCGTGCCTCAACCGTGCACAGCAGGTGCTCCAGATTGAGCCGAGCATCGTCGATGGCGAGCGAACGCTGGGTGACGGGGCGCCTGCCTCCGGGGGCGATGCGGATGCGGTCGCTGAGTTCGATCACATGTCGTTTCGCTTTGACGATGCCGACGAGGACACCCTGTGCGACCTGAGCTTTGCCTGTCGTCGCGGGCAGACCACCGCGATCGTGGGCTCGACCGGTTCGGGTAAGTCGACGGTGGCAAAGCTCTTGCTGCGTTTTCACGATGCCACGAAGGGCGCCGTTCGCCTGGACGGTGTTGACCTGCGCGACCTTTCGCAAGACGAGATTCGCGGGCGCATTGCCTATGTGCCGCAGAAGGCGTGGCTGTTCTCGGGCACCGTGGCAAGCAATCTGCGCTTTGGCAACGAGGACGCGACCGAGGCGGACATGATTCATGCGCTGCAGGTTGCCCAGAGCACCTTTGTGCTCGATCAACCGCAGGGGCTCGATACCCCGGTTGCCCAGGGCGGTACGAACTTCTCGGGTGGTCAGCGCCAGCGCCTGGCCATTGCTCGCGCGCTCATGAAGCGCGCCGACCTGTATATCTTCGACGACAGTTTTTCGGCCCTGGACTTTAAGACCGATGCGGCACTGCGCCATGCGCTGCAGGACGAGACGCGCGATGCCGCGGTGCTCATCATCGCCCAGCGCATCTCGACGATCTTGCATGCCGACCAGATCGTGGTGCTCAAAGACGGCGAGATTGTGGGCCTGGGCACGCACGACGAGCTCATGGAAACCTGCGAGGTGTACCGCGCTATCGCGGAATCGCAGATGAAGGGAGGTGAGTAGCATGACCGAGGAGCTCAAGAAGCAGGGCGGCGTTGATGACGCCGTTGCCGCGGGGCTGGTTGAGGAAACGGCTGCCGCGGTACCCGAGCCAGATGACGCCGCCAAGGCAGCGGCGGAGCGCGAGGCTCGCCGCCAAGCGCTGTACGAGGAAAACGAACGCGCCGAGGACGAGCGTGCCCGCGCCGAGGCAGAGCGCATGCGCGATGTGGACGACGAGGACGAGGACGAGAAGCCCCGCGACACCTGGGCGACGGTGCGCCGCCTGTGGAGCGAGGCTGCCGGCGACCATTGGCGCTTCTATATCGTGTTCGCGAGCATCGTGTTCTATGTCATCTTTAACACCGCGGCGCCGGCTTACAGCGCTCGCGTGATCGATGAGCTGTGGGGGCATATGAAGCTGGCGTTTGCCAACAACACTACCTTCAGCATTACCTGGGAGAACTGCGGCAGGACCATCTTCATCTACTTTATGATCTGGACTGCCGCCGCCTCGTTCTACGCACTCCAGAGCTTTTTGATGTCGAGCGTTGCCGAGCGTCTCAACCTGCGTCTACGCAACCGCATCGCACAAAAGCTCAACCGTCTGCCGCTTGCCTACTTTGACGCGCATCGTCCCGGCGAGGTCGTCAGCCGTGCGACCAACGACTTGGACAAGATGTCCGAGAGCATGCAGCGCGGACTGCTGCAGTTGCTGGTGTCGATCGGTACCGTGGTGGGCGCCGTGAGCGTGATGTTCGTGTTTAGCGTGCCGCTCACGCTCGTCTTTTTGTTCTTTACGGCGCTTTCGCTGCTGGTGACGAAGGTCGTGTCGCGCCGCACGCACGATGTGACGGGCGAGCGCCAGGAGTGGGTGTCCAAGATTACGAGCGCGGTCGAGGAAGGCTACTCGGGCCGTCTGGTGATCCGTGCGTTTAACCGCGAGCGCCAGAGCTCTGCCGAGGTACGCGAGGCTTCGAAGGAGCTGGCGCGCGTGAGCACCAAGGCCGACTTTATGATTAACGCCGTCGGCCCTGCGGTGCGCTTTATCGGCCGTTTGGCGCAGATCGTGATTGCGCTGGTGGGCTGCAGCATGCTGGTTGCCGGGCATATGACCGTCGGCGTGTTCCAGGCGTTCTTCCAGTTTATCTACGAGGCGTCCGAACCCATGACGCAGTTGTCGTTTACCTTTAACTCGCTGCAGAGCGCGCTGGCGAGCGCAGAGCGCGTGTTCGACCTGCTCGATGAGCCCGAGATGGAGGCCGATCCGCAGCCGGGCGCGGCTGCCAAGCTGCCGGGCAAGGTGGAGGGCCGCGTCGCTTTTGAGCACGTGCGCTTTGGCTATGCGCCCGACAAGCCGCTCATGCGCGACGTGTCGTTTGCCGCCGAGCCGGGTCAGAAGATCGCCGTGGTGGGAACCACGGGTGCGGGTAAGACCACGCTCATCAATCTGCTCATGCGCTTCTACGAGATCGACGGTGGCCGCATTACCCTCGACGGTGTGGACACGAGCCGCATGGACCGCGGCGAGCTGCGCCAGCAGTTTGGCATGGTGTTGCAGGACGCCTGGCTGTTCGATGGCACCATTGCCGAGAACATCGCCTATGGCTGTCCCGAGGCGACGCGCGAGGAGATTGTCGCGGCCGCACGTGCCGCTCAGGTCGACTTCTTTGTGCGCACTATGCCGCAGGGCTACGACACACGGGTGGCTAACGATGCCGAGAGCATCAGCCAGGGCCAACGTCAGCTGCTGACCATCGCGCGCGTGCTGCTCAACAACCCGGCGATCCTCATCCTGGACGAGGCGACGTCGAGCGTGGACACGCGCACCGAGCTTGCCATCGGCCGCGCCATGGACGCGCTCATGCGCGGGCGCACCAGTTTTGTGATCGCGCATCGCCTGTCAACGATCGTGGACGCCGACCTGATCTTGGTCATGGACCACGGCAACATCATCGAGCAAGGCACGCACCAAGAACTGTTGGCTGCCGAAGGGGCCTACGCCGACCTCTACCTGAGCCAGTTCGCATAATGTGACAAAGGGACAGTTCCTTTATCACATCAAGAGGAATGGCGCGCCGGGGATGAATTCCCTGGCGCGCCTTCTTGCGTTGATGCCGATGTCGTTTTGTGCCGCTTGCGTCCCTAGCGCTCGTCCACGAGCTTGGTGACGAGGGCTTTGAGCTCGGCCACCTCTCGCTCGAGTTCTTTGACGCGGCGGGCGTTCTCGGTGATGCCTTGGCGGTTGAGGGCACTCTGCTCGGCGGCGTCATCGGGCATGTACTCGCGATGCTGCTTGGCGTCGAAACTCTCCTCGAACACACGGCAGCCGTTGCGCTTGATGATGCGTCCCGGCACGCCCACGACGGTGCAGTTGTCGGGCACGTCCTTGACGACAACCGAGTTGCCGCCGATTTTGACGTTGTTGCCGATGCGAATGTTGCCGAGCACCTTGGCGCCCGTGCCCACGGTGACGTTGTTGCCCAGGGTGGGGTGGCGCTTACCGGTCTCGTTGCCGGTGCCGCCGAGCGTGACGCCCTGATAGAGTACGCAGTTGTCGCCCACAATGGTGGTCTCGCCGATGACGACGCCCATGGCATGGTCGATAAAGAAGTGCTTGCCAATCTGCGCGGCAGGGTGAATCTCGACGCCGGTGATATGACGGGTGAGCTGCGAGAGCGCACGGGCGAGCGATCGGTGGCCGTGCTCCCAGAGCCAATGCTCGGGTACGTGGTTCCACTTGGCGTGAAGACCGGGGTACGAAAGGAAAATGACCAGACCGTTTTGCGCGGCGGGGTCCTGTGCCTGGACGGTCTTGATGTCCTCGCGAATGGTATTGATAAAGCTCACCGGCCGCCCTCCCTTAGCGCCATGGCAATGCGATTCAATAAAGTATAGCGATTCGCTAGGGATTAGGAAGAGCAATCTTCCACGGCTTAGCGTGACAGATGTCAGTTATGCATACTTGCTGGTAATGGAGTCATGCTTTTGTGCGGTCGTGTGCATGGCCGCGCCGCAACCGTATACTGGTCAACTTGGACGTATCCGCGCCCACAACTGAGAGGTTTTACTTCATGGGTTTCATTAATTTTATCGCCGAGTTGCTCAAAGACCCGCGCACCGCGATCGCCAGCTGGATCGCTGCCGGCCCGCTTATGGCCTATGGCTGCGTGTTCCTGATCATCTTTATCGAGACGGGCGTGGTGTTCTTCCCGTTCCTTCCCGGCGATTCGCTGCTGTTTGCCTCAGGTTTCTTTGCCCACAACGGCGGCTTTAACATCGTGGCTCTGCTGGCCGTCGCATGGACGGCTGCTATCTTGGGCGATCAGTGCAACTTTATGATCGGTCATTTCTTTGGCCAAAAGATCATCGCCTCGGGCAAGGTGAAGGCCATGACGCCCGAGCGTATCAAAAAGTCCGAGGACTTCCTGGACAAGTGGGGCCACCTGGCCATCTTCCTGGGTCGCTTCTTCCCGTTTATCCGCACCTTTGTGCCTTTCATCGCCGGCATGGGCGGCATGCACTGGCGCAACTTTGTCATCTTTAACGTGCTGGGCGGCATTACCTGGTCGACGGTCTTCACGCTGCTGGGCTACTTCTTTGGCGGCATTCCCTTTGTGCAGGAGCACTTTGAGCTGCTGATTATCGGCATCGTCGCCGTGTCGATCATTCCGACCGTGGTCGGTCTGGTTAAGGCTAAGCTGGGCAAAAAGAACGCGTAGCTCGAGCCAGCGCGTAAACCGTGCAGTTGAGGCCCGTCACCGCTTACGGTGGCGGGCCTCTTTAGTTTCGGTCAAATGAAAATACTTTACTTAGTTAAAGAAAAGCGTTTTATCAGACGCGTACGGGGAGTACAATCTCGTGCATGCGAATCGACGTGCCATCGGCTTTGATGCCGTCCGCGTGTCCCGTCCGGCTCTACGCTCCGGGCGTGCGGCGTTGCGACGCGGCCGGCCTCGGTCCTTGCGTGCGAGTTCGCGAGTATACAACTGTGTATGTAAGGAGCGACATATGACTGTCGAGAAGAAGGATATCGATTGGGGTAGCCTCGGCTTTGGCTACATGAAGACCGATTACAGCTACGAGGCCCATTGGAAGGACGGCGAGTGGGACGAGGGCGGTCTGACCACCGACCACACCTTGCATGTCTCCGAGTGCGGTGGCATCTTCCATTACTGTCAGGAGGTCTTCGAGGGCCTGAAGGCCTACACCGCCGAGGATGGCAGCATCGTCTGCTTCCGTCCCGACATGAACGCTGAGCGTATGTACAACTCTGCCCAGCGCCTCGAGATGCCCCCGTTCCCCAAGGATAAGTTCGTTGAGGCCGTCAAGCAGGTCGTTTCTGCCAACGCCGCCTGGGTTCCGCCCTTCGGTTCCGGCGCGACCCTGTACGTGCGTCCGTTTATGATCGGCTCCGGTGACGTGATCGGCGTGGCTCCCGCTCCTGAGTACACGTTCCGCATTCTCGTGACCCCGGTCGGTCCGTACTTTAAGGGTGGCCTCAAGCCCGTCAAGCTGCGCGTTTCCGAGTATGACCGCGCTGCACCGCACGGCACCGGTAACATCAAGGCCGGCCTGAACTACGCCATGTCCCTTAAACCCACGATGGAGGCCCATCGCGAGGGTTATGCCGAGAACCTGTATCTCGACTCCGAGTCCCGCACCTATGTCGAGGAGACCGGCGGCGCCAACGTGCTGTTCGTGAAGGAGGACGGCACCCTCGTCGTTCCGCAGTCGCACACCGACTCCATCCTGCCCTCCATCACCCGTCGTTCGCTCGTTCAGGTTGCTCAGGACCTGGGCATTACCGTCGACCAACGCCCTGTCGAGTGGGCCGAGGTCAAGGCCGGTACCTTTGTCGAGTGCGGCCTGTGCGGCACCGCTGCCGTTATCTCCCCGGTCGGCGAGATCGACAACAAGGTTTACGGCGCCGACGAGACCGTGACCTTCCCGGCTGGCTACACCGAGATCGGCCCTGTGATGAAGAAGCTTCGCGAGACCCTGACTGGTATCCAGTCTGGTGCTGTTGAAGATAAGCACAACTGGGTTTACACCGTCGCGTAAGCTGCCATAGCTGTTCGGCCCGAGGGCAACCTTCCTTTCCGGCGCGTCCTCGGACATGAAAGAACCTCCGCTGCGCACTTCGTGCGGCGGAGGTTCTTTCGTCCTGCGGAGTGCGCCGGAAAGGAAGGCCGCGCTTTTGTTTTGGTTCGCGCCATGTGGGGGTGGTGGCGACGTGCATTTTTGCGAGTATTCTGCAATCGAAGGCCCCTGCATACCGACCTCGGGCAAAAAATCGGGATTTCTCGATGTTTTCTACGAATGATGGGCGGGGTTATGGGCCGACAGCGTTTGATTTGCAGGGATATTTGCGCTCTTTGGCATTTATCGCGGCGCCCGAAGTCCTTGGTTATGTTGAATACTCCTAAAAATGCACGGCGCTTAGAGGGGGACCTTCGCGAAAAAGGAAACCGCCCCGTCGAAGTATGCATTCGACGGGGCGGTTTATACATTTGTCCGATTAAGGATGCGCTGTCAAACTACTAGAACTTGACGGTCGGTGCCTGGTGGGCGGCCTCAGCTGCTTCGAAGCCCTGACGCTCCTTAAACTGGAAGATGCCGGCAAAGATGACAGCCGGGAACGTCTGAATGGCGTTATTGTAGCTGAGCACGCAATCGTTGTAGCTCTGGCGTGCATAGCTAATCTTGTTCTCAGTATCCTCGAGCGATGCCTGCAGCTGCGTAAAGTTGGTGTTCGCCTTAAGGTCGGGGTAGGCCTCGGCTACGGCGAAGAGCTGGCGCAGCGCACCGGTCAGCACGTTGTCGGCTTCCATTTTGGCCTCGGGCGTGGTGGCCTTGACGGCGGTGTTACGCGCGCTGATCACGGCGGAGAGCGTCTCCTGCTCGTGCTTGGCGTAGCCCTTGACGGTCTCGACCAGGTTGGGGATCAGGTCGTTGCGGCGCTGCAGCTGCGTATCGATGTTCTGCCAAGCGTTATCGATGCGGTTACGCTTGGTGACCATGTTGTTGTAGATGCCGGCGATGGCGCAGACAATCACAATGACAACAACGATGCCGATGATGACGGTAATCATGATGTCTCCGTTTCGAATGGCCGCGGCGGCATGCGCCAGCTGCCGTTGGTATAACGCTACTAGTATACCCGCAACGTTTTGCCGTGCCGAACTTTCCGGTAAGCGTTATGTTTTCGGCGGGGTTGGCACCGGGGCAAAGCGCGCGAGGTACAGGTGTAAGATATGCGACAGATTGTCGAGTGTTGTCTTTGCCCTGAGGATGGCGATACCAGTGGACCTTCGCATTAAGAAAACCTACCGCGCCCTGTTCGATGCCTTCACCGAACTTCTCGAGGAGCATCGTTTTGAGGACCTGACGGTTGCCATGCTGTGCGACCGCGCCATGATTCGCCGCACGACGTTCTACAAGCACTTTCGCGACAAGAACGATTACTTTGCCTTTTATATCGATGAGCTCATGTCCGGCTTGCCGCAAAAACAGCCCGATGAGGCCGGCACAGTGTCTGCCGAGGACGTGCGCGCGCTTCGGCACGCGATTTTGGACGATGCCATGGACCTGATTCTGGCCCATGAGCAGCTCATGGACAACATTTTGGCGAGCAGCATGTCGGGAATGCTGACCAACGTTATTTGCGACCGTATTGCCCGCTCCATCCGCGAGCGTGTGATGAACGTGCTTGCCGAGGATGCCCTGGCCCCCGTGTCACTCGAGACGACGTCTGAGTTTGTCGCCGGCGGTATTATTCGACTTTTCACGATATGGTGGGAATCGGGCCACGATCTTGAGCGTCGACCCGAGATGGCCGACGTGGTCGATGCGCTGTTTGAGCGGACCATGACACCGGTGCATCACTAAAAGTGGCGGAGAGAGGGGGATTCGAACCCCCGGAACGCTCTCGCGCTCAACGGTTTTCAAGACCGCCGCATTCAACCGCTCTGCCATCTCTCCGTGAGTCGTAATGATAGCATCGTTTTGAATTTGCAACAGGGAAGGCGAACGATGACGATCACCGAAATCGACGAGAAGTTCATGCGCGAGGCGTTGGCGGAGGCGCGAGCCGCCGCGGCGGTGGGCGAGGTTCCCATCGGAGCTGTAGTGGTGCGCGACGGCGAGATCGTCGCGAGGGCGCATAATCGTCGCGAGCTCGACCAGGACCCTTCGGCGCATGCCGAGTTTGCGGCCCTGTGCGCCGCTGCCCAGGCGCTTGGCCGCTGGCGCCTTTCCGACTGTACGGTCTACGTGACGCTTGAACCCTGCTGCATGTGTGCGGGGCTTATGGTCAACGCGCGCGTGGGGCGCTGCGTGTATGGCGCGAGCGACGCCAAGGCGGGCGCGTTGGGATCCCTATACGATTTGAATGCCGACTCGCGCCTGAATCATCGGTTTAATGTGACCGCCGGCGTGCTGGCAGACGAGTGTCGTGAGGTGTTGAGCAGCTATTTTAGTGGGCTGCGTGGCACCGATGGTGCTGGCTGCGGTTGTGGGGCCGATCTTGAGGCGCATGCCGCTCATGCCGAGGCGCTCGCGTGTGCCGAAGATATTGCCGTTGAGGCGGTCGATTTTGGTGCCGCGTGCCGCCGGCCCCGCCGTGTGCTGTTGGCGATCGATTCCTTTAAGGGTAGCGTGTCGAGTGCACAGGCGGAGGCGGCGGTTGCCGGAGGCGTGCGACGCGTTTGGCCCGATGCCGAGGCGTGCACATTGCCGCTGGCAGATGGCGGCGAGGGAACGCTCGATGCCGTTGCCGCGTGCGGCGGTGAGATAGTGACCTGCGAGGTGGCAGGTCCCTTGGGCAAGCGTGTGCCTGCCCGGATGCTGGTTGATGTCGAGCGCGAGTCCGCGGTCATCGAGATGGCCGAGGCGGCCGGCATTGGGTATTCGCCTTGCACGGAGTCGGCGGCGTTGGCGGCCACAACCTATGGCGTGGGCGAGCTCATGCTTCGCGCGGTTCGCGCGGGCGCAAAGACACTCTATATTGGTCTGGGCGGCAGTGCCACCAACGATGGTGGCGCCGGTATGCTGCAGGCGCTTGGCGCCCGCCTGGTCGATGAGTGTGGCTGCAATATCGCGCCGGGGCTCGCGGGCCTTGAACACGTGGCGAGTATCGATTTGGCACCGGCGCTTCGGGCACTGAATGGCGCGCGTGTCGTGGTGCTTTCCGATGTCGAGAATCCGCTCGTGGGACGTCGCGGGGCACTTGCGGTGTTTGGCGGGCAAAAGGGCCTGCCGACAGACGATGTCGAAACACTGGGCGGGTACGACGGCTGGATGGTCGGCTACGGTCGCCTGCTCGATACGGCGATTGCCGAGGCTCGGGCTCGGGGATTGCTGCGCGTGCCCGAGGGCGCGCGGACGTTTGGCTCGGTGCTCGGCGTGCCCGGCGCCGGTGCTGCTGGCGGTCTGGGCGCCGCGCTGCTAGCACTCGGTGCAGAGCTATGCTCGGGCGTGGAGACGGTGCTCGACCTCGTGGGGTTTGACGAGCGCGTGCGCGATGTCGATCTGGTCATAACGGGCGAGGGCAACATGGATGAGCAGTCTGCCGCCGGCAAGGCGCCGGTGGGTGTGGCCCGCCGCGCCAAGCGATATGGCAAGCCGGTGGCCGCTGTCGTGGGCGGTCGCGCCGACTATCTGGACGCGGTGTATGGGCAGGGCATCGACTTGGTGCTTCCGATCTGCCGCAAGCCCATGCCCCTCGACCAGGCGCTCGGTGTGCAAGAGGCCACAACCAACCTCATCTGCGCCGGCGAGGCAGCTGCCCAAGCCTATGACCTCGCTCGCCTCTAAAACCCATCCCCTCGATAAGTTGCGGTGAAATACGGAGTGTTTTTGCCTTTAAGGTGCCAATTCAGTCCGTATTCCACCGCAACTTCGTGAATGGTCATGCGAGGCTGGTCGCCTTGGGCCTTGGGTCGGACCGTCCGCCACGAAATGCGGCCATCTACTACGTTTAACCGACCACCCTCGACCATCTCGGAATTTGCAAAAATAAAACCGCAGGTAGAGAGCTTGCCGGTTTTCGAAAAAACCGGCTATGGTTGACCCCTGCGGCCTAAACGTAGTAGATAGGCCACTTTCGTGGCACAGCGTCAGACCAGTCTTTTTGGAACGGGGCTATTATGACTACTTGCCGATTCGATTGCCCGAGTAGTCAAAAAAGCTTCGTCCCAAATTAGCTACCTTGCCCCATCGGGCGGGAGCGGGTAAGATATATCGAGCGCCTAGCGCGTTCGATGGGTTCGGATGACGACATGTTCCGAATCTGGTCAGGTCCGGAAGGAAGCAGCCATAAGGAGCCTCTGTCGGGCATCCGAATCCATCGAGCGCGCTTTTTTGCGCGGTTTTCCAAACCGCGCAATGTTCGACGCTGCGCGCCACCCAGAGCGACAATTTGTCATTCAAAAGGCAAGGCATGACCGGAAGGTCTATGCCTTGCCTTTTGAATGACAAATTGTCGCTCTGGGTGGCGCTCGCTGGCTTTGCCAAAACATCGACGGCTACGTGCTTCAAGAGGCGATGAAGTGTTTGGTGTCTCGCTGGTCCTCGGCTTCGCCTGCGGGATCGCTCGACTACCAAGCGCCCTGCCGGCACTCGCGGGTAGCCGACCAAAACTGCCTGAAGGGTCACATTTATCTGATAATTGAATCCCTGGCGTTATGTCGCTCGCTGACTGCGCCAAAACAGTGGCGTTTTTTACCACCGCTCAAGACTCTTCTGTAACGAGTTGCTTACGCATCTTCAGGGTTCGCCGTACTATCATGAATCAGATTGAAGAGAGATGATGATAGGGAGCGCCTTTTTATGATTGAGCTGCTCAGGCGTTTTGGTGGTAAGTTTCGCCGGTATATGGTGATTGGCCCTGCGTGCAAGCTGATCGAAGTGATCTTTGACCTGCTTACGCCGCTGGTGATTGCCCAGATGATCGATAAGGGCATCGGCGCACACGATGTCAACGCCGTCGTCCGTTACGGCGCGGTGCTCGCCGCCATGGCTGTAATCGGCATCTCGTTTACGCTCGTCTGCCAAAAGATGGCGGCGCTGACCTCGCAGGGCATGGGCACCGACATCCGCGGTGCGCTCTACGGGCACATTAATAAGCTGAGCTATGCCGAGCTCGACCGCTTTGGCACGCCGTCGCTTATCACCCGCATCACCAACGACGTCAACCAGGTGCAGCTCGCTGTGGCGCTGGGCGTGCGCATGCTCATCCGCTGGCCCTTCCTGGCGGTGGGCTCCATGGTCGCGGCCCTTGCCATCGACCTTAAGCTCGGCATTATCTTTTTGATTTGCACGCCCGCCATCGGCCTGGTGTTTTGGTTTGTCATGGCGCGCTGTATCCCGTACTACAAGCAGCTGCAGGCAAAGCTTGACCGCATCGCGCTTATCTGCCGCGAGGGCCTTTCGGGCGCCCGCGTGGTTCGCGCCTTCGTGCGCGAGGACCATGAGCGCGAGCGCTTTGCCCAGGCAGCCGACGACCAGGCCAATACTGCCATCGCGGTGGGCAAGCTCTCGTCGATTCTCAACCCCGTCACGTTTCTTGTGATGAACCTGGGCGTGTGCGCCATCCTGTGGGTGGGCGGTATCCAGGTCAACGTGGGCGAGCTCACGCAGGGCCAGGTCATGGCGTTTGTGAACTACATGACGCAGACGCTCACCTCCATCGTGTACGTCGCCAACCTGGTTGTGGTCTTTACCAAGGCGAGCGCCAGCGCGTCGCGCATCAACGAGGTGCTCAATTGCATGCCGAGCATCACCGACGAGGACAACGAGACGGTCGCACTGCCCGAGCCGGGCAATGTCGCTCCCGTTCCTGCGCTGAGCTTTGACCATACGAGCTTCTCGTTTGGCGCCGGCGCGGCCAATGCTGTCAACGATGTGACGCTGGAGCTCCCGCTGGGCAAGACGCTCGGTATTATCGGCGGCACGGGTAGCGGCAAGTCCACGCTCGTTTCGCTTATTCCGCGCCTCTACGATGCGAGCACCGGCAGCGTGAGCGTGATGGGTGCCGACGTGCGCACCTGGCCGCTCGACCAGCTGCGCCACGTGGTCGCGACCGTACCGCAGCGCGCGTCGCTGGTGAGCGGCACGATCCGCAGCAACCTGACCTGGCGTGACGAGTCGGCAACCGACGAGGAGCTCTGGGCGGCGCTCGACATGGCGCAGGCGAGCGAGTTCGTGCGCAACAAACCGCAGGGGCTCGATGCCCCGGTCGAGGCGGGCGGCAAGAACTTTAGCGGTGGCCAGCGCCAGCGCCTGACCATCGCGCGCGCCTTGGTGGGTTCGCCTCGGATATTGATCATGGACGATTCTGCCTCGGCGCTCGACTTTAAGACCGACGCGGCGCTTCGCCATGCCATTCGCGAGCGCAGCGTGCGCGGTGCCGCCGAGGGCGGGCTGCCGCTGACCACGGTGATTGTGAGCCAGCGCGTCTCGACCGTGCGCGACGCCGACATGATCTGCGTGCTCGATCACGGTTCGGTCGCGGACCTGGGCACGCATGGCGAGCTGTATGCAAGCTGCCAGCTCTACCGAGAGATCTGCCAGTCGCAGCTTCGCCGCGAGGAGCTCGAGGGCCGGCAGGGGAGTGCGACACCCGCGTCCGCCCCAACCGCCCCCGCATCCGTCTGCGCAAAGGAGGGCTGCTAGATGAATCCGTATACTTCCTCCGGTTCGGTCGCCACGATGACCGCTAACGTGTCCGGCAACGATAACCTTAACGACCTGGGCGACGGTCCGCGCCAACCCGGTGATCCCGAGCGCTATCCCGTGGGTGCGGTGACCCGCCGCCTGCTGGGCTATGTTCGCCCGCACCGCGTCTCGTTTGCGGCTTCGTTTGTGAGTGCCGCCATCTCCGTTATCCTGCAGCTCTACACGCCCATCCTCATCGGCGAGGGCATCGACCTCATCGTTGCCGCCGGGCAGGTGGACTTTGACGCGCTGCTGCCGCTCGTCACCAAACTCGCGATTGTCGTCGTAGGTGCCGCGGCCTTCCAGTGGCTGCAGGGCTACTGCGTTAACCGTCTGTCCTACGAGACGGTGCGCGACATGCGCGTGGAGGCGAGCGACAAGCTCAGCCGTATGCCGCTCAGCTTTATCGACAGCCATGCCCACGGTGACCTTATGAGCCGCGTAGTCAACGACGTCGACCAGGTGGGCGATGGTCTGCTGCAGGGCTTTACCCAGCTCTTTACCGGCGTCATCACCATCGTGGGCACGCTCGCGTTTATGCTTTCCATCAACCTGACCATGACGCTCGTGGTGGTGCTCGTCACGCCGCTCTCCATCTTTGCAGCCGGTGCTATTGCCAAGCTCTCCAACAAGAGCTTTACGGCGCAGCAGCGTATTCAAGGCCAACTCGGCGGTCATATCGAGGAGTATGTGGGTGAGCAAAAGCTGGTGGACGCCTTCGCCTACGGCCCGAGCGCTCAGCAGCGCTTCGATGCCCTTAACGCCGAGCTCTATACGGCAGGTGAGCGCGCGCAGTTTATGGGCTCGCTCTCCAACCCCGGCACGCGCTTTATCAATAACATCATCTATGCCGTGGTCGCTGTGATCGGCTGCGTGGGCGTGATCACGGGTGTGCCGGCGGCGCTTACGGTGGGCGGCGTGCAGATTTTCCTGTCCTACGCCAACCAGTACACCAAGCCGTTCAACGAGGTCACCAACGTTATTACGCAGATTCAGACCGCGTACGCCTCGGCGCGCCGCATGTTTGCGCTGCTCGATGCGCGCGAGCAGGAGCCCGATGCGCCAGATGCCGTGGAGCTTGCCGCCCCACGGGGCGAGGTGACCTTTGAGCATGTGGACTTTAGCTACGTTCCCGACCGCAAGCTGCTGCAGGACATCTGCATCGAGGCTAAGCCCGGTATGCGCTTTGCCCTGGTCGGTCCTACGGGCTGTGGCAAGACGACGCTCATCAATTTGCTACTGCGTTTTTACGATATCGATGCCGGTCGCATTGCGGTCGATGGCCGTTCCTCGCGTGACTACACGCGCGCAAGCCTGCGCCGCGCCTTTGGCATGGTGCTGCAGGACACATGGCTGTTCGAGGGCACGGTGGCGGACAACATCGCTTACGGTTGCCCGGATGCCGCGCGCGAGCAGGTTATCGAGGCCGCCAAGCGCGCGCATGCGCACAAGTTTATCGTGCAGCTGCCAGGCGGCTACGATACGGTGATCGGCGAGGACGGCGGCACGTTTAGCCAGGGTCAAAAACAGCTGCTGTGCATCGCGCGCGTCATGCTCACCGACCCGGCGATTCTGCTGCTGGACGAGGCGACGTCGAGCATCGATACCCGCACCGAGCTGCAGGTTCAGGCGGCATTTGACGAGCTCATGGCAGGTCGCACAAGCTTTGTGGTGGCGCATCGCCTGAGCACCATCCGCAACGCCGACTGCATTCTGGTGATGCGCGACGGCGAGATTATCGAGCGCGGCACGCACGACGAGCTGCTAGTGGCAGGCGGCTTCTACGCCGAGCTCTACCGCAGCCAATTCGCCCAGTGAGCAAGCCCGTGGGGCATGTAATGCAGCGCTAGGGCGCGAGTGTGTCAACGGGGGCAACGATAATGCCCTCGGGCATTGTATGGGCTGGCATGCCGAACCCGATGACGATGAGCTTGGCCGCGGGTGGTCTCTCGCCACGCTCGACAAGTTTGCGCTCGAGTCGAAGCAGGTTTGCAGATGCCTCGGGGATCTGCGGACTTCCGAGTTTTATTTCCACGGCAATCCAAGTTCCATCGCGCCTGTGTATAACGGCATCGACCTCGAGATCGTCGGCGTCATGGTAGTGGGACACCGATGAGTCATTTGCGGCTGCATAGACCTTAAGGTCGTGCAGGACGAGGGATTCGAAGAGCAGTCCCAGCGTCTTAGGGTCGGATGCCAATGACTCCGGATTTGCTCCGAGCAGTGCGACGGCAAGCGAAGGGTCGGCGAGGTGCCTTTTTGCACTTTGCCGCAGCTTTACCGGAGACCTGAGCGCCGGATGCCAAGCCGGGATATCATCGATGATGTGTATTCTGCGCAAGGCATCCGTATAGCGCCGCAGCGTACTTCTCGATACATCACCGCCGAGGTCTTTCTCAAGAGACTTTTCGCCGGCAAGAGTGGATTCGTTGCGCGCAAGCGAAGACAGAAGAGCCCTGACTTTCTCCGGGTCACGCTTCACGCCGTCAACCCTCGAAACATCCGATTCGCAGACACCGTCGATGTAGGCAGCGGATATACGCATTGCATCGGCAGTCGTCTTGCCAACCGCCTGAGGCCAACCACCACGACATAGCAAATCGGCGATATCGGCGATGCCGTTGATGGATCCAAGTGCCGCTTTGATGGGGCATCCGTTAAGCAGCGATTCGAGCGAGACCGCCCCTGAGGAAACCCCGAGTTCGGCCAGAGTCATTGTTTCCATGCGCAAGCGTGATATGCGTCCGATGCCGCTGTGCATCGGTTGGTCGGCGTCGTTTGGTGTTGCCGACCCCGTAAGCAAAAACTGCCCTGGCTCACCGGTCCGACGATCGCATTCGAAACGTATTGCGTCCCACAGTTTTGGCTCTTCCTGCCACTCATCGATGAGTCTCGGCGTTGCGCCGACTATTGCTTGAGCTGGGTCGATCCTGGCAAGCTGCAGTGCGGCAAAGTCTCCGGCAGGGTCGGAGAGAGACAGCGATGATTCAGCGAATCGCTGGGCCGTAGTCGTCTTTCCGCACCACTTCGGTCCCTGAATGAGCACGGCACCAAAAATGCCAAGATCGCGTTCGATTGAGCGATCGATACATCTACTCATATACCTAGTCATCGTACTTCCCGCCATTCAAAGAAACATTTTGTTTTATAGCATCTTACCAGCGCGTAAAACATTTTGACGAAAAACCATGACACAATCTGACGGTATTTCGTGAAACAAATTGACGATATTATATGAAACAATTTGACGGCGTTTTGTGAAACAGTTTTTCGGCCATTCGTGAAACGTTCTGCGGCGGTTTCAATCCGAAGTACATACTGTTCGAAATCTGTCCAAAGATGTCGTCTGCGTCGCCAATCGACAGACGGTGGTTTACATCTGTCACGTTAGTACTAAGATATTCATCTAATAAATTGCATTAGTGGCTTTAGTTTTGGGGGAAACGAGGCAACGTGACTATGACGTGCTCTTTGGTGGTTAACAGCAAGAGCGGTAATACCAGGATGGTTTCGGGTGCGATCAAGCGCGCTCTACAGGCTGCGGGCGTTGAGTTTGTCCACGCCGCGGCGTTGAGCGACGATGCGGATGCAGATCAGGTTGCGCTCGAGGCACGGGGCGCCTGCGCGGCCGACACGGTGCTTGTCGGCTTTTGGTGCGACAAGGGCGCGTGCACGCCTTCGGTCGCGGCGTTGCTCTCCGCCTTGCACGGTAAGCGCGTCTTTTTGTTTGGCACCTGCGGTTTTGGCGCCGACCAGAGCTACTATCAGCAGATTATCGACCGCGTAACTTCCAATTTGGCCGAGGATGCCGAGCTTGCGGGCTGGGCGATGTGCCAGGGCAAGATGGGCCCCGCGGTCAAGCAGCGCTACGAGGCAATGCTCGAGCAAGATCCCGACAACGCCCGATTTAAGATGCTGCTCGACAACTGGGTTGCCGCGAAGGACCATCCCACCAAGGAAGATATGGATAACATGGCTGCAGCCGCAAAAAAGGCCGTTTTGGGCGAATAACTTCGCCGCTTGCGGTGCCGCGCGTTCAATCGTACAAACGTGAAAGCCTCGAGATTCTCGGGGCTTTTTTCATGACACGAGGGCGCCCCTTTATTGATGGAAGGCCTAATAAGCTGATTGTTCTATGCCCGGATGTGTGCGGAGTGGGATGGGATTTCCGGATGGGTGGGGTTGCGGAAGCTGCGTCCCGGAATTTGCCTTTGGAATGGGATGCGGTTTCCCGTTGAGGGGCTCTGTGGAAACCGCATCCCAGTTTTCGGCCGAGAAATGGGATGCCGTTTCCGGTTGAGGGCCTTGGCGGAAAGCGCGACCCGGAATTTGCGATCGGAGTGGGATGTGGTTTCCCAACGGGGCCACAAGCGGAAACCGCATCCCACTCCGGACGTGAATTCTGGGACACGGTTCTCAGAGGATTATGGGCTGCGAACTACATGGGGCTGTCATAAAACTCCGGCAAGGGGAGGGTCGGAAATAAATGACACTTCCAGTAGTTTGTTTTAATGTGGGGGGGGGTACCATTATTTTAGTTTCGCAAAAAAATCGAACCTCCTATGGGGAAGTTGCGTAGGGGGTTAGTCGTAAGTATTGGATAAAACAGACTAATTTGGGGATAAATGGCCACTTACGCCAAAATAAGTAGCATTTAGCGATAAAACATTGAAAAATGTGTAGCACATCGCTATGTTTTTATTACGAAAAGATTCCAAATTGGCTTATTTCGGACTCACTTTTCAAGCGCCTTGCGGTTCCTGTTGAAACTTGCTGACCTTTGGATGGGTAGAATAGGTCCTCAAGGGGGATGAATTATCACTTTGACGGCGCGCAGACTCAAACGATTTATTACGCTTTTGAGTAGCTTGGCGTTCGCGCTTGTCATAGCCCTTGCCGTTGTTTCTTTTGTGCCTCGCGCATTTGGATACACACCCTTTGCTGTGCTTTCGGGCTCTATGGAGCCCGAGTTTCCCGTCGGCTCCATGGTGTTTGTTCGCCAAGTTGAGCCAACGGATATTGCCGTGGGCGACAATGCAACCTTTTACCGCTCCGACGGTGCCGTGGTGACGCACCAGGTGTACGAGATCGACCCTGTGGCACAGACGATCGGTACGCAGGGAATCGCAAACAAAAATGCAGATGGAACCATCATGCACGACGCCGAGCAGACGCCTTTTTCACGCGTGATCGGTGTCGTTTCTTTTTGTGTCCCTTACCTGGGCTTCGTTAACGCATATTGCACGACGATGCCCGGTTTGCTTGTTGTGGTGGCCGTTCTGGCGCTGCTGGTCGCGGCGTCGATAGTGCTCGATCGGGTGGTTTCCGACGAGCCTGCGGGTAAGCATGCCCGCGTGCATGCGAGGGAGCGGCGTTCATAGCGGCAGGGAAAAGCGTCGGCGGCGGTAGGGGCCGTTGCCGGGGAAGACGATTCTCGAAAGGAAGAGAACGATGGAAAACAAGAAGAAAAAGCGCTACGGCATCATTGCCGCCCTGTTGCTGTTGGTGCTGGCTGCCGGCGTGGGTACCTATGCATGGCTGACGGCGACCCAAACCAAGGTGAATGAGTTCACGGTCGGCAGCATTGACAAGCCTGAAGTGAAGCCCGACCCCGATCAGCCGAACAAGCCCGGCACTGATCCCACGAACCCCTCAGTGGACGGATATCTGTTCGAGACCAAATGGACTGATAAGTCGAAGATGGTCCCTGGCACTGTAATCAATAAGAATCCGAACGTGGGTATCGGCAAAGATTCTGACTCTTCTTATGTGTTTATCTATGTGAAAAACGCCATTGTGAAAGATGTAGAAGGCAAACTTGCCAAGACTCCATACTTCACTATCAATAATGGATGGACGAAAGTCGATGGGGAATTTACCGGAAAGGCTGTGACTAACGGCACTGAAGGCCAGTACGTGAGCGGTCTGTTCGTGTACACCAATAACACCAGCGCGCCGGCTGCGCTTGCTCCCTCCGACGGAAAGGCAGCCTATACCGGCGAGCTGTTCAGCCAGGTGAGTATTCCGAATACGCTGAACAGCACGGATGTTGTTCAAAGTCCCGCTATGACAGTCTCCTGCTACATCTTCGGCGCTGATCAGAAGGGCGACAAGGCCGATGCGGCCACCAACGCCCTTGAGCAGGCCAAGGAATGGGCTAAGACTCAGGCTCAGGCTTAATCCCTCCCCACCGAGATCCCGGCCCGCTCCCCATCCCCATTTTCGGGCCGGGATCTCGGCTCCCCTTTAATCGACGATTGGCGAACGTAATGCTCAACAATCTTTCCGACAATCAGAAACGCACCTTGGCGCTTGCCGCGATGGCGCTGTTGGCCCTGGCGTGCCTGTGCAGCACGCTGGCTTTTACCGTTGATATGGTTCCGGCGAACAACGTCCTATCGTTTGGCAGCGTGAAGGTACGAGTCTGCGAATACACTCTCAACGAGCAGGGCGAGGAGATTCCGTTTGAGCCCAACGAGCACGGGGACTATCCCGACACCAAGGCCGGGGGCTCTGACATCAGCCGCATTGTGCGCGTGGAGAACGTCGGCGCGCAGCCTGAGTACGTTCGCGCGCGTCTGCGCATGACGTCAGTGGCGCCCGACGGTTCGAGCGCGGATGCCTCGGGCAGCGTTGCGTTTCATGTGAACGTGGGCGAGGGATCCCCGTGGATCGATGGCAGCGATGGGTGGTACTACTACCGCGGCTTGGCCGGACGTGGCGGCATGCTCGACCCCGGCGCCATGACGGAAAGCCTTATGGACTCGCTGCGCTTTGTGGGCGACTACCACGATGCCGCGCGCGGCGGCTCATTCAGGCTCGATATCGATGTTCAGGCCGTGCAGGCCAAAAACCAGCATGCAAGCGATACCGTCCTCGACGTGCTTGACGTCGTGGGCTGGCCGGAGGCGAACTAGCCTATGAAGATCAAGAACATAAACCGGGGCATGCTTAGCAGGCTGGTTGCCGTCGCAGCGATTGTCCTTTGCTGCGTTATGGCGCTGCCAACGTCAGTGCATGCCGAGGACGTGCCCGAGAACAAAAACGAATATCACATCAAAAATGCGAACGACTTTTTGGCGTACGTGGCGCTGTCGCGCGAGCGCGATACGTCCGGCTGGCACGTTTATCTCGATAACGACATTGAGCTCGACAGCGACGACATGAAAGACATCGTTGCAAGCACCGTTAAGCATCTGTCGTTTGGCAACAAGGAGCATCCGTTTAAGGGCGTGTTCGATGGTCAAAACCACACCGTTGAGGGCCTGAACTACGATAAAGACGCTTTTGACCCCGAGCGCGATACGGGATTTTTTGCCGAGACCAACGGTGCCACCATCAAAAACTTCCTGGTCAAGGACGCCAACGTGTGGGCGGACTTCCGCGGTGGCATTATCGTGGGCAAGGCCGTCAATACGCGCTTCGAAAACGTTATGGTCATGGAGAGCACGCTGCACGTGACCTGCGCCAACAATGCTCTCAACCTCATTACCAACGCAGGCTTTGAGGGCGGTCTCATCGCCGGCGAGCTCGACGGCTGCACCCTCTACAACTGCGAGGTCCGTGGCGGCCGTGCCGTCAACAATGCGACCTCGGGCGTGCAGGCGCTCGGCGGTGAGGGTCTGTATATGGCGGCGTTTGCCGGCTACGTTAAGAACTCGACTATCGAGTACTGCCGCGTGACGCCGACGCGTAAGGACGACGGCTCGATTGCCGAGAAGGGCATGACCGACGTCACCAATAAGTACGACGTGGCCATTGGCGCCCTGGGCGGCAACAACGTGTACGCCTCGGGTTTTGTGGGCTGCATGGCGGGCGAGGCCAAGATTATCGACTGCTTCTCGACGGCGCAGTGCTACAGCTATGCCGCGTCATATGTGGGCGTCGTCGCCGTGACGCGTGCGTGGACGGGTGGCTTGGCGGGTCGTATTCTAACCGAAAAGGGCAACGAGCTCGTTCGAAGCCATTTTGCGGGTGACTTGAGCTCGCGTCAGTACAATCCCATCGCCGTGATTCCCATCATTCAAAACGACGTGAACCTGGGCGGTATTGCTGCGCGCGCCAACAAGGATGATGCCACGGTCACCGAGTGCTACTTTAAGCCGAGCGTGAGCCTTTCTGGCAACAGCCAGGGCAACCCTGCCAAAAAGAAAATCCCCTCGTTTGGCGGCGATGGCACCACCAAGGGTGATGGCTATGGTCCATGGGATGACGAGCGCTACACCACGCGCGAGCTATGGGAAGAGCACGACTACGACTTCTGTGCCGGCACCATGCGCTCGACTGCCAATAACGATTATCTGGGCGGCGACCATGCAAACGAATGGGCGATGGATTACAAGCTGAATATCCCCGTGCATGGCCAAAGCGTTAAGGCGACGATCGATTTTCCCGGTGCGGGTACTGCGACTATTACGGCAACCAAACTCGGTATTGATCAGGCGACCTCGGATCCGTATGCCTTTGCCGTGAGCGCCGTGCTGGCGGGAACGGCTCAGGGCTTGGCCCAGGGCGATACATCGGTAACGTTTAAGCAGGATACCTCCGCAAAGCCTGATGGCCTGACCAAGGAGAACGGCGGCTACCGTTTTATGGGCTGGTTCCGCGAGCCCGGGGTTAAAGTGAACCGCATCGATCATGACAACAGCTGGTTTAACGGCAAGACCGATGACGCTGCGGTGACTGCCGGCAAGCAGGTCCAGAAGAGCGAGGCGCACGAGAAAACGTCAACCTATACCGCCGATAATGCCAAGGGGGCCGACGGTTTTAAGGGCAACGACCTGTTTATCGCTTCGTACGAGGCGCAGGTGCTGTTCTATAACGTTAAGGGCGAGACGCTTGATTGTAAGAGTGGCGCCGCGCACGACAAGTCGACGGATTGGTATCGCTATGGTGTCGGTTTAAAGCCGGCTGCCCCTGCGGACCGCGGTACTCTGTCTGCCAGTGCCACCTTTATCGGCTGGACGACGCAGCCGAGTGACGAGGCTGGGATGAACGGCGGCTATGCGGCCATCACCTCGCCTAAGCTTGCCGAGCTAAAAAACGCCGGTGCGTTCTATCCTGCCGGCACCGAGATCACTGTGCTTGGTCCTACCGATTTTTATCCGGTGTACACCGACTATGTGTCGAACATCATGACGGTGTTTGAGGGCAATGAGCAGGATGCAACCGACGATCAGACTCGGCGCGACGGTGTGGGCAAAACTGACGTTAAGGTTGAGACTGCAGAAGATGGCACAAGCGCGTATACCGTACAGGTGCTCGACGTATCCGGTAAAGCTATATCCGAGGAGGGCCAGCTGCCCGACGGCTATCGTTTCCTGGGTTGGTATGAAAACAAGGGAACCGAGGATGCCCCGCTCGAGGTGCGCGTAAGCCGCGACCCCAGCTATACGCTCCCCGCCGATGTCGATTTAACCGCGCCGCATACCTACATCGCCCGCTTTGAGTACCGAGTGGATTATTACGTTCGGGCTTATACCAACCATGAGTTTACGGACAGCAAGCTACTTTGTTCCGTTTGGAATCGCTATCAAACGCCCTTTGAGGAAAACGTCGGTAGTACCTTCGTGCGTGAAAACGTCGTCCACTGGGGCCCGGAGCATGTTGACCACGGTATAAAGGATAGTTATGAAACGTGTGGCACGCGCTTCACGAAGGAAACCCTTGTCGTGAGTCCCCTTAACGCGTACTCGCACAACGTTAAAAACGATACGGGAGCCGATACTCTAAAAAACCTCTATGCCGATACCGATTTTCCAGGCGCTGCAACGCTAAGCGATACTTGGACTTCGGCTTCGCTGAACGTAACGGTCAAACCGGTGAATGATCGCTATCGCCTGAATTTCTGGACGCTTGAGCGCGATGGTGAATATTGGACATATGTGAAAAATCCCATCGAGAGCATGGTGCGTACAGATAAGAAGTACTACGTTCGCGCGATGATTACCACGGACGTTAATTTCTACAACAAGGGCGATAATGTCGTGAGGACTGCCACGCGGCGCTATGAGAGTAACTTGCTGCAGACCAAGGTGAACGGGGCGGATCCGACGTTCACGTATTACTACCCGCATGTTAATAAGTCGGTTAAAGTGGCCGAAAAGCCAGAAGATGGTGAGAAGGGATCGTATGAGAGCCCCCTGACCCTCGAAGCTTCCCCGACCGATGCCGACATGGCCGTGCCGGGCTATAAGTTCCTGGGCTGGATTTCGACCGCCGAGGTCAAGAAGGATTCTGCCGTCTGGGACTATATCTACGATGTCAAGGGTGATTCCTTCACCACTTCTGACCCGGATAAGGCCGAACCGTATCTGGTGAAACCAGATTTCAAGGTCACCCAGTACCAGGATGCCTATCCGGTGTACGCGAAGTACGACGTTAACTACACCACCAACCTGCACCGCGCCGGTTTTGAGGGTACTTCCGAGGTGAATGTTCCTAGGTATGACATCACCCCTAATCTCAATGTGGACACCGATCCCGCCACGGCAACGGTGACTCCTGATATCGAAACGACGGTATACAAGTCCGGCGGCGAGTTATATAAGCTAAATAAGGTCGAGGTCGAACTTCCGAATGGTGAGGTCAAGGAGCTCGATTCTGCCGACGGTAACTCATATTCCTATCAGGTGGAGCCCGGCGGGACCTATACATTTGTGGCGTACTATTCGCCGTTGGCGGTTGTGTACCATCTCAATGCCAGGGATGTGGACGGTAAGGTAGCCCAGCAGGGCGATTCTCTCGGCAGCCTTAAGGACGGCATGCCGCTGCCAACGTATAACATTGGAGACATCGATGCTGCAACGGGCGCATACAACGCCTTCGTAGGTTGGACGGATAATAAGCCAGAGCCTAGCAGCGGTTATGTCGTTTGGTCGGACGGCGTTTCCATGGTGACTAAAAACACGGTGGTCAACGCCCCCATGGAGCTGTACCCGGTCTACCGTGCCAGCGCGGTAAGTGTCCAATCGAATATCGATGCTAATCTGGATGATCCCTATGCCGTACGCTCCCTTGCGCGTACCGACTCTGGTGATCAGATTTCGCTGGAGGTAAAAGCTGCAACTGAGGTTGTCGGCAAGGACGGCACCAAGTACGACTTTGTCGGCTGGTCGCGTGACTATACATCCGATGGCAACTACACCCTGATGACCGATGAGGAGAAGTATCCCCTCGAGGGTAATGAGCCCTTTAAGAACGTGACCTACACTGCGGTGTACAAGATTGCGCCGTATAAGGTGCGCTATCACGGTATCGACGGGTCGGTCATCTTTACGGCGACCGTCGACTCGGGCGATGAGCGCGCACAAGACGGCAAGTCCGGTTTTATCCACACGGTCGATGTCCCTAAAATGTACGAGAGCGGCAACCCCGTCTATGACAAGGACGGCAACCCCGTGATGGAGCAAAAATCCGTGGCATATGACCCGGATGCCCACTCCAAGATCGTTGCGCTACTCGATGAGCAGGCGGCCGCCAATGGCGATAAGCGTGAACTCTTCTTGGAATGGCGATATGTGGGTGCCGAAGGTGCTGCGGAGGCTTGGGATACGTTTAAGGACGAGCCGGTCAAGGGCGATATGGACCTGTATCCCGTGACGTATCGCGTGGTTGCCAACGATACGTCTGATGGAAAGCCCGAAAACATGACCGCGCAGCTTAAGTGGCTGCTCGATCCTTCCGCCGCCAACACCGTCGACGACGCCGCCGATAAGGCGCCGTTTAAGGTCTGCTTTGCCAAGCCGTTTATGGGAACGCAGTTGACCGTCACGGTAACGCGGGCAAGCTACGGCCCTGGTGCAGAGGAAGCTCCCGTGGACGGCAAGTTTGTCTCGCTCTACAGTCTGGGTTCGGGTAATGGTTCGTTTGACCTGGCCAACCGTCTGGAGTCCAAGAAGACAGGCGAAGGCGAGCAAGGTCCCGGTAATGCCGTGTTCAAATTTACCCAGAATCATGCGCTGACGATCGTTAAAAAGACTACCGACGCCAGCGCAATGGGGCAAACGTTCCGCTTCAAGGTAACGCGAAAGGCGTCGGAGGGTTCTCCTGCCGAGACGCGCATGGTCGAGGTGAAAGTTAGCGAGCAGCGCGACGAAAACGGTGAGGTCTGGTATGTCGGCAGCGTGCAATTTGCTGCTCCGGCGGGCACCTATACCGTCGAGGAAGACACGGCTTGGGCATGGCGCTACGAGGGTGAACTGAGTACGCCGGGCAAGGCGCCCGGCAAATCTGCCGAGCTCATCATCTCGTCTGCCTCGAGTGCGGGCGACACCGTGGTGACGTGCGTCAACACGCGCGCGAATGACAAATGGGTCGATGGTGGCTCGCGTGCCAAGAATGTTTGGAAAAACGGCACGCTGAAGAAGGAGGACTAGGATGACTAAGCGCAAGCAAATCGTCGCCCTCCTTGTTGGCGTTCTCCTGTTGGCTGGCGCTGCCGGTACCTTTGCGTGGCTTTCGGTTACGGGCGTGCTGGTCAACGAGTTTGGTTTTGGTTCGGTGGCGCCCTCGGTAGATGAGAAGCTCGATGGCAATGTGAAGAGCAACGTCATGATTACAAACAACGGCTCGGCCCCGGCATACCTGCGTGTTGCGGTGGATATCTACTGGCAGGACCAGAATGGCGCGCGCCTGTGGGATGAACCAGTTGCCGGCACCGACTACGTCATTGCGTGGGGCAGTGTGTCCAAGGCATCTGCTTCTAACACCGCCTCGTCTTGGGTTGTCGCGTCCGACGGGTACTACTACTGGACGTCTCCCGTTGCTCCGATGGGCAAAACCGATGTGCTCATCAAGAGCGTGACTGAGCAGAAGGCAGATAGGAAGAACCTGGTCGTTGACATTTCGACCCAGGCAATTCAATCCACGCCCGGCGATGCAGCTGCAGAGGCATGGGGCTGTGCAGTCAAGGATGGCGTGCTGGTGCCGCCGCATGGAGGTGCGTAAGTATGGCCTCTCCGATTCGTAAAGACGTTGCGTGTTTCTTGCATTGCGTGATGGCGGCAATCGTCTGCCTTATCGCGCTCGCCGTTCCTGCACGTGCGTTTGCTGACATTCCCACGATTGCCTATGACGGAAATGCACGCCAGCTAACGGTATCGGGAGCGACGGACTCCTCGGGGGAGCCCGATCTGTTTCCAGCCTTTAAAGATCTAATGCCCGGCGATGTACGCGAGCAACAGATTGGGGTTCGTGCCACGGGTGTAAAGTCCCAGGTACGTGTGTTTGTGCGGGCCGTTGTCGATCACGAGACGGCACATCTGCTGTCGCCCATTACCCTAACGGCGTCGGCGGCCGATGCGTCTGCCGGTTGGCTCCAGACGGGAACGCCGGGCAGCGTGTTTGCCTATCCCACGCAGGTCGCAACGTTTACGAGCGATGGCAGCACGGTACTCAATTTGCAACTAAGTGTCCCGACGTCGGTGGGCAACGAGCTTGCCGACGCAAACAAGGCAATTCGCTGGGAAATCACCGCCGAAGACGATGGCGAGAAGATCCCCGTACAACCTGCTGGCAGCAAGAAGCCCGGCTTGCTTGGTCTGGCGGCAACGGGCGACAACACGCTCGCTTTGCTTTTGGTGTTGCTGGCGCTTGCCATCATCGCTTTTATAGCCGCGCTTCTTTTGTCCCGGAGGAACAAGCGCTAGGTCCATCTTCTAAACGCAACGCCCTCCTGGGCGGCGGGCACGAAGTTCCCTGCTCTACAGTCCTGCGCAAGACGAAGGCCACATTAAGTGGCCTTCTTTGCGTGCGGAACTCGCGATGAACTTCGTGCCCGCCGCCCGGGAGGGTGTCTCTTTATTGATAGAAGGCCTAATAAGCTGATGATTTCATGCCTGGATGTATACGGAGTGGGACGGGCTTTCCGGATGGGCGGGGTTTCGGAAAGTGTGTCCCAGAATCGACGCTCAGAGTGGTCCCCACTTTCCGTTTGATGTCTTGTCCGGAAACTACGTCCCGGAATTAAGGCTTGGAATGGGATGCACTTTCCGCTTGAGAGCCTTAGCGGAAAGTGCGACCCGGAATTTACTCTTGAAGTGGGATGCGCTTTCCCGACAGGCCCTCAAGTGGAAACTGCGTCCCATTCCGAAGGCAGATTCCGGGATACACTTTCCGAATACAAAGAAGGCCACTTAATGTGGCCTTCAACTTATATATGTTGCGGATGCTTTCATGACAAGCCGCGCTTCAACACCGAGGCGTCTGCCCGGCGACGCGGAATGTAAGGTTCATCGCGAGTTCCGCACGAGCCGGAGAGCACTTAATGTGCTCTCCGTGCGAGCAGGACTGTCCGAGCAGGGAACCTTACGTTTCGCGCCGCCGGGCAGACGAACCAGTTAAGACGTGTCGCTACTTGATCTTGGTCGTACCCGGCGCCAGGTTGGGGTCGGTCTCGTTGGCCTCGGTCTGGAAGTGCTCGGTGTAGACGTTCTTGCCATCGCGGAACATCTCGTAGTACTGCATCTTGGCGTAATCCTCGCGCGCCTTGGTGGCGGCTGCGGCAGCGGCGTCGTCACCGGTGACGTTGGAGGAAAGCGCCCAACGCAGGCTGGCGTCCTCGTAGCCGACGGAGTTGATGGCGGGCAGCGACTCGCGCAGCGTCATATGCGCCTTCTGGTAGTCGGTCAGCGGTGCGCCGATCAGCTGCATGAGCTGGGTGGACAGGTAGTTGGTGGACAGGTCGTCGACCTCACTCGTCTGGTCGCAACCGGCAACGTCGTAGTTAGCCCAGATGATGTAGTCAGTCTGCCACAAGCGCTCCTGATGCGTGGCGTCGTCCTCGTCGGTAAACCACTTATCGTTGAACTTGGACGGGAAGAACGGCTGATGGTCGCCCCAGAACACCACGACCACCTTGCGGTCAAGCCTGCTCAAGGCGTTGAGGAAGTAGCGCAGCGCCTGGTCGGACTGCTCGATGCACGAGACGTACTCGTCGACATCGGACAGCGTGCCGTCCTCGACGGTCTTGGCGTCCAGATCGGTCGTGTCGATGTTGAGGTGCATCTGCTTATCTGCCGGCAGCAGGCCCGTGTCGTAGCCCGAGTGGTTCTGCATGGTCACATCGAAGATGAACTGCGGGTCGGCGTTCTGGTCGAGCAGCTCCAGAATCTTGTCGTAGGTAGCCTGGTCGGTCACCATGCCGCGCAGGGTATCGGCGCCCTGGAAATCGTTGATGGACAGGAACTGGTCAAAGCCAAAGTCCTTATAGACGTTCTCGCGGTTCCAGTTGGTGGCGTGGTTGGGGTGCATGGCCGTGGTGGAATAGCCGAGCGATTTGAACTGCTCTGCCAGGTTCCCGGTCGTCTCCATGTTGTAGATGGTGTAGGGGTACACGCCCGAACCCAGGTTGGCCATGGAGTTGCCGGTCATAAACTCAAACTCGGT
Organism: Collinsella sp. AM09-41; assembly: GCF_003473245.1. Taxonomy (NCBI): domain Bacteria; kingdom Bacillati; phylum Actinomycetota; class Coriobacteriia; order Coriobacteriales; family Coriobacteriaceae; genus Collinsella; species Collinsella sp. AM09-41. Next base: position 62,570 of record NZ_QRMJ01000007.1, read on the forward strand.
ATTGGCGGTGCCGCCGCCGTAGGCACTCACGTAGAGCTTGCCGCGGCTGAGGCAGTTGGACAGGTTCTTAAAGTACTGCGGGCCCTCGTAGCCGGCGCGCATTTTCTGGTAGATGGACAGGTCCGAGAAGGTCTCGTTCATGATGGCGATGACCGTGGGCTTCTCGCTGTCGAATTGCTCCTTTGCGGCGGCGCGCTCGTCGCTCTTGGCCGCGTCGGACTTGTCGTAGGCCTTGGCGTACTTTTTGAGCGTGGCCTTGGCATCGTCGACGGAGTAGTCGGCGGGTTTGGGCGGCTTGATGGACTGCGCCGCACTAATAAAGGCAGGCAGGTAGCCCTCGCGCCAGTAGCTCTCGAGCGGACGCCAGGTGTAGACGGTGATGCCGAGAGTGTTGTAGTAGTCGATGAGCGTGACATGCGCGGTCACACCGCCCAGGCATAGCACTGCCACGAGCAGGTTGGTGAGCAGCATGCGCTTGGCGCTGGCGGCACCCTTCTGACGGTGCGGTGCCACCAGGCCGGCGTACTCGCACAGCAGCATGGCGATGGCGGTAAAGCCCATGGACAGCACGCAGAACAGCGAGATCGAGAAGGTGTAGCCGTTGCCGGCGACCGCGGCGGCGGTGGAGATGGCCGAAAGGTCGCCCGGCTGGATGGGCATGGATTTAAACGTGATGACGAAGAACTCGGCAATGCCCAGGACAAAGAGGGCAAAGGCTAGGACGGCCGGTGCTGCGCCGTGGCGCTGGAACAGGAAGAACAGGCCGACCATGAGCACGGTGATGATGGCCCACTCGAGCAGGATGCACAGGGGGTAGACCCAGGTAAAGTCGTGGTTGGACGAGACCTCCATGCCCAGCAGCGCAAAGACGCCGGCGAGCAGCAGGCACAGGACGGCGGCGACGAGCGGTTTGCCCACAAAGGCACCGCGCAGGCGGGCGAGCTTGCCAGTGGGGGCGGGAGCGTCGGCCGAGGCGAACGCAAAGACGCGCGGTGCGATGCGGTCGCGGGCGATGCTGGCCCAAGCGCATCCGGTGAGAATGGCGTTGGTCAGGATGAGCATCACAAAGGCGAGCGGCTCGTTTTGAGCGACGAGGCCAATGGCGCCCCAAATGGTCAAAAAGAGCTGGAACAGGCCGAAGGCGACGCTCCACCCAAGAGCGCTTTTGGCAACGGTGCCCGACTTTGCGCAAATGGCCTTGGCCTCGCGCAAGACAAGGTAGACGGTCGCCGCAAGACCGACGAGCGAGATGGCGGCAGCGAACATGCTGAGACTCCTCACAAACTAAAACCTACGAAAGCGGGGATTTGCCCGATTGTTACCAAGATATGCGCAGCGATTGGTGGCTGCGCACAACAACCAGCCATATTAACGCGCGCGTGTGGCGGTGTGACGCAATGTAGTGGCGACCTGCGCGATAATGGACGGGAATTACACGGAAACGTAAAGGCTTCTTAAAGAAATGGCGAGGGTAGGGCGATGAGCGAGCAGGTTTGCGAGGCGGACATGGGCGGCGACGGAGCTGCGGGCGTGGATACGTACGGCTATCCGGTCGAGACTACGGGCAACGCGGTACTGGACATTTTGGAGCACCGTTCGTCCACGCGCGCTTTTGCGCGCGATGACAACGACCGTTCCGTGGCGGTGACCGACGAGCAGCGGGCGGCGGTTTTGCATGCGGCGAGTCGCGCACCGTCGGCGGGCGCCATGATGATGTATTCCATCGTGAGCATTCGCGAGCAGGCTACGCTGGACCGTCTGGCCGACCTGTGCGACCACCAGCCCATGATCGCCAAGGCGCCCTGGGCGCTCGTATTTGTGGTCGATTATGCCAAGTGGATCGATCTGTTTGAGCACGTGGGCTGCTTTGAGCCCGAGTTTGTCGAGCGCACGGGCAAGGCGCCCCGCCCCGCGCCGGGTTTGGGCGACTTTGCCATCGCGGCGCAGGATGCCGTGATCGCCGCTCAAAACGCCGTGGTTGCCGCCGAGGCCCTGGGGCTGGGGAGCTGCTACATCGGTGATATCGTCGAGAACGCCGAGGAAGTTGCCGCACTGCTGGACTTGCCTGCCTATACCATGCCGCTGTCGATGCTCATCATCGGCACGCCCCGTAAGGAGCGCCCGGCAATCGCACATCCCGTGGTGAACCTGGTGCACGAGGAGCATTATCGTCGCGCCGACGCCGCGACGATGGATGCGCAGGTGGCCGAGATGGATGCGATGTTTCGCCCGCACGCCCGCGAGGTGGGCGAGCGCGTCATCGACATCTACACCCGTAAGCACACGAGCCCCTTTATGGCCGAGATGAGCCGCTCTATGGAGTGGTGGTTCAAAAACTGGCTCGGAAAATGACGAATGTGACAAAGGGGGCGTCCCTTTGTCACATTCTATATCGCCGCGGTGGCCTAAAGGCCGCATAAATGTTTATCTAGCTGGGAAAACGGTGCCATTAAAATATGGGCTGATTACATATAATCCCGTCGAACGTTAAAATTGGGAGGAAACCGGCTTATGGAACAAAAGGCAAAGGAAGTAGCCTCGCACGCTGCGATTCCTGTGAGCATCTCGGCGATGCTCGTCACGCTGGGCGTGGTGTATGGCGATATCGGCACCAGCCCCATGTATGTAACCAAGGCACTCGTTGCCGGCAACGGCGGCATCGGAAGCGTCACGCAGGAGTTCGTGCTCGGCGCGCTCTCCCTTGTCGTGTGGACGGTCACGCTGCTGACGACCGTCAAGTACGTGCTGATCTCGCTGCGCGCCGACAACCACGGCGAGGGCGGCATCTTTGCCCTGTACAGCTTGGTCAAGCGCTGCGGCAAGTGGCTCATCATCCCCGCCATGCTGGGCGGCGCGGCGCTCCTCGCCGACGGCATCCTGACGCCTGCCGTTACCGTCACTACGGCCATCGAGGGCCTGCGCACCATCCCGGCGGTCCATGCCGTGCTCGGTGACGACCAGGGTCGTGTCGTCGCCATCACGCTTGCCATCATCATCGCGCTCTTCTTGGTGCAGCGCATCGGCACGGCCAAGATCGGTCACGCCTTCGGCCCCATCATGACGCTGTGGTTTTTGTTCCTGGGCGGCACGGGCCTGTTCTTTGTCTGCCAGTATCCCGCGGTGCTGCTGTGCCTCAACCCGTTGCGTGGCATCGCTTTTCTGCTGAGCCCCAACAACCATGCGGGCATCATGATTTTGGGCAGCTGCTTCCTCGCTACCACCGGTGCCGAGGCGCTCTATTCCGACATGGGCCATGTGGGCCGCGGCAACATCTATGCCACCTGGCCGTTCGTTAAGTGCTGCCTGCTGCTGTCCTACATGGGCCAGGGCGCGTGGCTTATCAACAACGCCGGCAACCCGGAGCTCATGGGTATCGCCGACCTCAACCCCTTCTACCAGATGCTCGCCCCGGGTCTGCGCCCCTTTGCCGTCGGCCTTTCCACCGTCGCGGCCATCATCGCCTCGCAGGCGCTCATCACCGGCGCATTCTCGCTGGTGTCCGAGGCCAGCCGCCTGGACCTCATGCCGCATATGCAGGTCTTCTATCCTGCCGAGACCAAGGGCCAGCTCTACATCCCCATGGTCAACAACGTCATGCTTGTCGGCTGCGTCATCGTGGTGCTGCTGTTCCAGAACTCGGCTCATATGGAAGCCGCCTACGGCCTGGCCATTACCCTGACCATGATGTGCACGACAATGCTGCTCTTCTTCTATCTGCACGTGGAGCGCAATCTCAAGGTCGCGCCGTGGATCTTTGCCGCCTTCTTCCTTTTGCTCGAGGGCTTCTTCTTTGTGAGCTCGCTCACCAAGTTCTTCCACGGTGGCTACTTCACCATCCTCATGGCTGCACTCATCATGGGCATTATGGTGTGCTGGTACAATGGCACGGCGGTCGAACAGCGCCAGTTTACGCTGCTGCCGCTGCGCAGCTATCTGCCGCAGCTCAAGCGCCTGCGCGACGACGACCGTTACGAGCGCATGAGCGACAACATCGTGTACCTGACCAAGGACACCCATACCGACTACATCGACCGTGATATCGTCTACTCGATCTTGGACAAGCATCCCAAGCGCGCTCGCGCCTGGTGGTTCGTGAATGTCGAGACCATGGAGGAGCCGCATACCTTTGCCTATTCGGTCGAGACGTTCGGCACCGACTACGTGTTCCGCGTGCATCTGTACCTGGGCTACAAGATTAACCAACGCGTCAATGCCTACCTGCGTCAGGTTGTTCAGGACCTGGCTGCCAGCGGCGAGCTGCCGGCGCAGACGCACGACTACTCGGTCTACAAGGATCCGGGCAACATCGGTACGTTTAAGTTCGTCATGATCCGCAAGCTGCTGGCGCCCGAAAGCGACGTTGAGCCCAGCGAGCGTACGGCCATCACGCTCAAGTACATCATCCGCCGCGCCGCCGGCACGCCTGCGCGCTGGTACGGCCTGGAGAACTCCAACGTGAGCTTTGAGTACGTGCCGCTGTTCACCAAGTTTAAGGCCGTGAGCAAGATGCAGCGCCTGGCTCCCGACGAGCGCCCGTAGTCGACGCTTAAGGTATGGCTGCGAACGGGCGGCTTGCAATGACAGGGTTTGAGCCTGGGGAGGAAACCATGGATGCAAAGGGGCTTGACGGTCGCGATCTTGCGGCCGAGCTGGTACGTGAGGCACGCGCCGACGCCGCCGAAGATCGGTTCTTTACGAATCGCGCCAACATGGACATGGCCGACCGCGTGATCTCGATCGTGGTGACGCTGCTTGTCGCGGCGTGCGTGTGCGCCCTGCTCGCGCACGTGCTGTTTGTCTAGCGACCGCCGGCTGCAAAGGCTATACACTTGGAACCACCACAAGGGAAACCACCACAAAGGTGCCTGTCCCTTTGTGGTGGTTTTTGTTTTGAGAGAGGGGCGGGGCGCTAATGGATGTCCATGCGGACGGCGATATTGCCGATAACTTTTGGTGGCGGCGCACAACGCAGACGCGACGCGGTCCTCTGTATGACGCTTGCGTATCGGCGGGGTTGCTGGTCGCGGCGACGATTGTGGGCGCGCTGCTCGACCATCCGGGTCTCGCGCCGAGCATCATGATCGTCTATGTGTTCGCCGTTCAGCTGTGCGCATTCTTTACCTGGAGTCGCCTGTATTGCTTGCTGAGCTCGGCTGCCGCCGTGGCGCTCTACAACTTCTTGTTTGTCGACCCGCGCTGCTCGCTGTCGTTTATCGACCGTGTCTATCCCGGCATGTTCTTCATCATGTTCGTGGTCTCGCTTGTATCGAGCTCGATTGCGTTGGCCCTGCGCCGTGCCTTGGCACAGGCTGCCGCCAGCGACCGCCGCACGCATATGGTGCTCGAGACCAACCGCATGCTGCAGCGGTGCGCTGATCAGCAGCAGATTGTCCATGCCATGGCAACGCAGCTGGCGCGTCTTTCGGGCTGTCCGGTCGTGTGGTACAGCGCCGACGCCGAGGGCGATGACCTGCTGCCGCGTGCGACATACACGGCCGTGGGCGATGCCGCGCCGGTGCATGAACTGGCGCCGCAGATGCCGCCGCGGCTCTCGGCGTCCGCCTATGTGGGAACGCCGCTCGATGCCACCTATGGCGGCTCGACGTTTTATGGCATCTACCTGACGGTTCGCACGGGCGACGGCTTCGTCCGTTCGGGCGACCCCGCCTCGGTGGTGGGCGTGCTGGCTATCGTTGCCGAGCCCGACGTGCTGACGCATGAGGAGCGGACGCTTGCCGATGCCATCGTGAGCGAAGGCGAGCTGGCGCTCGACCGCGCCCGCGCCATGGAGGCCCGCGAGGAGGCGGCGGTGCTCGCCAAAAACGAACAGCTGCGCGCCAACCTGCTGCGCTCCATCTCGCATGATCTGCGCACGCCGCTTACCAGTATTTCGGGTAATGCCGACGTGCTGCTCGATCAGGGCTCGACCGGCACCGCGGTGCTCGATGCCCAGACGCGCCGCGGCCTGCTTCTATCCATTCGCTCGGATGCGCTGTGGCTCAACGCCACCGTCGAGAATCTGCTCGCCATCACCAAGCTCGAGGGTGGCGGTATGCGCCTGTCGACCACGCTCGAGCTCATGGACGATATCGTCGAGGAGGCGCTGCGCCACGTGAACCCTGCCGTGCGCGAGCACGACCTTAAGGTGGTGGCGTGCGATGAGCCGGCGCTCGTCAACGTCGATGCACGCCTGATGGTGCAGCTGGTGGTCAATCTGGTGAACAACGCCATCACCTATACGCCCGCGGGCTCGCATATCATGATTTCGATTAGCGTCGACGATGGACGCGTGGCGTGCTCGGTGGCCGATGATGGTCCGGGCATCGCGCCCGAGGATCGCGAGCGGATCTTCGAGTCGTTCTATACCGCCAACCATGGTCTGGCCGACAGCCACCGCAGCGTTGGCCTGGGTCTTTCGCTCTGCCGTTCCATTGCGTTGGCACATGGCGGTAGCATAGAGGTTGCCGCGGCGGACCCGCACGGTTCGGTCTTTACGATTGAACTTCCCGCCGCCGACGTTTCGTTTGATAAGGAGTAGCGCTGTGCCGAACTCTGCCGTAAAACCGCTCATCTTGGTCGTTGAGGACGACCCCGCCGTTCGCAATCTTATTGTTGCCGCGCTCGAGGCGCACGGCTTGCGCCATATGGCTGTGGAGACCGCCCATGCCGCCATCGCCGCCGCCTCATCGCAGGCACCGAGCATTGTGCTGCTCGATCTGGGCCTGCCCGATATGGACGGCGTCAAGGTGGTGGAGTCGGTGCGTGCATGGTCGGGCATGCCGATTATCGTGGTCTCGGCGCGCAGCGAGGATGCGGACAAAATCCGCGCGCTCGATGCCGGCGCCGACGACTATCTGACCAAGCCGTTTTCGGTCGAGGAACTGCTCGCGCGCATTCGCACGACGCTCAGGCGCCTTTCGTATGCGCAGACGGGCGGCGTTGTCTCCGAGGGCTCGTTCGATACCGGTGAGCTGCATATCGATTTTGATGCCGGCATCGCCACAATGGATGGCGAGGAACTGCATCTGACGCCAATCGAGTATAAGCTCCTGTGCCTGCTGGCGCATAACGCCGACAAGGTACTGACGCACCAGTTTATCCTGCACGAGATTTGGGGCACGGCGACCAAGAGCGACCTGGCGAGCCTGCGTGTCTTTATGGGCACGCTGCGCAAGAAGATCGAGTCCGACCCCGCGCATCCGCGCTATATCCAGACGCGCGTGGGTATTGGTTACCGATTGGTCATCCAGGGATAGGTCGGCATCCGCCATCCCAATATGAGTTGCGGTGAAATACGGTCTAAATTTACCTAATTCCAGGCAAAAGTCCGTATTCCACCGCAACTTTGTTATCTGCCCTTGGGCTTGCTGGCGTAGAACTTCTTCTTTTTAGGTTTGCCGGCGGGGGAGGGCTTGCCGGCAAAGCTGGACTTGCCGTTGCCGCGCGGCCCTCGGTCGCCGGCCTGCGCGTGCGCGGGCGCTGCTGCACGTGTCTTGCGGGCCTCGGGGTTGCGCAGTTCCTCGACGCGCTCGGCAATTTCCTCGGCGCTAAAGCCGACCTCGGCCATGGCGTCCTCGATGGGCAGGCGGCGCACGATGTAGCAGTGGTGCACTTTCTGGTTGCGCGCGAAGTCCTCGGGGATGGTCTGCGCCGTAATGTCCTCCAGCACCACGCCCGCGCGGGCGAGCTTGCGCGTTTCGGGGCGGAAGCCGCGCAGGTTGCAGCTAAAGATGGCATGGCCGCCCTGCGCAAGCAGGCGCGATACGCCGGCCAAAAGCTCAACATGGTCGCGCTGGACATCCCAGGTGCGACGGCCCATCTTGGACGAGTTCGAGAACGTTGGCGGGTCGACAAAGATCAGGTCCCAGCGGTTGCGCGTCTGGCGCTGGTCGCGAATCCAGGCGAGCACGTCGTCGCGCACAAAATGATGCTGAGGCCCCACAAAGCCGTTCTGGCACATGTTGCGCTCGGCCCAGTCCAGATAGGTGTTGGAGAGGTCGACCGTCACGGTCTCCTCGACGCCGCCATCGGCCGCGTAGCAGGTGGCAGTGCCGGTGTAGGCAAACAGGTTGAGGAAGCGGCGCGCCTGCTTGGCGTGCTCGCGCACCAGGTTGCGGGTGACGCGGTGGTCCAAGAAGATGCCCACGTCCAGGTAGTCGTCAAAGTTGACGGCAAAGGTGAGGCCGCCCTCTTCGATGAGCGGGAGGCGACGGCGCGCGATGTTGGCGCGTTCGCCCGATCCGCCCTTGCCGGCGCCCTGCTTGCCGTACTGCGAGCCACCGCGCGAACGCATGCGGGCCTTGGCGTGCACATGCTCGGCGGGAACATCTAGGATGCGCGGCGCGATAGCCAGAATGTCGAGCATACGGGCCTGAGCCAGTGCGGGGTCGATGGTCTTGGGCGCGGCGTATTCGGCGATGACGAGCCAGCGGCCCGGAGTCTGCGGGCAACCCTCGTACAGATCGATGGCGGCGGAGTAGTCGGGCAGGTCGGCATCGTAGACGCGGTAGCAGCTCACGCCCTCGCGCTTGGCCCACTTGCGGCGCAGACGGGCATTCTTGCGCAGGCGGTTGGCGAACTGCCCGGACTCGGGGATGAGCACGGGCAGCGGCTTGCCGTCGCCCAGGTCGAGCGTGGCGGCAGGTTCGGGCATGGCGGAAGCGGCAGCTTTGTCGTTGACTTCGTTGGCATCCGCAACCTCGGCCTCGGTATCCGCACTGGTCGCAGCCTCAAACGCTGCGGCGGCGTGGTCGAGCGAAGGCCAGACTTCGACGGTCGCCTCTTCGTTGTTGGGCATGACGGCGATGGAGCGCGCGGGCTCGGCGTGGAGCGCGCGGGCCAGCAAGCCGTCGCGGGTGAGTGCGGCGACCGGCGCCGCGGCAAACTCGGGCGCGCGGCGCAGCTCGCCGACCAGCGTCATGGCGTCGTGCATGAGCGAAAGCGGTGTCTCGGTCGTATCCGCGACCACGGCGGCGCCGGCGACAGCGCCCGCGTGGTCCAGTACGGTGGCGGACTTGGCGGCGCAAAAATCGACAAAGCGCTTGTAGCCGGCACATTTAACCATGCGCTCAGCGGTCTTACGGGCGGCGGGGTCAACATCCACGGCCACGATGCGCGCCTGGCGCTCGCGCGCTGCCGCCTCGCGCTCGCGCGCCTCGGCAAGCAGCTGCTCCCACAGGGCGGCATCGTGCAGCTGCCAGCCCTCAAAACCCCAGCGCTCGCGTGCGGCGCCCGGGGCGCGGTCGGTCAGAATGTTCACGGCCTCCAGCAGCAGACCGCCGCCGGCGCACGAGGCATCGATCAGCGTGGGAAGGGCTTCGTTCTCGTAATCGTCGGCCGTCAGCTCGCGCTCGCATAGTGCGGTCCAGCCGACCTGCGCCAGCACCAGGGCGGCGTAGTCGGGGCGCAGCACGTGCGCGCCCTCGCCGGCGCGGGTCGCAGCGGGCGGCAGACGTTTGAACAGCGGGTCGCCCGAAAGGTCCAGGCTGATGCTCGCGCGGCGCTGACGCAGCGAAAGCAGTAGGTGAACACCGGGGTCGGCGGCATCGACGTCGGCGCGACGGCCCGTGGTCTCGGCCAGACGGTCGCACAGCGCGTCCTTGGCGCGCAGGGCCGAGAAGCGCGTGTTGCGCAGCTGCTCGGTCACGCCGCGGGCGGTGATGGCGATGGTAGCGCCCGGGCGGACGATGCTCTCCCAGGCGATGTCGTAAACGCTATCGTACAGTTCATCGGCATCCTGCGCCTCAAAGCGCCCGAGTACCACGAACACGCGGCTGGCCAGGCGCGACCACAGACAGGCGCGATAGCCTTCTTCGAGCTCGCTCTCAAATGTAGCGCGGCCCTTCAGGCGGCGGACATGCGAAAGCCCGAGGCGTTTAAGCTCATCGGCGAGTGCGGACTCAAAGCCCTCGGGGCAGCTTGCGTAAAATTCCATGGGTGACCTCTCTGGTTGCGTCGCTCCATTATATGATGGATGCTTCGTTTGCCCTTATCCTCGAAAGGAACCCATATGATTGATGCGTGTCCCGAACCCGCTGTGCTCTTTTTTGACGTGGACGGCACGCTGACGTCGTTCGATCCCGACGATATGACCGATAAGGACTTCAATGCAATCCATCCGTCGAAGGCCGTTGTCGATGCATTTGGTCGCCTGCGCAATGCGGGTCACCAGGCATTTATCTGCACGGGTCGCCCCTTGTGGCTGATTGCCGATGGCCTGCGCGCGCTGAACCCGGCGGGTATCGTTGCCATGGCGGGGGCCACGCTAGAGGTCGAGGGCCGCGTGGCACACGAGGACTGCATTGACGAGGACATTGTTGAGGAGCTCGCGCGTCGCATTACTGTGGCGGGCGGCGAGGCGTTGTTCGAGACGAACGGTGCCACCTATTCACTTGAGCCAGTTGGTGTCGAACAGTCATTTCTGCTAGGCGCCGGCGTGGTGCATGGCGTTGATCAGATGCGCGTCGATGGCCGCTTGCGCGTAGGCAAGGTGTGCATTAACGCGTGCGACCTGGCTCGCGTAGCCAACGATGACGGCTTTATCGAGCGCGAGTTTGAGCTGTGCAACACCGGTGGTCAGAATCGCGAGCTGAGCCCCAAGGGCATCGACAAGGGCGTGGGCGTGGCGCGGGCGCTGGAGTATCTGGGTCGCGCGGGAAATGCGCGCACCTTTGGCTTTGGCGATTCGGGCAACGACCTGGGCATGCTCGCCGCCGTCGAGACGGCTGTCGCCATGGGCAACGCCATGCCCGAGGTCAAGGCGATCGCCGACTACGTGACCGACGATGTCGCACACGATGGCACCGTCACAGCGATGCGCCATTTTGGGTTGATTTAATAAATGGCCGGGTCGCCCGCAGTGGGGGCGACCCGGCCATTTGAGCTATTTTGCAATATAGAGCTTGGGATGACTGCGACTGCTCTCGATCGCCGCCGTCATGATGCCCTCGTTGTCTCCATCAACGATGATGCCGTCGAGGTCATCGATCTGCGCGGACTGATAAAAACTGGTCTTGTTGAACTTTCCCTGGTCAACCATCATGTAGCCCTGGTTTGAGTTGGTAAGGTACATATGCTTGATCATGGCCGAGAAGTCGTGCTCGACGGTAAAACCGTGGTCGGGGTGGAATCCGTCAGCACTGACAAACGCCTTGTCGGCATGTAGTTTGCTCATGCAGTCGAGCGTCAGTGCGCCCGCGAGATAGAGGTGGCCCTTGCGCACGGAGCCGCCCAGCAGCACTACCGAAGCATTGGGGAGATTGAAGCTGGCGTAGTTCGCGATTGCAAGATCGCCGGTGATAATGGTGATCTCACGCTTGTCCATGAGGGCCTTAGCGAAGTAAAAGCCTGTGGTGCCGATATCAATTACCAGAACATCGCCATCATCAACAAGAGTTGCTGCGGTTGCGGCGATGGCTTCCTTGGCCTCGACTTGGACATTGATGCGCTCCTCGGGATACGAGATTGCGTTGGAGCGAGAAAGCGATACCGCTCCGCCGCGTACGCGACGCAGCTTGCCTTCGGATTCCAGCGAGATGAGGTCGTGTCGTGCGGTGACTTCCGAAACCGAAAAACGGCGAACGATGTCGGATACCGAGATATTTGGCTTTTCGGCCAGCCAATTCATGATAAATCGCTGACGCTCGGCCGGTGAAAGGTCTGAAGTAGATGCCATATGCCGCTCCTTTTGAACAAAAGGTAAAAGATGCGCCTTTCGTAATCGAAATATAACGTATCGATATGAAAAGAACAAGGCAAATTCGAATGAATCAAAAGAACGGAATGGCATGTCACAAATGCATGCGTAGCAGATAGTTCGCACGTAAACGGGCTATAAAGAGTCTCATTCTGAAGGTGCCGCCCAAAAGAAGTACGTTCACGCCCGATATTCGACCGTTCACGGAAAGTTGACAATTGAGCTTTCGATAGCTTTTGAAATGGTTTATAAAAGAAAACCGAAAAGCTTTTGAAACAAAGAAGAAGGCTTTCGATAGCAATAGTGTTAGATGAGAAAGGACCGAACATGGCGATCAAGGTGTTTGCCGACGGCGCTAACCTCGAGGGTATGCTTGACATGCATGACAATGGCAACGTTCAGGGCTTCACGACCAATCCTTCCCTTATGAAGGCCGGCGGCGTGACCGACTACCGCGCTTTTGCCAAGACGGTTCTTGAGCACATTACTGATGTGTCGGTCTCTTTTGAGGTATTCGCCGACGACGAGGCGGGTATGGAAGCCGAGGCTCGCGAGATCGCAACCTGGGCAGACAACGTCTACGTTAAGATCCCGGCGCTCAACACCAAGGGTGAGTCCACTGCCGCGCTGGTCAAGCGCCTTTCTGCCGACGGCATCAAGGTGAATGTCACCACTATCTTCACGCCCGAGCAGGTCGACGAGTTTGTCGATGCCGTCTCTGCTGAGACCCCCTCTATTCTGTCCATCTTCGCCGGTCGCATTGCCGATACCGGCGTCGATCCGCTGCCCCTCATGGCGGAGTCCGTAAAGAAGGCTGCCGTTAAGCCTGCTGCCGAGGTTCTCTGGGCGTCTACGCGCGAGGTCCTCAATATCTTCCAGGCGGAGTCCGTTGGATGCCAGATCATTACGGTCCCCAATGCCCTTCTTGCCAAGCGCAAGAATTTCGGGAAAGATTTGCTTGAGTACTCGCTTGATACGGTCAAGGGTTTTGCCCGCGACATTCAGGCGCTTGGTTTTCATATCCTGCCCGAGGAGTAGGGGACGAGCATGCTGACCGATCTTCTTAAGCCCGAGCTTGTTGCCTGCCACGTCGAGGCCTCCGACTGGGAGGAAGCGATCAGGGCATGCGGTAAGTTGCTCGTAGACGCTGGCAAATGCGATCAGAGCTATGTTGACGCCATGATTTCATCGGTTCACAAATTCGGCCCCTATATGGTCTTGGAAGAGGGCATCGCCATGCCCCACGCTCAGGCAGATGGCAATGTGAGCGAAGCGGGAATCTGTATCGTCACGCTTGACCCAGCCGTTGCGTTTGGACACGAGGATTTCGATCCGGTTCACGTGCTCGTGGGTATTTGCGCACCCGACCCCAAGGCTCATCTTGGCTGCTTGGCGGAGCTTTCGCAGATGTTCGAGGACGAGGACTGCGTTGCCAAGCTCAGCGCATGCGATACGCCCGAGCAGGTTTTGGAGACCATGCGTTCATTCTTTTAGGCCTTAATGGCACGGCGATGCGTCGCCGCTTTTGGATAGACGGAAAACCGTCACGTGTAGGAGAGGAAGGTTGCCATGCATATCATCACCGTATGCGGAAACGGCATCGGGTCCAGCCTGATGCTCGCTGGCAAAGTCGAGGAGCTTTGCGAGGAGGAGGGCATCAAGGCCGACGTTGAGTCTATGGACCTGAACGGTGCTTCTTCCGCAAATCCGGATCTGTTCATCACCGTTAAGGAACTCGCCCCCGAGCTCCACGGCAACGTTGTGATCGTTCGCAGCTATGTGAACAAGAAGAAGATCCGCGAAGACGCCCTCGAGGCAATCAAGGCGGCCGCCGCTAACGCCTAAAGCGGCACAAAAAAGGGCGGTTCCCTGTGGAAGAGGGAAACGCGCCCACGTTAGAGAGAAAGGAAGCGCAGATGCAAGCCATCCTTCCCATACTTGAGTTTATCCAATCGATTCTGACCAAGCCAGCGTGGATTATGGGTCTATTTGCCTTTGTGGGCCTTGTCGCGCTTAAGCGTCCTGCCCACAAGGTGATGACGGGCACCCTGAAGCCCATTCTTGGTTACATCATGCTGTCTGCCGGCGCCGCTGTTGTTCAGGAGAACCTTGCTCCGCTGGGTACCTTCATCGAGACCGGTTTCCACATCACCGGCGTCGTGCCCAACAACGAGGTCGTCGTTTCGATGGCTCAGAGCGTCCTCGGCGTTCAGACCATGATGATCCTGATTCTCGGCTATGTCGTGAACATTATCATTGCCCGCTTTACCAAGTTTAAGTACATCTTCCTGACGGGCCATCACAGCATGTTTATGGCCTGCCTGCTGTCTGCCGTTCTGCAGGCATCTGGCTTCCAGGATGTCCAGCTTGTCATCGTGGGCGGCATGTTCCTGGGCCTCGTGAGCGCTATGCTTCCCGCCGTTGGTCAGCGTTTCACCGAGAAGGTTACCGATGGCGATGAAATCGCCATGGGCCACTTCGGTTCACTCGCCTATTACATCTCCGCTGCAGTCGGTACGCTTTTTGCTAAGGACGCCGAGGAGAACAGCACCGAGAAGATCGAGGTTCCCGAGAAGTTCGCCTTCCTGCGCGACACTACCATCTCCACGGCTCTTACCATGGCCTTCTTCTACCTGGTTACCGCTTTCGCCGCTTACATCGCAGATCCTGCGGTCGTTACCAAGACCGCTGGCGGCGACAACGTGATTGTCTATGCCCTGACCTGTGCCCTGTCCTTCGCCGTCGGTGTCACTATCGTCTACAACGGCGTTCGTATGATCCTTGCCGACCTGGTCCCGGCTTTCCAGGGCATCTCCAACAAGCTGATCCCCGGTGCCATCCCCGCCGTCGACTGCGCCGTCTTCTTCCCCTATGCTCCCACCGCCGTCATCCTCGGCTTTGTCGCTTCCTTCATCGGTGGCGTGGTCGGTATGTTCATCGTGGGCGCTACCCTGGGCATCTTCATCATCCCGGGCATGGTTCCCCACTTCTTCTGCGGTGCTACCGCGGGCATCTACGGCAATGCTACCGGCGGTCGCAAGGGCGCAGCTCTTGGCGCTTTCGTCAACGGCCTGCTCATCACCTTTGCCCCGGCCCTGCTCCTGCCCGTTCTTGACGTCTTTGGCTTCAAGAACACTACGTTCGGCGACTTCGATTTCTCCGTCATTGGTATTACGCTTGGCCGCGCTGCCGAGGCCTTCGGTACCACCGGTGTCTACGCGATTCTTGCTGTCCTTCTGATCGTCGCCTTCGTCCCCAACTTCATCCACACCAAGGGTGCTGTGATCAATCACGTTGAGGAAGAGTAATCCAGGCATACGTTAAGCCCTAATCGGGCGGAGCTCCGATAACCGGCTCCTACACGGAAGCGGTGGCGTCTCAAATGAGGCGTCACCGCTTTTTGTTTTGGAGCGGTTGCGAAAACGCACCGGTGAAGTGCTGTCTCTGCGCCGCGAACGGAATCAACCGCGATGATCAGCAAAAACGTTTTGCCGCTGGGGTGTCGATATAAAAATGGTAAAACTGCAAAACCGTTCGCCGAGAAGATAAAAAACCGCAGTTCACGCCTTGGTAAACGTAGGTAAAGTGTTTAGCAGTTTAACGCCCATGTGCAAGCGAAAGGAATCAGGCAGATGGCAATCAAGGTGTTCGCTGACGGTGCAAACCTCGAGGGCATGCTCGACATGTACGAGAACGGCAACGTTCAGGGTTTCACGACCAACCCGTCCCTTATGAAAAAGGGTGGCGTGACGGATTACCGCGCGTTTGCCAAAGAGGTCTTGACCCACATCACCGATGTATCCGTGTCGTTTGAGGTCTTTGCCGACGACGTCGAGACCATGGAGGTCGAGGCGCGCGAGATCGCTACCTGGGCCGAGAACGTCTATGTCAAGATTCCGTGCGTGACTACCAAGGGCGAGTCCACCGCCGAGCTGGTCCGCAAGCTTTCGGCCGACGGCATCAAGGTCAACGTCACCACCATCTTTACGCCTGCGCAGGTCGACGAGATGGTCGAGGCCGTTGACGCCGAGACGCCGTCAATCATCTCGCTCTTTGCCGGCCGCATCGCCGACACCGGCGTCGATCCCATTCCGTTTATGACGGAGTCGGTCAAGAAGGCCGTCGCCAAGCCCAACTGCGAGGTCCTGTGGGCGTCCACGCGTGAGCTTATCAATATTTACCAGGCGGAAGGATGCGGTTGCCGGATCATCACGGTGCCCAACAGCATCCTGGCCAAGCGTAAGAACATCGGCCGTGACCCGTACGAGGTCTCGCTCGATACCGTGCGCGGTTTTGCCAAGGATATCGCCTCGCTCGGTTTCCATATCCTGCCGTAACGCGAACGCTGGCTACATCGCGGGTTGTTCGCCCCGGCCTTTCCTTTCCCTATCGCTCACGCGCTTCGCGAGGGTCGCGCTAGGCAAAGGAAAGGCCGGGGCTGCCGACACGAACTTGCCGGTAGGTTGGTGATAGGCTTCCATATCCTGCCGTGGACAAAGGTACCCCCGCCTGCGCCGTGCAAAATTGAGAGTATTCAGCAAGGTAAAGGCTTTTACCAGCTGGGTGAAGCATGGAACAGCCCCCGTTTTGGCTCTGATGACGCTAAAACGGGGGCTGTTTCTTGCTTTTTCGTCTCTGAGGGGCATCCGGAACGGTGGAATTTGCAGAATACTCGCGATTTTGCACGTCGCGAGAGGGGGGACCCTTGCTTTGGCGGTTTACTTCCCCTGCACCATGGTGAGGGAGATCTTCTTGCGGTCGCGATCGACCTTTTCAACCCACACCTTGACCGTGTCACCGACGCGCACCACGTCGCTGGGGTGCTTGACGAAGCGGTTGGCCAGCTTGGAGATGTGTACGAGGCCGTCCTGGTGCACGCCCACGTCGACGAAGGCGCCAAAGTCCACAACGTTGCGCACCGTGCCCTTGAGTTCCATGCCGGGCTCCAGGTCGTCGATCGAAAGCGCCGAGCGGCTAAAGACTACCTCGGGCGCGTCGTCGCGCGGGTCGCGACCGGGCTTCTTGAGCTCGTTGACGATGTCGATGAGCGTGAGGGTGCCGCAGTCCAGGTCGCTTGCCAGCGCCGAGATGCTGCCCAGGCGGCGCTCGATATCGGGCACGCCGCCGCGGCTGAGCTCGCTTGCCGCAACGCCGGCGCGCTCCAGGACGGCCGTGGCCACCTCGTAGCTTTCGGGGTGGACGCTTGTCGCGTCGAGCGGGTTCTTGCCGCCGCTGATGCGCAGGAAACCTGCGGCGTTGAGGTACGCCTTGGGTCCCAGCTTGGGGACCTTCTTGAGCTGGCGGCGATCGGTAAAGGCGCCGTTTTCCTCGCGGTAGGCCACGATGTTTTTGGCTACGCTCGGCGTAATGCCCGACACGTAGCCCAGCAGGCTTGCGCTCGCGGTGTTGACGTCGACGCCCACACGGTTGACGACGTCTTCCACCACGTGGCCCAGGGTGCGCGAAAGCTCGGCCTGGTCAAGGTCGTGCTGGTACTGGCCAACGCCGATGGACTGGGGCGGAATCTTGACGAGCTCTGCCAGCGGGTCTTGCAGACGGCGGCCCAGGCTCATGGCGCCACGTACGGTGACGTCTAGGTCGGGATATTCCTGGCTGGCGAGCTCGGAGGCGGAGTACACCGACGCGCCGGCCTCGTTGACGATGGTGTAGCGAAGGCTGGGTGCCTGCTCGGTAATGAACTCCGAGACGACTTCCTCGGTCTCGTGGCTGGCGGTGCCGTTGCCGATGACGATGGTGTTGACGCCGTCCTTCTTGACGAGGCGGGCGAGCTCGCGCTTGGTGCCGGCGACGTCGTGGCGCGGCTTGGTGGGATAGACCACGCCGTGGTCGAGTAGCTTGCCGGTCTCGTCCATGACGGCGACCTTGCAGCCGGTGCGGTAGCCCGGATCGAGCGCGAGCACGCGGGCGCCGCGCACGGGGCGCGCCGAGAGCAAGCCCTCGAGATTCTTGGCAAAGACGTTGATGGCCTCG
This sequence comes from Collinsella sp. AM09-41, assembly GCF_003473245.1. Lineage (NCBI taxonomy): Bacteria > Bacillati > Actinomycetota > Coriobacteriia > Coriobacteriales > Coriobacteriaceae > Collinsella > Collinsella sp. AM09-41. The sequence goes on from NZ_QRMJ01000007.1 coordinate 80,256, forward strand.
GTCTGGGCACGAACGGTGAGTTTGGCGCGGGCCTCGCGCTCCAGCGAGGGGGCCATGAGGCGCTTGTAGCCATCGGCGATGGCGGCGTCAAAGACGGGAGCAAACACGCCCTGGCGACGGGGCCAGCGGCTGCCGAGGCGTGCCGTAGCGGCAGCGCCGTCGACGTTCACGCGCACGCGGAGCTTGCCCTCACGCTCACCGCGGTCGATAGCCAGCACACGGTGGTTGGGGATGCGACGCAGCGGCTCATCATAGCTGTAGTACGGCTCGTAGGGGGTCTTCTCGGCGGGGTCGGTGGCCTCGACGACGATGTCGGCGGTGTTTTGCGTAAAGGCGCGCAGGTCGGCGACGTTCTCGGGGTCCTCGGCCACCGTCTCGGCCACGATGTCGGCGGCGCCGGCGAGCGCCTTCTCGGGCGTGTCGAAGCCGGCCTCCTCGTTGACGTATGCCGCGGCGGCGTCGAGTGCGCTGCCCTTGGCCGAGGCCTGCATGATGATCATGTTGGCGAGCGGCTCCAGGCCGGCCTCGCGTGCCTTCTGCGCGCGGGTCATGCGCTTTTTGCGGTAGGGCTTGTAGAGGTCCTCGACACGCTGGAGCTGTGTGGCCTCGCGAATCTGTTGCTCGAGTTCGGGCGTGAGTTTGCCCTGGGCATCGATGAGCAGGATGACGTCCTCTTTACGCTGCTCAAGATTGCGCAGGTAGGACAGGCGCTCGTCGAGTGCGCGCAGGGCGACGTCGTCCATGCCGCCCGTGGCTTCCTTGCGGTAGCGCGAGATAAAGGGAATGGTGTTTCCCTCGTCGATGAGCTTGACGGCCGCCTCGACGTTGGCGGCCTTAAGGTTGAGCTCGCGCGCGAGCTGGGCGATAAGATCCATGGGACTCCTTGCGTTTGAGGTGCGTTTGTAGCGCGGAGCTACAAAGGATACCACCCGTCCCAAAAGACTGTTTTGGGGCCGCGCCACAAAAACGGCCTATCTACTACGTTTTACCCGTAGGGGCTGGCCATACCTGGGTTTTCCGAAAATGCGCAACCCGTCTACCTGCGGTTTTTATTTCGCGAAATTCGGTATGGATGAGGGTGATTGGTTAAACGTAGTAGATAGGCACATTTCGTGGCGAACGAATCAAGCTGAGGTGCAAAAAGTCCCCCGTCCCAGAAAAATCATTGGCAACGTAGCAAAATGCCCCGCGGGCAGGAGGCTGCTCGCGGGGCAAAGAAGAGGGGCTTATTTGTGGCGGACCGAGGGACTCGGCATGGGGTTTCTGCCGCGGCCGCTCTCAAGGCATTACAGCTCGACGAGCTGGCCGGTCTCGGCGGCCTCCTTGATGGCGTTGAGAAGCGTGAGCGTCTTGACGTTGTCGGCGGGGGTCACGACGGGCTCGACCTCGCGGCGGACGACCTTCACAAAGTGCTTGAGCTGCATCTTGTGCGGCAGCGCCGGGTCCACAGCCGGGATCTCCATCTGCAGCGGCTTGTGCCAGTTGGAGGCACCGTCGTAGGAGAACTGGTGCAGGCGGGGTAGCGAAAGGGCGCCCTTGGTACCGCCAATAAAGTAGGCATCGGCGTCGAAGGGGCGATACTGCGGATCCTCGCGAGCGGTTGCCTCCCAGTTCCAGGGGCTGGCGGTGGCGTCGGAGATGGTCATGCTTGCGAGCGCGCCATCGGCAAAACGGACGTTGACCACGGCGGAGTCCTCGGTCTCAAAACCGCGGGCGGCGCTGGACTGCATGCCCTGGACGGCAACGGGCTCGCCCAGCAGGTAGCGGAGCAGGTCGACGTCGTGCACCAGGTTGACCAGGATCGGGCCGGCACCCTTCTTGCGGCGCCACTCGACATCGAAGTACTCGTCATTCTTATAGATCATATAGTGGAAGCTCGACACGGTGAGCTTGCCCAGCTCGCCGGACTCGATGATCTCCTTGGCCTTGTTGACGAAGGGGTTGTGACGACGGTGCTGACCCACGAGCACGGGCACGCCGGCGGTCTCGGCCTCGGCGGCGAAGGCCTGGGCATCCTCGAGGTCGTTGGAGATCGGCTTTTCGACCAGCGGCACGATGTTGCGCTTGATGGCCTCGCGGGCAACGCCCAGGTGCAGGTCGTTGGGGGTGGCGATGATGACGGCCTCGGGCTTGGCCTCGTCCATCATCTGGGCGGGATCGGTGTAAAACGGCACGCCGGCGGCCTCGGCCGTGGCGCGGGCGCCCTCAAAGGCGTCGGCGATGGCGACGAGTTCGGCCTCGGGCTCCTCGGTGACAAAGCGGATGTGGTTGCGGCCCATGGCGCCGGCGCCGATAACGGCAATGCGGACGGGGTTGAGCTCAGACATTTCGACTCCTTAATGCTGGTGGCTGGTGGAATGTGACAAAGGGACAGTCCCTTTGTCACATCGGTAAAACTAAGCGGACTTCTTCTTGCTGTCGGAGACCATCATGTAGACGGTGAGCACGACGGCGATGGCGGCAATCACAATGGCGCCGTAGAAGGACTGCTGGTAGGCGGCGCTGCCGGCCTCGGCGTGATACAGCACGGCGGTGATGGGCTGGCTGATCCAGGTGGAAGCGGCATAGCCCAAAAACATGATGCCGTAGTTGACGCCGATGTTGCTGGTGCCAAAGGCGCCACCGGTGAGCGGCGGGTAGATGACGAGCAGGGCGCCAAAGCTAAAGCCGAGCAGGGCGAGCGCCACAAAGAACATGCTCTGCGTAAAGCTCATCGACATGATGACGAGCGCGACGATGGTGACGACAAGGCTGATGAGCAGCGACTTGTAGGCGCCGAGCTTGTCGATGATCTGGCCAAAGGACAGACGGCCGACCAGGTTGGCGCAGGTGTTGACGGAGACGACCACGCCGCCGAGGGCGACGGCCGCGGCGCTCGTGGGGTCGGCGAAGAGCTGGACAGCGGCGATGGAGGCAACCTTGCCCACGAGCAGGGTGCCCGCGGTGGCGGCGAAGGCGAAGGCGGCGATGAGGACCCAGAAGCGCGGGGTTTTGACCATCTCGCCCGGGGTGAGGTCGCCGAAGGTGCCGGCGTGCGCGCCGCCCTTGGGGGCCTCGAAGCCCTCGGGCAGCCAACCGGCCTCGGGGGCCTTCAGGAACAGGGCGGAGGCGGCGATCGCCACAAAGAAGATGACGCCGAGTGCCTTAAGGGCGCCAAAGATGCCAAGGCTCGGGATGAGCAGCGAGGCGAGCACCGGGGACAGCACGGCGGGGCCGGCGGTCGAAGCGGCCAGGGTGATGCCGGAGGCGAGGCCCTTTTTGTCGATGAACCACTTTTGGCCGGTGGTGAGCGCGGGGTTGTAGCCCAGGCCGTTGCCGATGGCGGCGACGAGCGAGAACCACAGGTAGAACTGCCACGGCTCGGTGACGGTGCCGGACATGAACCAGCCCACGCCGTAGCACACGGCGGCAGCGATCACGACGTTGCGCGGGCCGATCTTATCGGAGATGCGGCCGGCGAAGATGCCCGTCACGGCCATGATGGTCTGAAAGGCCGGGAAGGCCCAGGTAAGAGCGCTGGACCACTCGGGATAGACGGCGAGCAGGTTCTTGCTCACAACGGAATACAGCGCGATGGAGCTGATGAAGAACATGGTGACGCACGCGGCGGAAAGCACGACGGCGCGACCCTTGTTGGAGTTGGTGGAAGCCATTGGACTCTTTCTAATCGATACGGGGGAGGGGAGGGGCAAACGCCGCCTAGGTGCTTGCCACGCGTCCCTTTCTACCGGGCTTGTTTACTGGTCAGTCGGCTTTGCGACGCCGGACTCATCGGACCAAAGCTCGACACCCTTGTTCTTGAGGTAGTTGTCGGCAAAGGCTCGACGGCCGCCGGGCTTGGCGGTGAGGTCGCCCATCATATTGGAGAAGCCGCCGTCGACTTTGATGGCGTCGCCGGTGGTAAAGTCCGAGCGCTTGGACGCCAGGAACATGACGGCGCTGGCGATATCGCTGACCTCGCCGATGCGGCGCGTGGCGATGAGGCGGCTGCGGCTCTTCTCGACCTCGGGGTCGGCGTAAAAGCTCGCCGACATCGGGGTCTTAACAAAGCAGGGCTCGACGCAGTTGGAGCGCACGCCGTAGGGGCCCCACTCGGCGGCGAGCATCTTGGACATCATGTTGACGCCGGCCTTGGTGGAGCTGTACACGCCCGAGAACGTCTCGGGGGAGTGGCTGGCAACGGTCGAGATGTGAACCAGGCGACCCTGGCCGGCCTTAATCATCTCGCGACCAAAGCGCTGCGAGGTGATGAAGTAGCCGGTAAGGTTGACGTTGAGGACCTCGTTCCAGTCGCTCAGCGGCAGGTCCTCCATGGCGGCGAAGCGCAGGATGCCGGCGGTGTTGACGAGAACGTCGACGCGACCGAAGTCGGCGATGGTGGCGTCGACGGCAGCCTGAACCTCGGCCTCGTCGGTGGCGTTCATCTTGTAGCCCTCGGCATGGATGCCAAACTCGGCAGCGAGGTCGGCGGCAGCGGCCTTGACCTTCTCCTCGTCCAGGTCGAGCAGGACGACGTTGGCGCCATTGCGGGCGAACTCGCGGCAAATCTCGACGCCCATGCCGCCGAGCGCTCCAGTCACAGCGCAGACATCGCCCTCGAGCTTAAGCCAATTGCTCATAGGAACTTCCCTTCTTGTGCCTCCCGGTGGGTCGCTCCCATTAACCGACCCACGTGGTTTTCGCTGGTTATCGTATGCTTTGCATTTGCGCAGGTGAATTGCATATTTGTTAGAATGGCGTTAACCATAGGTTTACACTGTGCGATGCAGTTTATTCTCAATTGAGCGCATGACCTGCGAAAACAACCTCCTGTGGCACCATGTGGCCACGGGCGCGAAAACGGGAGATTGACGTGTACGATCGACGACTTGAGGCCATATCGGCCGCTGCGGAGCTGGGAAGCTTCTCGCGTGCGGCGGCACAATTGCGCGTGTCGACTCCGGCGCTCGTCAAGCAGGTGTCGGGCTTCGAGGCCGAGTTCGGCATCACGCTGTTCGAACGCTCGCACTCGGGCGTCAAAGTGACGCCGGCCGGCGCACTGCTGGTGGACGACGCGCGCTCGATCATGCGGCAGTCCGAGGACGCGCTGCGCCGTGCCCGACGCGCGGCGGGCGATGGCGGTGCCGTGCGCCTGGGCGTGTCGATGATGTGCCCGGGGCGCCAAACGCTGTCGATGTGGTCGGGCATCCACGATCTGGAACCGTCGCTGCGATTTGAAATCGTGCCGGTAAGCGATCTCTACGACGAGCGCGAGACCGTCATGCGTAGCTTGGGCCGCGAGGTCGATGTGGTGCAATCGAGTTTTTCTACCCCACGCTGGGGTGATGCCTGCCAAAAGCTCCGCATTGTCAACGTGCCGTTTTATATCGATCTGCCGCGCACGAGCCCGCTGGCGCGCAAGAATCGCATTACGGTTGCCGACTTGGAGGGTATGCGTCTGCGCGTACTGCGCCACGGCAACGACGCCATGGACAGCCTGCGCATCGATCTTTTGGCCGATGGCGGCGTGGACGTGATCGACGTGGACAGTTTTGACTTTGCGCTCTTTAACGAGGCGGAGGAAAAGGGCGACGCGGTGCTCACCTGCGGCGCATGGTCGGGCGTGCACCCGGCTTTTGTAGGCGTGCCGTTCCTATGTGGCCGCGAGGTGCCGGTCTTCTTGCACTACCCGCTCGAGCCCACCCTCCAAGTACAAAAATTCGTCAACGCCATGGCCCAACTCCTCAAGTAGCTTACACAAAACGAGGCCCTGGCCAAACGGCCAGGGCCTCACTAACCTTTATTCCGTTTTAAACAACGGGCTGATTGCGCGCAGGAGGGTGCCCCGGGGCGGCGGGGTATTTCCTCCGCGCGCAGTTTCGCAGCGAAGCGAGAATGTTTGAGCACGGAGGAATTACCCCGACGCCCCGGGGAGCCCTCCGTCAGTAACCGTTCCTACTCCAGCTCAAACGCTCCCGTGTACAGCTGGTAGTAATACCCGCGCTTGGCGATCAGCTCGTCGTGGTTGCCGCGCTCGATGATGCGGCCGTGATCCAGACAGATGATCGCGTCGGAGTTGCGCACGGTGGACAGGCGGTGTGCGATGACAAACGTCGTGCGGCCCTCCATGAGCTTGTCCATGCCCGCCTGTACGATGGCCTCGGTGCGGGTGTCGATGGAGCTCGTGGCCTCGTCCAGGATCATCGCCGGCGGATCGGCGACGGCGGCGCGTGCGATCGAAATTAGCTGACGCTGGCCCTGCGACAGTTGGGCGCCGTTGCCGGTGAGCATGGTGTCATAGCCGTCGGGCAGGCGTGTGATAAAGTCGTCCGCGCCGGCAAGCTTGGCCGCCGCGATGCACTCCTCGTCGGTGGCATCCAGGTTGCCGTAGCGGATGTTATCCATCACGGTGCCGGTGAACAGGTTCACGTCCTGCAGCACGACGCCCAGTGAGCGGCGCAGATCGGCCTTGCGAATCTTATTGACGTTGATACCGTCGTAGCGGATCTTGCCGTCGGCAATGTCATAGAAACGGTTGATGAGGTTGGTGATAGTCGTCTTGCCGGCACCGGTGGCGCCGACAAACGCAACCTTCTGGCCCGGCTTGGCGTATACGGACACGCCGTGCAGCACCTCGTGGTCGGGCGTGTAGCCAAAGTCCACGTTGTCCATAACCAAGTCGCCGCGCAGCGGCACGTACTCGATCTCGCCGGTTGCGCGGTGCGGATGTTTCCATGCCCACATGCCGGTGTGGTGGTCGGCCTCCTCGAGCTCCCAGGTCTCGGGGTTTACCTGCGCGTTGACGAGCGTCACGTAGCCTTCGTCGGCCTCGGGCTCCTCATCGATGAGCTCAAAGATGCGGTCGGCGCCGGCCAGACCCATGACCACGGCGTTGATCTGCTGCGAGATCTGGCCGATCTGTCCGCAGAACTGCTTGGTCATGTTAAGGAACGGCACCACGACGGCGATGGACAGCGCCATGCCCGAGATGCTCAGGTTGGGCACGCCCAGCGCCAGGAAAATGCCGCCGGCGAGCGCCACCAGCACGTAGAGCAGATTACCCAGGTTCATAAGGATGGGCATGAGGATGTTGGCGTACATGTTGGCCTTCTGCGAGACCTCGAAGAGCTTTTCGTTGCGCTCGTCAAAATCGGCCTCGGCGGCAGACTCGTGGCAGAACGCCTTGACGACCTTCTGACCGTTCATGACTTCCTCGATATGGCCCTCGACCACGCCGAGCTCGGTCTGCTGCGCGATGAAGAAACGCGCGGAGTTGGAGCCGAGCAGCTTGGTCATAAAGGTCATAAAGGCGACGCCTGCCACAATGACCAGGCACATCCACACGCTGTAGTACAGCATGATAAAGAACACCGTGACGATGATGATGATCGTCATGAGCAGGTTGGGCAGCGACTGGCTGATCATCTGACGCAGCGTGTCGATGTCGTTGGTGTAGTGGCTCATGATATCGCCGCGCTGGTGCGTGTCGAAGTAGCGGATCGGCAGGTCCTGCATGCGGTTGAACATCATCTCGCGCAGCTTCTCCAGCGAGCCCTGCGTGACGATAGCCATGGCGCGGTTCCAGAAGAGCGAGGACAGGACACCGACGCCGTAGATGCAGGCGAGGGTGGTCACGAGCTGCAGAATCTTGGGCTGTGCGGCTTCCCAATCGCCCGACTGCCACGATTCGCTAATGATCTGTAGGGCGCTCTGAAGGAAGGTCGCGCCGATGGAGTTGATGATGGCGCAGAGCACCACGCCGACGACGACGAGGGGCAAAAGCACGGGGTAGAAGCCAAAGAGCGTCTTGATGAGGCGCGACATGGTGCCGCCCTTGCGGTTGAGCGCGCGCTCGGCGGTCGTTGCCTTACTCATGTGCCTCGCCTCCTTCCTGGGTCTGAGCTTGCGTTGCGGATGCCTCGGTGTCGGCCTCGACGGCCCCTTCGCCCTCGGCAGACATCTTGTTTTGCGAGGTAAAGGTCTCGCGGTAGATCTCGCTCGTCTTGAGTAGCTCGTCATGGTTGCCGATCTGCGCGATACGGCCGCCCTCCATGACGATGATGCGGTCTGCGTCCTGCACGGAGCTGATGCGTTGGGCGATGATGAGCTTGGTCGTGTTGGGCAGATAGCTTGCCAACCCTGCGCGGATCTTGGCGTCGGTCTTGGTGTCGACGGCGCTGGTGGAGTCGTCCAGGATTAAGATCTTGGGGCGACGCAGCAGGGCGCGTGCAATGCACAGGCGCTGCTTCTGACCGCCCGAAACATTAGAGCCGCCCTGTTCGATCCAGGTGTCGTAGCCCTTGGGGAAACCGTCGACAAACTCGTCGGCGCAGGCCAGATGAGCTGCCTCGCGGACTTCCTCGTCGGTGGCGTTCGGGTCGCCCCAACGCAGGTTCTCGGCGATGGTGCCGCTAAACAGCACGTTTTTCTGCAGCACCATGGCGACCTGGTGACGCAGCGCGTCCAGGTCGTAGTCGCGCACGTCCACGCCGCCCACGCGCACAGCGCCTTCGGTGGTGTCGTACAGGCGGGCGATGAGGTTAACGAGCGTGGACTTGGCCGAGCCGGTGCCGCCGATGATGCCGATGGTCTCGCCGCTCGTAATGTGCAGGTCGATATCGTCGAGCGCCTGGCGCTTCGCATGCTTGGAATACTTAAAGCTCACGTGGTCAAAGTCGATGGAACCGTCGGCAACCTCGAGCACGGGCTCGGCGGGATCGGCGATCGTGGGCTCGGCGGCCAGCACCTCGGCAATGCGGTGTGCCGATTCGTCGGCCATGGTCACCATGACAAAGATCATCGACAGCTGCATCAGGCTCATGAGAATCTGGAAACCATAGGTAAAGGTCGAGGAGAGCTGGCCCACGTCGAACAGCGTGCCCTGGCTCGTGATGATGAGCTTGGAGCCCAGGTAGATGATGACGACAAACGCGCCGTTGACGCAGATGTTCATCATGGGGTTGTTAAAGGCGAGCAGCTTCTCGGCGCGGGTGAAGTCCATCTGGACGTCGCGCGCGGCGGTCGCGAACTTCTCCTTCTCAAAGTCTTCGCGCACATAGCTCTTGACCACGCGCATGCCGGTGACGTTTTCCTCGACGGACTCGTTAAGGGCATCGTACTTGTGGAACACGCGCGAGAAGATGGGGCGCACCTTAAAGATGATAAAGAACAGTCCAAAGCCCAGCAGCGGAATGATGACCAGGTAGACCATGGCGACGCTGCCGCCCATGATAAATGCCATGGTAAAGGCGAAGATCAAGACCAGCGGCGCGCGCACGGCGATACGGATGATCATCATAAAGGCCTGCTGAACGTTGTTGATGTCGGTGGTCAGACGCGTGACGAGTGAGGAACTCGAGAACTCATCGATGTTGGCAAAGCTGAACGTCTGGATCTTGTAGAACAGGTCGTGACGCAGGTTCTTGGCGAACCCGCAGCTCGCATGGCTGCAGGTGACGCCGGCCGCGGCGCCAAAAGCAAGCGACGTCAGCGCGATGAGCACCAAAAAGCCTGCGGTGGGAAGCATCTCGGCTACGGTGGCGCCGTCTTTGATAGCGTCGATCAGGTTGGCGGTGATGAATGGAATCAGCATCTCGCAGAGCACCTCGCCAAGCACGAGCAACGGCGTGGCAACGGTGACTTTCATATAGTCGCGGATGCTGCCCATGAGGGTTTTAATCATCCAGTTCCTCCCAGGTTACGCGGATTTTATCGAGCATTTCGGCGAGGTCCTCGCGCTCGTCATGGGTGAGCGCGCTAAAGGCCTGCTCTCTAAAGCGAATGCGGGCCGCCTGGTCGATGCGGGCGTTTTCCCGGCCGGTTTCGGTCAGGCGAATGGTGAGCTGCCGTCGATCCTTGGGGTTACGGCTGCGCTCGATGAGGCCGTTGAGCTCGAGCTTGGACAGGATCTCGGAAAGCGATCCCGGCTTGAGGTCAAAGTGCATGCCGAGCTCCTGCTGCGACATCTCGCCGCCGGGTTGCTTGGCCAGCAGGCAGATGATGGGCGCCTTGCCGGACACGCCTCCGCCATGAAAATGCATGTAATGGCCGCAAAAGCCCAGATTATTGAGGATGCGCTTGGCAAGCTTATCCTGCTCGCTCATCGCGGGCGGCTGGTCTGCCGGCTGCGAGGGGTCGCCGCCGGGTTCGTGCGGATAGACGAGTGGTTCAACACACATGTCGCTGCATTGCTCCTTTCTTTAGTTAGGTAGAGGGATTGTTTTGTACCTAAGTGATTCTAGAGGTACCTAACTGATTGTCAAGGTACCAAACTTATTAAGTTACGGCGTTTTACCAAACGCCGTAACCGCTCGACGCTGCAAACGCTCCTAAGCGGCAATCTGGCGTTCAATCGTCGGGCATGGCCACAAGGCCTATGCCCTCCTCTTTCACGCCACCTTGCTCGCTTAGGAGCGTTTTCGCTGTCCGTCCTCAACATGTGATTCCGCCACGGTCCGCTTCGGTGCATGTGATCCCTTGGGGACGGAGGAAAAGGGATTACTTTGGGCCGCGATGATGCCTTTCGAAGCGGCCTTGCCAAAAACTATGCCTAATTACTACGATGAATCCAGCATCACTGACCACAACAGCTGTTTCTGAAAAAACGCAAGCTATCTACCTGCGGTTTTGTTGGAGAGAAATTCGTTGTGGTTAGAGGCGGGCGGTTAAACGTAGTAAATAGGCATAGTTTTTGGCAAGGCCGCTATATGAGTAGCATTAACTAGGCCGCCATGGAGCAAACAGCCCCCATTTCCGAAACCTTTCCGCAACAATTTGCACTTCGCACCGCTCACCTCCGCTCACAACGTTCCCTGCGCTACACTTGGTTGCACTGTGGTGCCGTCGCGCCATGCCCGACCCAAGGGGGACATTCATGAAGAACACTCAGCTGCTGCTGATTAACGATATGTGCGGCTACGGCAAGGTCGCGCTTTCCGCCATGCTGCCGGTGCTGTCGCACATGGGCTATCGCATCCACAACCTGCCGACGGCTCTCGTTTCCGACACGCTCAACTACCCCAAGTTCTACATCTACGACACCACCGAGTACGTGTGCCAAAGCCTCGCTATCTGGGAGGAGCTCGGCTTTGAGTTCGACGCCATCTCGACCGGCTTTATCGTGACCGAGGAAGAGACGCGCATCATCTCGGACTTTTGCCACCGCCGTGCGCAAAAGGGCACCAAGGTGTTCGTCGATCCCATCATGGGTGACAACGGCAAGCTCTATGCCGGCGTGCCCGAGTCCACGATTGGCCTCATGCGGCACCTGCTGGAGTGCGCAGACTACGCGGTGCCCAACTACACCGAGGCCTGTCTGCTCGCCGATACGCCTATTGCAGAGCAGATCACGCCCGATGAGGCCCGCGCCCTTGTGGACGCCGTGCGCGAGTTGGGTGCCAAGTCGGTGGTCATTACGAGCGCCGTGGTCAATGGCACGAACGCGGTTATCGGTTACGACCATGTAGCGGGGGAGTACTTCACGATTCCCTTTGAGCTCATTCCGGTCTATTTCCCGGGTACGGGCGACACGTTCTCGGCAGTGCTCGTCGGCCGCGTTATGGCAGGTTGGAGTCTGCAGCGCGCGACGTCCGATGCCATGCGCGTGGTGGCTGAGCTTATCGAGCGCAATGCCGATCAAGAGGACAAGTCGGCCGGCCTGCCCATCGAGGCCTGCTTGGACGTGATCGACCATGAGTAATGCTGGCGAGGGCGGCGTCAAGCCTGCGGGCGAGAACAAGCCGCTCGGCGCGCCGCGTGGCAAGCGTCCGCGTATCCGCGTGAGCTGCGTGGACCAGCTAGGTGCGTGCCGCTGCCACCATGGTCACAAGCCGGGCGACGTTTTTGACTTCGACCGAGACCGCGGCAAGATGTGCGCCATGGCCTGCCATGTGGGCTTTCCCTATATCGATATCCTGCGCTATGGCGGAACCGTGCCTGGCAACGAGCCTGGTACGGCAAAGTTCTGCTGCCCCGAGGTCGACACCCTCAACGTCTGGCTTGCCGAGATCGTCGACGAATAGGTGAGCGTGGATTTTCTCCCGTTTAGAGCGCACTTGAATGCTCAAAGTGGGAGAAAATCCACGCTCATTTTTCATGCGGGAGATTATCCACGCTCGTTTCGCGCCGAAGGCGTGGCCTGCGACCTCGCTTTCCTACAGCTGCTCGAGCATAGCGGCGCAACCGGCGAGCACGTCGCGGTAGGTGGCATCGAAATTGCCGGTGTACCAGGGATCGGCCACGTCGCCGGGGCGCCCGGTCCAATCGAGCAAGCGCGTAATCTTGCCGTCGGGGTCGTCGCCAAAGATGCGACGCAGGCCACGCGCGTTCTCAGCATCCATATAGACAATGTGGTCCCAGTTGCCATACTCTGCTCGACGCACCTGGCGGGCACGGTGCGCAACGACGGGAATCCCGACTTCGCGCAGCTTGGCGACCGTGCCATGATGCGGCGGGTTGCCGATCTCCTCAGTTGAGGTCGCTGCGGAATCGATGACAAACTCCGCCTCGCGCCCAGCGCGGCGCACGAGCTCGGTAAACACCGACTCAGCCATCGTCGAGCGGCAGATGTTACCATGGCAGATAAACAGTACACGTTGCATATGCGGTTTCCTTTCGATCGCCATCATCGAGCTCGAGTATCGCATCTGCGCTTACGCCCTCGCCCGCTTGCGCTCCCAGCGAGCCAGCTTAATCGTCACCAGCGTAAGCGCCCAGGCCACAAGCGAGAACGCGGCACCAACCGCGCCAACGTAGGCAATGCCAACGCTGCTCACCACGGCGCCGCCCACTGCGGTGCCAAACGAAATGCCGACGTTAAACGCCATGGGTTCTACCGAGCTCGCGAGTACCATCGATTTGGGATGGCGGCTGCGCGCCACGTCCATAAAGTGCGTGATGCATGACACCGAGAACAGGTACATGAGCAGCGCTAGGCTAAAGACAAAGACCAGCGCGAGCGGCATGGTGTCGCCCACGGCAAACAGCCCGAGTAACGCCGCAGCTTGCAGCACAAACGTCACAAGCAGCGCCTTCATGCCAAAGCGCGCGTCGATCCATCCGCCCAAGATGTTCGAGACCAGGCAGAACACGCCGTAGGCCATAAGCGTGGTGCTCGCCTGAACAGTGCCCATGCCCAGCACCTGCTCAAGATAAGGCGTCACGTAGCCGTAGAACACATAGACTGATCCCACGCCAAACAAAAAGATGAGCATGCCGGTGATGATGCTCGGTTCGCGTAGCAGACCCGCCTGCTCGCGGAAGGTAGCGGGTTCGTCGGTCTGTCCGGCGCGCGGCATAAACGCCACGAGCGCTCCGCAGATCAAAACGGCAAAGGTCAGCGTACCGTACATGGCCACGTGCCAGTCGAGCGTGTCGGCCACAAACTTGCCAATCGAGGTCACAAAGACCATCGCCACGGAAAACGCGCCGTACACGACCGAGATGGCAAGCGAAGTTTGCTGCGGGGACAGCAGCTCGGGGATGTACGTCACGCCCACGGCGAGCAGTGCGCCCGAGACGGATCCCAGGACAATGCGCGAGATAAACAGTACCTGGAAGTTGGGCGCCAACGCCATGACCAGATTGCCGAGCACAAAGATAATGCTGTAGCACACGAGCAGCTGGTAACGACGGAAGCGCCCCGTGCTGAGCGCAAGCACCGGCGTCGCGATGGCGTAGACCAGTGCAAAAACGCTGATGAGCTGGCCCGCAGCGGCAAGCGATATGCCGAGTTCCGTCGCCAAGTCACTTTCGATGCCGATGACCACGAACTCGGAGCAGCCGAGCGAGAATCCCAGCAGCACGAGCAGCGCTAGGCAGAGCCTGGTGCGCGCGGGGGAGAGCGCGGCGGCGGTTGACTTACTTTTAGGCGTGGTTGCGGCGGTCAAGGTTGTCACTCCAATGTCGCATGAATAAGCGGGATTCAATCCCTGCAACTCTAACAGAATGCGACAAAGGGGCAGTCCCTTTGTCGCATTGCGCTGCCAGCCAGTCGACCAAACCGTCACAACATTCGATGAAAATCTCGAAAACGAGGAAAAGCGTCGAATGTTGTGACGGTTTTCCTGTCTGTGCCGGCGAGCTCCAGCGCCGTCTGGGGGTATAAGGCTAGCAAGTGTTTATTTGCGAGGCCAAGGGGGCGCCCCGTATGGATATCGATAACTTTGAATGGTGGTATAGCGAGGGCGAGGCTCCGGACGAGGAGTGGGACGAGCCTACGCCGTGTGACGTGTCGAGCGACGAGGACGAGACCGGCAATGATGCCGGTGTCGAGCCTGAAGCCGCCTCCGATGCCGCCGAACCCCTAACCTTCGAGCAGGCTTGGGCCCAGGCCGAGGCCGACGAGGCAAAGGCCGATGCCACGGCCACGCTGGGTGAGCCGGCTGATATGTCGATCTCGCCGGCAAAGACCCCACAGCCGCGCCATACCATCGACCCCGGCAGCACGGCATCCTTCAGCATACTCGACGTGCCCGCGCAGGGTGCCCAGGCGCCCGCCCCCACTCATCGCCCCAACCTGGCTCGCGAGGAAGACGCGGGCCGTCGCTCTCCGCTCGGCCCCATTCTCATCGCCTTTATGGCCGGCGTCATCGCTTGCTCGGCGATCGGAAATGTCTGGAGTCACGTGGAGCAACAGCGCAAAGACGCCGCCAAGGTCGAGATGTCTGTCGAGCAATCGCTCAGCCGTACGCGCTCGGTGCATGTGTCGGTCGAGGTCAAGGACGGTGCGACATGGGACACCGCCCGCGGCGACAGCCAGATGCTCATCCATATCGTGGGCCGCACGCTCAAGGGACAAGCAATCGACGAGTACCAATACGTCAATTCCGAAGGTGACGGCATCGAGCTCAAGCCCGGCGACTACGAGCTCACGGTCGATGAGCCGCCCGTCGCCACCGACGGCACGCGTTACCGTGCCTCAAAGCGCATGGTTCCGGTGAGTTTTAATTCACAGGCGCCCGATACGGTCGATAGCACGCCGCAGGGCGGGTTTGACCTTTACGCTATTGCTCAATAACTGCACCTGTCGCTCAACCCCGCCGCCAAGAGTGGGACAATAGCCCTCGACACTGTTGTTTACTTTTGGAGGAAGTAGCATGTCCACCGTCACCACCATCAAGCGCGGCGGCCTTACCGCGGCCATCGATTCCATGGGAGCCCAGCTCACGAGCCTTGCCCTCAACGGCAACGAGTATCTGTGGCAGGGCGACCCGGCCTTTTGGGGCAAGCACGCGCCCATTCTGTTCCCCATCGTGGGCTCGCTGCGCAACAACACGGCGACGTCTGCGGCTGGCACCTGCGAGATGCCGCGCCACGGCCTCGCGCGCATCGTCGAGCACAAGCTGGTCGAGGTCTCCGAGGACGGCTCGTCCGTCACCTACGAGATCACCGACACGCCCGAGTCGCTCAAGGCGTTCCCGTTCCACTTTAAGCTCAACATGACCTATGCCCTGACCGGCGACGCCACGCTCACGCAGACCTTTGCCGTCACCAACACCGGCGACGTGGCCCTGCCGTTCTCGGTGGGCGGTCATCCTGCATTCAACGTGCCCGCCCCCGGTGCCGAAGACGAGGCGTTCGAGGATTACGAGCTGGCGTTTACCGAGGCTTGGACTAACGAGGCCCCCATCATCACGCCCGACGGTCTTATGACGTTCGAGGGCAGCTACAAGGCTCCCGATAACTCGGACGTGCTGCCCATCACGCACCGCAGCTTCGATAACGACGCCATCATGTTCACCGATGCCCCGGGTTCCACGCTCACGTTGCGCGGCCGCAAGTCGGGCCACGGCGTCAAGATCGACTTTGAGGGCTTTAAGTACATCGGCGTGTGGTCTGCCGCCAACGACGCCCCGTTTGTGGCGCTCGAGCCCTGGACCGGCCACACCACCATGGACACCGAGGACGACGTCTTTGAGCACAAGGTCAACACCATTACCTTGGCACCGGGTGAGACGGACGTTCGCAGCTTTAGCGTTACCCTGCTCTAGAGGTTCCGCCGTTCTAACGAACGACGGACCGGTCGACGCTGCGCGCCACCCAGAGCGACAATTTGGCATGAAAAAGGCAAGGCATGACCAGAAGGTCTATGCCTTGCCTTTTTCATGCCAAGTGGTACATGGGGACAGGTTACTTTGTGCCAATCGTCCTCGTGTGTCTATTAATTTTTCGCGCACATGCCGCGCTGCTGGTTGTTGACGTATATCCTGTCTTATTGTCAGCAAAACGACATAGGGAAGGCATCAGATGCAACCTCGACTACAGCGCGACGCGCAGGCCCAGCCGGTGTGCAGTCGTCGCATCTTCTTGGGTAGCGCCCTCGCTGCGAGCGCAACCGTTGTCGCCGGCGCGCTTGCCGGCTGCCAGCGTCCGTCCACACTCAAGGTGGTCCAGCCCACGACGGGCGGCGGTCGCGATGACCTGTCCGATTCCGTTATCGGCAAGGATAAGATCCGCATCGGCATGGAGGCGGCCTACGCCCCGTACAACTGGCAGGTTTCCGAGGCCAGCGAGTTCACGATCCCCATCGACAACGTGCAGGGCGCCTATGCCGATGGCTACGACGTGCAGATCGCCAAGATCGTCTGCAAGGCTCTCGGCGGCGAGCCCGTTGCCGTCAAGCAGAGCTTCTCGGGCCTTATCGACTCGCTCAACAACGGCCAGATTGACCTCATCATCGCCGGCATGAGCGCCACGCCCGAGCGCGAGGAGTCCGTCGGCTTTTCCGACCCGTACTTCATTGGCTACTTTGGCCTGTTCGTAAAAGAGGGCTCGCCCTACCAAAACGCCACCAAGCTCAGCGACTTCAGCGGTGCCACGGTGCTCGGCCAAAAGGACACCATGCTCGATACCGTCATCGACGAGATTCCGGGCGTTGTGCACAAGAACCCGGTCGATTCGGTCCCCACGGTGTTCTCGAATCTGCTGCAGGGCACGTGCGACGCCGTGACCTACAACACGGAGAACGAAAAGGGCTATATGGCCCAAAATCCCGGTATCGTCCCCATCCACTTTGCCGAGGGCGAGGGCTTTAAGCAGGAGGTCACGGCAAATGTCGGTTGCCGCAAGGGCTCGGACAAACTGCTTAAGCTCATCGACAAGACACTCAAGGGCATTAGCCAAGAGGAGCGCGACCAAATGTGGGACGCGTGCCTCGACCGTCAGCCGGCATAGGGAGGCAGCATGAAAGGCATCAATCGTCTGGCCTCCTTTATCAAGGCCGACCACCGTTATGTGTACCTGGGCACGAGCGTTATCGCGGCGCTCGGCTTGGCATTTAGCCAGCGCAACCCCACGCCGCTGAGCTTTTTGGCGCCCACCGGCATCTTCCAGGATTGCCTTTGGGCGATTCTTTGGGCCTGGATCGTCGTGTCGGCGGCAGCGCTCGTCACCAAGGTTATGCACTGGAGCGACTATCGCGAAAAGTCACCGTTTGCATCCGAGCGTTTTCGTCGCGGCGCGCGCCTGGGCAGCTATGTCGTGGTCGTCATCGCGGCGATCTTCTTTGTCGACCGCTGCGTCATGTCGTTTATCGATCTGGTGCAGGTGAGCATTGTCTCGGATTCCAACCCCAGCGACTTTTTGTCGAGCTTGGTCTACATGACCTACAAGAGCGGCGACTTCTTCATCCGTGGCATCGAGATCACCATCGCGCTTGCCACCTTCGGCACCGTCATCGCATTCTTCCTGGCGCTGCTCTTTGTGTTCCTGCGTATTCAGACCTTCGACCGCGTAGACAACGACCTGGTGCGCTTCTTTAAGAGCATCGGCCGCGGCTTTGCGACCGTCTACTCCACCATCGTGCGCGGCACGCCCATGATGGTCCAGGGCCTGCTCATCTATTACGCGGGCTTTACCGTTCTGCGCGGCATGGGCTTCGAGACCGCCCAGGCCAACCAGATCTGGAGTACCTTCACCGCCGGCCTCGTCACCATCTCGCTCAACTCCACCGCCTACATGATGGAGGTCCTGCGCGGCGGCATCGAGTCCATCGATCCCGGCCAGGCCGAGGCAGCGCGCTCGCTGGGCCTGTCGCAGTGGCAGGCTATGCGCAAGGTCGTGTTCCCCCAGGGTATTAAAAACGCGATCCCGGCGCTCACCAACGAGCTCATCATCAACATCAAGGATTCGTCGGTGCTCTCGGTCATCGGCGTGTTCGACCTCATGTACGCTACTACCACGGTCGCCGGCGTGTACTACCGCCAGATGGAGGTCTACTGCGTGGCGCTCGTGGTCTACCTGATCCTGACGCTCGTGGCGAGCCGCCTGCTCGAAGCCTTTGGCAAAAAACTCGGTGCCGAGGCCCCTGCCACGCTGCCCAGCTCCAACTAGGCTCAAGACGAGGAGAATCATCATGGCAGATACCGCCACTACCGGCGTTGCGGCCGCCGCACAGACCAATGAGCCGCTCATCCGCGTCGAGGGCCTGCGCAAGAGCTTCGGCCCGCTCGAGGTACTCAAGGGCATCGACCTGTCCGTTAACCCCGGCGAGGTCGTCACCATTATCGGCGCCTCGGGCTCGGGCAAGTCGACCTTCCTGCGCTGCCTCAACCTGCTCGAGACCCCGGACGCGGGCCATATCTGGTTCCACGGCCAGGACCTTACGGCCGAGCGCTGCAATATCAATAAGCTGCGCGAGGACATCGGCATGGTGTTTCAGGGCTTCAACCTGTTCAACAATATGGACGTGCTCGACAACTGCACGCTCGCGCCCGTCACGCTCAAAAAGATGAGCAAGGTCGAGGCCGAGAAGGTCGCGATGGAGCATCTGACCAGCGTGGGACTCGAAAAGTTCGCGCACGCCGCCGTGGGTCGCCTGTCCGGTGGTCAAAAGCAGCGTGTGGCCATCGCTCGTGCCCTGTGCATGAATCCGCAGATCATGCTGTTTGACGAGCCGACCTCGGCGCTCGATCCCGAGATCGTGGGCGAGGTGCTCGAGGTCATGCGCAAGCTCGCCGCCGACGGCATGACCATGGTCGTCGTCACGCACGAGATGGCCTTTGCCCGAACCGTATCCGACCGCGTGGTCTTTATGGACAAGGGCGTGGTACTCGAGGACGCCGCGCCGGCCGAGCTCTTTGGCAATCCCAAGCACCAGCGCACCCGCGAGTTCCTCTCGCGTTATCTCGAGGACAAATAACCGACCGCAAACGCTTACGTTGCAGGGCCGCTCCCGTGGGGCGGCCTTTGTCGTCACAATCGAAAGGATGTCATGGCCGAGGTTTGGCGCTTCTTTGCGCATGAGGACGATTTTGCCGATATAGACGAGGCCGGCGCGTGCGAGCGCTTGGGCCGCGTGCTGTCGTTTCCGACCATTTCGAGCATGGATGCCGAGGCGGTGGATTGGCAGCCCTTCGACGACCTGCGCGCGTATATGCAGCAGGCCTGGCCGCACGTATTTGCGGCGGGTAAGGCTGAGCTCATCGATCGTTCGTTGCTGGTGACGCTTTCCGGCTCCGACTCCGCCCTCAAACCCGTCATGCTCATGGGCCACATGGACGTGGTCCCCGTGGTGCCGGGTACCGAGGCCGACTGGACGCACGCCCCCTTTAGCGGACAGGTGGACGACACCTACATTTGGGGTCGCGGCGCTATCGACATGAAGGATCAGGTCGCAGGCATTCTCGAGGCGGTTGAGTATGCGTTGGCGCACGGTTGGGAGCACAAGCGTTCGCTGTTGCTCGCCTTTGGCCAGGACGAGGAAACCACGCAGTACGGCGCTGGAGCTATCGGCCGCGTGCTCGAGGAGCGCGGTGTTGAGCTCGAGTTCCTGATCGACGAGGGTGACTACCGTATCGTTTCGGCTGCCGAGTACGGCGCGGGCGAGGGCTGGCTTATGCATGCCGACCTGGCCGAAAAGGGCTACGCCGATATCGTGTTGAGGACGCGTAGCGAGGGCGGGCATTCGTCCAACCCCTACGGCGGCACGTCGCTCGAGGTGTTGAGCCGTGCCATCACCGCAATCTGCGATATCGAGTGGCCGACGCGCGTCACGGACCTGCTTGCCGCACAGCTCGTCGAGCTGGAGCTCTACACGGCCGACGAGATTGCTTCCAACAAGGACGCCATCGTGCGCGAGTGCCTCGCCAGCAAGAAGCTCTATCCGCTCGTGACCACCACCTGTGCACCGACCCAAATCGAGGGCGGTAGCACCGGTGCTAACGTGATGCCGCAGGATATGTGGGCCAATATCAATTTCCGCATGCTCGAGGGCACGAGTGTGGCCGATGTCGTGGCCTGCTGCCGCGTCGCCGTTGCCGAGGCGGGGCTCGCCGACCGTGTCGAGATCGAGCTCGGTCCTGGCAGCTCCGAACCCTCGCCGTCTCCGCGCATCGGCGGACCGGGACTCGAGACCGTCCGCGCCATCGCCGCCCGCTATTTCCGTGATCCAGAGGGGACGGAGGAAAACGGATCATCAGCGGCGGGCGGAGCTCCTATCGGTATCGTTCCCTCGACCGTGATTGGCGCGACCGATGCTGCCAACTACCAGCGCATTTGCCCCGAGTGCATTCGCTTCTCGGCCTTTGTGGTAGACGATGACGAGTGCGAGCGCGGTGTCCACGGCACCAACGAGCGCATCACCCGCCGCGCCTACCTCCAGGGCGTACGCTTTTTCATCGCTCTGCTTCAAACGCTCTAGAATGTGACAAAGCGACAGTCCCTTTGTTAGTCGTTGGGTGTTCCTATAGTTTTGTCAACCTTCGACGCTACTCCCGGTAGGG
>NZ_QRMJ01000008.1:0-282 GCF_003473245.1 Collinsella sp. AM09-41
TCGAACTCTCCGTCCAAAATATCTGGGCTTCGAGCCCGTCCGGTCCTCTCAGTTCATCGCTGATCGGTTCCGTTCGATTCATATGGTTTTAGTATAGGAAAAGGAATTTCTCGGGGCCGCCTCTCGGCGGCCTTGCGAAAAACAAATCCAAGTTAGACCATTTCAAATGGTTCGATGTCTGCCCGGATGCGACACTGAATGTGTCCATCCTCGCAGTATCCGGTTCTCAAGGTGCACGCCTGGCGGCTGATCCGGTCCGACCGGGCCGCGCGGCAAGGAGAT
>NZ_QRMJ01000008.1:292-72856 GCF_003473245.1 Collinsella sp. AM09-41
GTCCGGTCCGACCGGGCCGCGCGGCAAGGAGATATATTGCCAGACCGCGAAGCCCTGTGGGACGTCAATTCCACTCTTCACAAGTCCTACACAACATATTGCTTTCTATAGGTAATAGAAAGACTGGTGCGGATCTTCCGCACGTATCAGATGATGGCCCTTTGGTTCAGGAATATATAGAGATCGGTCACCTATAAATGTTTATCTACCCGCGCTTTTAGCAATGTAAACCGCGCTTCAGATAAAAAGAGGGAGCGCCGCGCACAACGCGACACTCCCCTAGCGATTCAAGAGAATCTATTAGGCCTCGAGAGCCTTCTTGGCGATGGTAGCCAGCTCGTTGAAGGACTCGATGTCCTCGTAAGCCATCTGAGCCAGGACCTTGCGGTCGAGCTCGATGCCGGCAACCTTCAGGCCGTGCATGAACTGAGAGTAAGAAATATCGTTCAGGCGAGCAGCAGCGTTGATACGAGTGATCCAGAGAGAACGGATCTCGCGCTTCTTGTTGCGACGATCACGATACTGATACTGCAGGGAATGCTGGACCTGCTCTTTAGCATGCTTGTAAGTACGCGAAGCGGCACCGTAGTAACCCTTCGCACGGTGCATAACGGTACGGCGCTTCTTCTTGGCGGCAACAGCGCGCTTAATACGTGCCATGTTCTATCAACTCCTAGATGGTAAAACGAAAACGGAAACGCGAACTTAGGCGAGACGCGACTTGATGACCTTACGGTCGGCAGCGGCGATCTCGGTCTCCTGACGGAAGCCACGCTTACGCTTGGTGGACTTCTTGCTCAGGATGTGGCTCTTGAAAGCCTTGGCGCGCATAAGCTTGCCGGTACCAGTCTTGCGGAAACGCTTCTTGGTGCCGCTGTGGGACTTCATCTTAGGCATGAAATACTCCTTAATCGGTTACAGAACACTAGTTACTTGCTATCGCTTGCCGCTTTATCCTCATCGAAGGCGCCCTTAATCGGGGCGAGCAGCATAAGCATGTTACGGCCTTCCATCTTAGGCTTGGACTCGACCGTAGCGTAAGGCTTGAGATCCTCGGCGAGACGCTCGAGAACGTTAAGGCCCTGCTCCGGGTGAGCCATCTCACGGCCGCGGAACATGATGGTGATCTTAACGCGTGCGCCCTTCTTGAGGAAACGCAGAACGTGACCCTTCTTGGTCTCGTAGTCGCCAACGTCGATCTTGGGTCGGAACTTCATTTCCTTGACCTCGACCTTGGACTGGTTCTTACGAGCGGCCTTGGCCTTCATGGCCTGCTGGTACTTGAACTTACCGTAGTCCATGACCTTGCAGACCGGCGGCTCCGCGTTGGGAGCGATCTCGACCAGGTCGAGACCCTGATCGTCGGCGACGCGCTGGGCATCGCGGATGGCGAACAGGCCGAGCTGAGAGCCATCGACGCCAATCAAACGGCACGAAGATGCAGTGATCTCGTCGTTGATGCGGGTGTCATCAGACTTAGCTATTTTCCCTACCTCCATTCATAAAAAAATAACCCGGCGCTTCTTTGCAACCAGGTCGTACACATAGACATCCTCAATATGAGGAAGGGAATCTAAGTTGTATGACCAGTCAGCTGCTCATTGGCGCCAAAAGGTGGGAGCCCTCGGGTTCCTCTTTAGGGCATTGCGGGAACAACGCCTTGCGAATAATAACACGTACCGCGCGTTATCACATTACGTACACGAAAAAAGGGGGCCTTGACCCCCTTGAACGCTCACTCGCATGTATGGTGCCCGAGGCGAGACTCGAACTCGCACGTTGTTGCCAACGGTGGATTTTGAGTCCACTGCGTCTGCCAATTCCGCCACTCGGGCACGTAATGCGTGAGTTAGTTTATCACAGCTTTCTGTTGATTAGTCCGAAAATGGAACTTCAAGCATTTCGATGAGTTCGACCGAGCGGAGCATCTCGCGCCGACGGCATCCGCGACCGTCGACCGAAGCCTCACCCATCTGGTTATCGTAAGGGTCCTCGCGCATGCCGTCGAAAGCAGGCACAAATTCAGCCTGGAATCGATTATTGGCCACCATGCGCCACGGGTCGAGATTGCCAAAGTAGTGACGACGACGCCACTCCTCCCCCATCCTGCGTGCCGAGGAACCAAACGATACGTCGGCGTTAAGCCAACCGGTCTGTGGAGTATAGAACTCAGCCCAATCGTGCGGCCCCACCGAATCGGGCGCAACATACAGGCCGCTCTGCCAACGGGCAGGAACGCCCGCAATGCGGCACATGGTGATAAACGTGAGCGCCATAACGCCGCAATCGCCGCGGAGCGAGTGCACACAGTCATCGGCAATAGATCCCAAAAGCAGGTACGGTGGCTGATAGCGATAGTCGACATGCTGTGTCAGGTAATCATAGATAGCACGAGCGCGATCGAGCGGATCCTCGAGGCCATCAACGACATGCTCGGTCAGCTGTTGCAGATACGGCGTGAATGCAATGTGCGGACGGTCCTCGGAAATATCTTCGGGCAGCGGCGCGTCCATACACGGATGCGCCGGAAGCGCACCCCCATAGATATCGCGATAAGCGGCATCGATTTGATAGCGATAGGTCACCGAGAATGAGCGATCGGTCGAGGAGACCCATGAGGCAGTGCGCGCCGAGGAGTTCGCGGGAGCAACGACCCCCTCCGGCGTCATATCAAGCATCTCGACCTGAGACTGCTGGCGGCAGGCGGCGGCAACGGGAAGCCACGCGCGAACGGTCTCTCCCTCCAAAGCACCGGGGACAGATACGCATGCCTTAAGCGTGATGGCGCGAGACAGCCCGCCCTGCAACTCCATCTCCTCGAGCATCTGGTTGCGCAGCGCAATTCCATCCGTAGAATCGGGATGCAGGCCCGGAACCTCCTTGGGATACACACGCAAAGAATCAAGGAAGTTGTCGAGAACGAACAGTTCACCATCGATAAAACGCCAGTCAATACGCTTGCGATCGATCAGGTCGTCAAACTGCTCCTCGGTAAACTCTGGCCACTCCTCGCGAATCATCGCAATAGCCTGATCACGCGGCACCGAAAAATAAAGCGGCGTCTCGATCATGCGATACCGCTCGGCGCGAACGCAGGCAGCCAGCGAAGGCTCAGGGTTCTGCTCCAAAAGGCGATCGCAGGCAGCAACAGCCTGCGTCAAATACCCGGCATCCTTAAGACGAAGAATCTCAGGCGGCAGTCCAATATCGAGATAACGAAAGTCATCACAGCAAACATCAACAGAGCAACCAACAGGACCCTCGTCAATAACCTTCCCATCCGAAGGCAGCAAATTAATAACAGCCATACCAAACTCCAAGTCATTAGAACTCTCGAAGCCCATTGTAGCGAGATAAAAAAGAAAGCCCCAATAGAGGAGCCCTCAACACCGATAAACGGTACCTATAAAAATGAATTCAACCCAGTAACCCTGCGGCGGTAAACGAAGGAAGCCCCGTCCCCCGGAACTGATTCCGTCTCGCGACTTCTGGCAAAGCCAGGTGAGCGCGAGGGAAACAGCGTAGGGGAAACGGGGCCTCCGGCGGGAAGTTAAACCGCTACTTACGCCTTGTTGACGGAGCCAAACTCCTCCATGAGCTCCTTGGTGCGAGCAACGATGTTGTCGCGACCAGGCTTGAGGAGCTTGCGGGGGTCGAAGCCCTTGCCCTGCTGATCCTTGCCAGCCTCGATGTACTCGCGGACGCCCTTGGCGAAGACGAGCTGCAGGTCGGTGTTGACGTTGATCTTGGAGATGCCCAGGGAAATGGCCTTCTTGATCTGATCCTCGGGGATGCCAGTACCACCGTGCAGGACGAGGGGCAGGTCGCCGGTCTGAGCCTTGATCTCGCCCAGACGCTCGAAGGAAAGGCCAGCCCAGTCGGCAGGGTACACGCCGTGGATGTTGCCGATACCGCAGGCGAGGAAGTCGACGCCCAGGTCAGCGATCTGCTTGCACTCAGCAGGATCAGCGAGCTCGCCGCTGGAGGTCACGCCGTCCTCGGTGCCGCCGATGCCGCCGACCTCGGCCTCGATGGACATGCCCTTGGAGTGGGCAAGCTCAACGAGCTCCTTGGTGCGGTCGAGGTTAAGCTGGAAGGTCTCCTCGTGAGAGCCGTCATACATGATGGACGTGAAGCCGGCCTCGATGCACTTGAAGCAGTCCTCGTAAGAACCGTGATCGAGGTGAAGGGCGACGGGAACGGTAACGCCCGTGGCCTCGACGGCAGCCTTGACCATGTCGGCGCAGACCTTGAAACCGCCCATCCACTTAGCGGCACCAGCGGTGCACTGAAGGATCAGCGGAGACTTGGCCTCCTCGGCGGCCTGGAGAATAGCCAGGGTCCACTCGAGGTTGTTGGTGTTGAAGGCACCGAGACCGTACTTGCCGGCCTCAGCCTTCTTGAGCATGTCTGCTGCGTTGACGAGCATAAAAGAAACCTCCTGTAAGGTTGCTCCGATAACGCCTGAGATTTTACCACGGCGCACCCGGGCATAAACGTTCGTTTGTTCACGAATATCGTCCAAACAGACTTTTTTTGACCGTTTGCCCTACGGAATCGACCCGTTGGGGAAAAATAGCTTGACGTTTGGACGCTTCTCGTGCTTCAAAAGCCGACTATTAAGCTACATCTGCATGAAAGGGTTCTGCATGAGCTCGCGTGCCATGGTGGTCGAATCGCCATGGCCGGTTAGGCAAACGGTATCGGGCGGGAGAAGCCGGGCGAGCTTGGAGAGCGAGCGCAGAATCGCCGCCTCGTCGCCACCGGCAAGATCGGTGCGGCCGTGGCTGCCCGGGAATAGCGTGTCGCCCACAAAGGCAATGTTCCCCTGCTCGGTGGCAGCAAACAAGACGATCCCGCCCGGCGTATGCCCTGGCGTCTCGATCACCTGCAGGTAGATATCGCCCACCTCGATAGCATCGCCCTCGGCGAGCAGGCGCGTCGGCTCCCCGGGGTCGGGCGTCTCAATGCCCCACATAGCTCGCTGTTCCCCGATGTTCGTATGCGGCACCGCTGCGTCCTTGCCACACAGCTCGTACAGGGCGTCAACGCCAGCGGCGGCCCGAACTCCAGCGATACCGCCAACATGATCGGCATGGCCATGAGTGCATACGGCGCCAAGCACGCGTACGCCGGGATGCTCGGCTCGAATATGCCCCACTAAGCGCTCGCCTTCCCATGCGGGGTCGATAATCACGCACTCATTGTCCGAAATGACAGCATAGCTATTGGTCTGAATGGGACCGTTTACGAGCGTCTCGATCTCGACCGATCCCTTGGGAGTTAAATCCAAGGACACAGCACTCATGTCCCTCTCCTCTCTATAGAACTCGAGGCATCAAACGATGCCTCGAGTGTAGCGAATATCGATAATGTGGCACGTTCGTCGCGACTAAACGCGGCGCTTAAGCTGGGCTCCACCCTCGCCGGGCATCAAGCGACGCGCGTCGTAGACCGAGTCAACGCTGCTGATAGAGGCCAGCAGCGGATCCAGACCACTCGCGTCCGAGATCTCGACCATAAAGCGCAGGGTTGCAATACCCTCGCGGTTGGTCGACGTGGCGGCAGAAAGGATATTGCCACCCGCATCGCCAATGGCAATGGTGACATCCTTGAGCAGGCCCATGCGGTCCAGGCACTCGACCACGATCTCGACCTGGAAGAGGGTGTCGGCAGCGCCGTCCCATTCCACATCGATCATGCGCTCGGGATGCTCCATAAGACCCTTGACGTTGGGGCAGTTGGCGCGATGCACCGAAACGCCACGACCGCGCGTGATGAAGCCGACGATGTCGTCGCCCGTCACGGGGTTGCAGCAATGGGCCAGACGGACCAGCAGGCCGCTGCTGCTCTCGCCCTTGACGATAATGCCGTTGCTGGCGCTCTTGCCGCGCTTTTGCGGCTTGCGGTTGGAGCCGCGGGCAGGCTGCTTCACGACCTCGGCGATAGCCTCGGCCTTGGTGAGCTGTTCCTCGGGTTTGGGGTCCAAGATTTGCTCGACCTTATTGCCAACGGCACGTGGGGCGACTTTGCCCGCACCAACGGCGGCAAACAGGTCCTCGAGCTGCTTATAGTTAAACTGCTCCGCCACGGCGTTGAGCGCACGCGTGGATCGTGGCGTAGAGATGCCATATCCGCGCTTGCGCAGGTCCTTAGCCAGTATATCGCGGCCGGCGGCAGCGTCGTCGTCCTTGGTCGCGGCGGCGAAGTAACGGCGGATCTTTGACTTGGCGGAAGGTGTCTTAACGATCTTGAGCCAATCACGCGACGGCTTGGAACTCTTGTTGGTCAGAATCTCGACACGGTCGCCCGTCTTGATCTCATGCGTGAGCGGGGCCACCGCACCGTTGATCTTAGCGCCGACGCAGTGGTTTCCCACCTCGGTGTGAACGGCGTAGGCAAAGTCGAGCGGCGTGGAGCCGGCACGAAGCGCCATGACCTCGCCCTTGGGCGTAAAGACGAAAATCTCCTGATCGAAGAGGTCGACCTTCAGCGAATGCAGGTATTCCTTGGCGTCGGTGATCTCATCAGACGCAGCCCAATCGAGCGAATGTTTGAGCCAGTTAATCTGGTCGTCCAAGCGCTGGGCATCATTGGTCTTAGACGCGGACGATCCGCCCGACTTCTTATAGAGCCAGTGGGCAGCAATACCGTACTCGGCCTGCTCGTGCATCTCGTAGGTACGAATCTGAATCTCGAGCGGACGAGCCGTGGGGCCGATAACCGTCGTGTGGAGCGACTGGTAGTTATTGACCTTGGGCATGGCGATATAGTCTTTAAAACGACCGGGCATGGGATGCCACAATGTGTGCACCGCACCGAGCGTAGAGTAGCAATCGCGCACCGAATGGGTGATGACGCGCAACGCCACCAGGTCGTAAATCTCGGAGAACTCCTTGCCCTTGCGCTTCATCTTTTGATAGATGGACCAATAGTGCTTGGAACGACCGTTGATCTGGAAGCCCTCGAGGCCAATGCGATTGAGCTCATCGGTGAGTGTCTTGATGGTCTCGGCCAGATAGCGCTCGCGCACCTCGCGCGACTCAGCCACCATGCGCGCGATGCGCTGGTAGGCATCGGGCTCCAAATAGAAGAAGGACAGGTCCTCGAGTTCCCACTTGATAGAGCTCATGCCCAGGCGGTCGGCCAGGGGCGCGTACACGTCCATGGTCTCGCGCGCCTTAAACAGGCGGCGGTCCTCGCGCAGGGCGGCAAGCGTGCGCATATTATGCAGGCGGTCGGCGAGTTTGACGATGATAACGCGAATGTCCTTGGACATGGCAAGGAACATCTTGCGCAGCGTAAGCGCCTGCTTCTCGTCCATGCTGTCGACTTCGATGTTGGTGAGCTTGGTCACGCCGTCGACGAGCTCTGCCACGGTTTCGCCAAACAGGCCGGAAACATCGGCAAGCGAGGTCTCGGTATCCTCGACGGTATCGTGCAGCAGCGCGGCGCACACCACGTCACAGTCCATCTTAAGGTCGGCCAAAATGATGGCCACCTCGACGGGATGGTTGATGTACATCTCGCCCGAGCGGCGCTTTTGGTTGCAATGCTTCTCGGCGGCAAAGCAGTAGGCCTGTTCCACCTTAGAGAAGTCGTCCTCATTCATATATTTGAGGCACAGGCGCTCCAGCTTGTCGTAGCTGTCCGCCATAATCTCGGGTGGCAGCTCATCGGCATGCTTATAGTGCTCCATCTCCGAAAAAGGCTGGAGGGTGGAATCATGGGCGGTACGGGCTGCGGCATCCATCGAGGTCCCCTTCCCCTAGGCCCGCGGTACGATCGGGCGGTTAACTTTGGCTAGCATATCAGAAGCGCACGAATCGAGCGCCCAGCTCCGGAAAGCCGAGAACTCCATGCGCGAGCGCAAGCCCTCCAAATAGCGAATCGACCTGCTCAATTGCACGCGGCCGGGGTTTTCGGCCATCGCGATGCGACGGGTGTCATCAAACCCCGAAACGCGACAGAAACCAAGCTCTTCGAAGATTCCCAGGCCGCTTTCCACCGAGCGCTCGTCAACCGGCGTGCGAGCATCGATGGCAAGACACATCTGCGCGATGTCGATATCGCTTGCGCAGAATGAATCATCCCCGGTCTTACCGCGGTTGGAGCGCCACATGGTCTGCAACGCACGATAGAGTGTGACGAGATCGTCGCGCTCGGGTGCGTAGCAGTCGAGCAGGCGCTCGTTGATGCGGGCGTCGCGCGACGAATAGAGCAGGTGGATCACGGCGGGCTGTCCGTCACGACCGGCACGCCCGCTCATCTGGTTGAACTCAATGGCGCCAAACGGCATGTGGTACAGCACGACATGGCGGATATCGGGCAGATTGACACCCTCGCCAAAGGCAGAGGTCGAGACGATGCAGCTGAGGCTTCCGTCTCGGAATGCTTCCTCCACGCGGCGGCGATCGGAGCGCGCAAGCCCCGCGTTATAGAACGCGATATGGGTTGCGCAATCGGGCACACGCTTGCGCAACGTCTTGGCGAGCGCCACGGACTGGTCGCGCGAATTGACGTAAATGACGGTCTTCTCCCCCGTCGCCACGATCGACACCAAACGGTTCTCGCGGCTCGCAAGGTCGCGGTCGTCCTCGAGCTGCAGGTTCTCGCGCACCGTCTCGTCGACCACCGTGCGAGTAATCGGCAGCATGCGGGCAAGCTCCGACACGACCGGAGCCGTTGCGGTGGCGGTCGTGGCCAGAACGACCGGATCGCCCAAGGCCTTGAGGATATCGGGCATGTCGAGGTATGCGCTGCGGTCGCCGCCCTTGGCAAGACCGGCAT
This sequence comes from Collinsella sp. AM09-41, assembly GCF_003473245.1. Taxonomy (NCBI): domain Bacteria; kingdom Bacillati; phylum Actinomycetota; class Coriobacteriia; order Coriobacteriales; family Coriobacteriaceae; genus Collinsella; species Collinsella sp. AM09-41. Next base: position 9,083 of record NZ_QRMJ01000008.1, read on the forward strand.
GATGCGCCTCATCGATAACGACAAAACCGATACGTCCAGAACGCGCAAAGCGGTCGCGGTGAATGGACAGGAACTCGGGCGTCGTGAGCACGATGCCGGTACGGCCCGAAGCCAAGCCGGCAAACACGTCATCGCGCGCCGCCTCCACAGTCTCGCCGGTCAGCACGCCTACGCCAATGCCGAGCGCGGCCATCGTCGACGAGAGGTGATAGGCCTGGTCGGCAACGAGCGCGCGCAGCGGATAGACAAAGATGCTCGCACGCCCGCGAAGAACCGCCTCGCGCGCGGCGTGCACATGGAAGATAAGAGACTTGCCGCGCCCCGTTCCCATAACGGCCAGAACACTTTGGTGATCGGCCAAGGCATCGAGCGCCTCAACCTGCGCGCGGTGCGGCTGGTTCGATCCGATAAAGCTATGGATAAGCGAGCGCGTGAGCTCGGTATAGGAAAGCTGGGCGAGCGTCTCGCGCTTACGCGACTCCAGGCGCAGGCCGGAATCCGCCGGCTGCACGCCACGACGAAGCTCGCATGCCGGATCATCGACGCTGGGCAGCGTGGTATCGCGAACCAGAACATCCTTGATCATGAGCTTGGGCTTCACACGCCCCTGCCAATGCTCGGCAACGGCCTCGAACACCAAGTCGACAGCGCTATCGCAGTTGATGAGCTTATCGATTTGCGGCACGCGGAACATAATGGCCGGCACACTCGCGGCGCCATCGGTCGCCACAAAGCGCATGTGCTCGCCGGTTTTGCCCACCACGGCGCGGTCGCACATCGTCACGCCCTCGGCAGCCAGCAGCGGCACCTTGTTGCCCTGGCCAAACGGCTCAAGACGGGAAATCTGCTCTATAGTCTCAATATTCAGCTCGGAAAGGTCGACGGTGGCGGCGACCTCGTCGGTGTCTTCAAAGTCCTCGGCGGAAAGCTCCGATAGCACGGCGGAAAGGCGGCGGCGGAACTCATCGAGCTTGGATGCCTCGATGGTCACACCCACCGCACCGGCATGTCCGCCGCGACGAATCAGCAGGTCGGAACAACGCTCGACGGCGTCAAACAGGTTAACTTTGCCCACCGAGCGACCAGAGCCGCGCGCGATACCGTCCTCGATCGAGAACAGCAGCGCCGGCACGTGATAGCGATTGGTCAAGCGGCTCGCCACGATGCCTTTGACGCCCTCGTGCCAGCCCTCGCCGCCCACGACGATTGCGCGCCCGCCGTCATAAGTCTCCTCGACCTTCGCCATGGCATCGCGCGTGAGCTCCGCCTCGATCTCACGGCGTTGGCGATTGATTTCCTCGAGCTCGGCTGCCAGTGCACTTGCTTCGATAGGATCACGGGCAAGCAGCAGGTCGAGCGCCAGCTTGGGATCAGCCATGCGGCCGGCAGCATTCAGACGAGGGATGAGCGAAAACGACAGGCCGTCGGCCGTAATGGTAGAAAGGTCGGCCTTGGCAAGTGCGGCAAGCGCGATATAGCCGGGACGGGCCGTCGCGCGCATCTGCTGGATGCCCTCGGCGACCAGTGCGCGATTCTCGGGCGTGAGCGGCATCATGTCGGACACGGTGCCCAGCGCCGCGACCTCGATCAGCGAACGCCAATACGACGGCTTGCCCAAACGCTCGCCCAGGACCTGCACCAGCTTGAGTGCCACGCCGGCACCGGCAAGCTCGCGCGAGGGGCCCTCGTCCTCGAGCTTGGGGTCGGTCAGGGGCACGCCCTGCGGCACCTGGTCGGAGGGCTCGTGATGGTCCGTGACCACCAAATCGATCCCCAGGCTCTCCAGATAGGAGACTTCTTCCTTGGCGGCAATACCGTTATCGACGGTCACGATCAGCTGAGGGCGAGCGAGCTCGTTAACGCGGTCGAGCGCCGCGCGCGAAAGACCGTAGCCCTCGTCAAAGCGATGCGGAATAAACGGCGTGACATCGGCGCCAAACGTGCGCAGTGCCTCGGTCAACAGGCAGGTCGACGTAATACCGTCAACGTCAAAATCGCCAAAGACCGCAATGTGCTCGTGGTTGCAAATAGCACGCTCGACGCGGTCGGCAACGACCGACATGCCCGGGATAATGAGTGGGTCGGCCCAGTCGCGATCGAGCGAAGGCGTCAAAAACAGCTGACCTTCTTCGATGGATGTAATGCCGTGCGCGACCATAATACGCGCCACCAGCCCGGGAATGCCCAGGCCAGCCGAAAGCTCCTTTTCGAGCTCGGGGTTTTGCTGAGCGACCGCCCAGCGATGCGTCGTCTTAAGCGATGACATAGGCGCCCACCCCCGATAGGGGCAGGTCGCCGCGATACCTCTCACGGTTCATAGCGATGAGTCCTCTGTGTATGCCCGCTTCGGCAGGCAGATCTGTTGAACGGATTTATTATACCGTGCAGAGCAGACGCAAATCGCCGCAGCACGCCGCGGTTTCGGTAAACGATGCCGGTAATAGCCTCGAAATATTCGAGCGTTTCTGACGCACGGACGCATGCGAGCGTCTAGCATATCCATTCAAAACGGGTTCACGGGCAAAGGGAGTCACAAGCGCATATGAAGCAATGGGTTGGACTGGGCAAGTTTCTCGCGGGGCACATGCAGGTCATCGTTCCGATTTGCGTGGCACTCGGCGTGCTCTTTCCCCAACAGATTGGCGTACTCAAGCCCATCGTTCCCACCTTGTTTGCCTTTATGACGTTTCAGGGTGCGCTCAGCAACACCTTTCACCAGGTAACCGAGGTGTTCCGCCGTCCGTTGCACCTAGTCTTGGCGCTGCTCGTCTCGGCGGTGCTTATTCCCATCGCGGCGTATGCCATGGGGTCACTCTTCTTTGGCTCCAACCCCAACCTTGTCTGCGGCATTGTGCTCGAATACAGCGTGCCCGTGGCCGTCACCGCTTTTATGTGGATCAGCATGTTCGGCGGCAACGGCCCGCTCGCGCTCACCATCATCCTGACGTCCTCGGTTATCTCACCTGTGACGATTCCGCTTACGCTCAAGCTCCTGCTGGGCGCCACTGTCTCGATCGACGTGCCGAGCATGATGCAGAACATGGCCTTTATGATCGCCATCCCCGCTGTGCTCGGTATTGCCATCAATGAACTCACGCGCGGCTGGGGCCACGAGAAACTCTCTCCCGTGCTCTCGCCCGCCTGCAAGTTCATGATGATGGGCGTCATCGCGTCCAACTCCACCGCTATGAGCGAGTACGTGCTGCACATAAACGCGGTGCGCCTGGAAGTCGCCCTCTTTATTTTGGTCTTCGCCATCAGCGGCTTTGTCGTCGGTTTTCTGGTCGCACGTGCGCTGCATCTGCCATATAGCGAGACGACTACCATGTGCTTTACCTGCGGCATGCGCAACATCTCTTCGGGCGCCGTCATCGCCACGCAGTATTTTCCCGGCGAGGTCGTGTTTCCCGTCATGTGCGGAACGCTGTTTCAGCAGGTGCTCGCCTCGGTTATCGGACATCTCTTTGAGCGACTGACCGGCGAGGAGCGCGCCAAACAGCGCAAGCGGGTCAAGGCCGGGCGCGACGCGATGGCACGCTAGGCAGCACACTTTTCGCAGGCGCTCGCCTTGCTATACGAGCGTTTCCAGATGCGCACGCAGACGCTCAGCATCGATATCGAGCGTCGTCTCGGCATTGACTTGGGCCAAACGATAGCCGACAAAGTAGGGCGAAACCACCCAACGCGGCAGCGCCTTGGCAATGGTCCGACCGCCCAGGTGATAGAAGAACAAGTTGTACGACTCTGCGCGACCACCGTGGTGCTCGTTTAGGATATAGCGCAGAGCTACCTGGATCGCATCGGCAAAGAGATCCGCCTCGGCTTGGTCTCGTGCGTCATCGCTGGCGGCGATTCCCTGCGGGGCTGAAACGTTGATCTCAAAGAACCCCATGATCGGTTCGGTTGAGATATTGACCGAGATTCTCCCCTGTTGCCAGACATTGATGCCTTCGAAATTGGCAGAAGTCAGCGAAGTGTAGCCGTCTTCCTGCTCCAAACCCACAATCTGCATGTGCGGATGAACGAGACTACCGCCCGAGAGCGGACCCTTGTTCTTGTACATGAGAACGCTGCGATACTGCTGTGAATCGATCATCTGCTGCCAGCAACCCAGGGCAAACCGTATCACATGGTGGAGTTCATCCGGCTCATAGATCACCAGGTCGGCATCGTGATCGGCCGACTCGATCAGCACGGTTTGACGGGTGGCGCGCAGGGTCTTGAACTTATTCTCGAGCCAGATGCAGTCACCATCGCGCCGGATGATATCGGCAAGTTCCTCGGTATCGCAAAAGGGACACGCGGTGCCAGGGCGCCGGTTGTCGTCGGGCTTACCGTTCGCCTGCTGAACGTCAAATACCAGCGCCACGGGTTACGCCTCCAGCGGCACGATCTTGGTGCCATGGAGCTCGGAGACGCTCAATGCCGCCGCCACGGTATCGCGGTTGGCCGTAGAAATGCCGCCGCCGGGAAGGATGGTCAGGCGGTCGCCCGCATACTCGACAAGACGCGACAGGTGCTCCAGGTTGTCCTCGATCGGCGTTCCGGCAGCACCACCATGCGTCAGGATGCGCGTGATGCCGCAGTCGGCGAGTGTGTCAATGGCGTCCAGCTGAGCCTCGGGCGAGAGCTGGTCAAAGGCCATGTGGAAGGTGATATCGATGGCCCCGCGCTTGCACTCCTCGGTCGCGCAGCCCGTAGCCATCACGAGGGCGCCGAGGGTGAGCTCGTCGAGCGCCCAGCCGCCGGCACAGGGCTTGCAGCAGCCAAAGACCAGGCCGTCAACGCCGGCGCTCACGGCAAGACCCAAGTCCATCTCCATCATGCGCAGCTCGTCCTGGTTGTAGTGAAAGTCACCGCCACGCGGGCGAATCATGCACATCACTCGCGCGTCATGCTCGTGAGCATAGCTGACCGTAGTGCTGATAACGCCGGCCGAGGGCGTGGTACCACCGACGGCAAGGTTGTCGCACAACTCGATGCGCTTAGCACCGGCATCGATAGCCGCCGGCACACGCTCAAAGTTCTCGGCACAAAACTCGTACAGCATAGATAGCCCCCAGGAGACATTTCGATTTCCACACGGCATTGTCGCACGTTAAATAGCAACCCGCACGATGGAACAAAACCTTGACAAGGAGTGTCCCAAAGTGCCGGCACATAAGGAACGTCCCCAGGTGCCACCTTGAGCGATGGGTACTCATTTAAGTACGTCCCCAATGAGTACCCGCAGGGGACAGACAGACCGGACTCCCTATACGACAACTGTTGACATCATATACTATGTGTCGTATAGTAGGTGTTACACAGTATACTACGAAAGGAGGTGTGCGGATGGAGGCACAGATGAAGCGCGGCTTCCTCGAGGCCTGCGTGCTCGCGGCCGTCTCGGGCGAGGAATCCTACGGCTATCAGATCGTGAAGGACGTGCCCGCGAGTATGGGGCTCACGGAATCCACGCTCTATCCGTTGCTCAAGCGCCTGGAGAAGGCGGGCTGCATCACCGCGCGCTCCGCCGAGCACAACGGGCGGCTGCGGAGGTACTACCGCATCACGGACGCCGGGCGCGAGCGTATCGCCGAGTTCCTCGCCGAATGGCCATCCGTGCAGGAGATCTACCGTTACGTGGAGGGGGCGCACCATGACGCGCGATGAGTTCTTGAACCGGCTGGGCGATCTTCTGGCCTGCCTGCCGGCAGATCAGGTAAAGGAAACGCAGGAGTTCTACGCGGAGGCCATCGCCGACCGTATGGAGGACGGCATGACGGAGGCCGAGGCTGTGGCCGCCATGGGCACGCCCGGTGAGGTCGCCGAGGCAACGCTCAACGAACTGCCCGCCGTGCCGCGCGCGATCGCGAGGACCAAGCGCAAGAGCACGGCACTTCTATGGGCGCTCGCCATCGTGGGCTCTCCGGTATGGATTCCGCTGCTGCTCGCGTTCGTCGCCGTTGCCGCTGCAGTCTACATCTGTATTTGGGTTCTTGCGCTCTGCGTGTGGATCGTGGCCGCGGCATTCGGGGGCGCGGGCCTGGTAGGGCTCCTGTTCGCCGTGGACGGCATCATTATCGGGCATGTTCCGTACGTTTTGGCCTCGATGGGAATGGGATTCGCTTCCATCGGTGTGGCGCTCCTCACGGGAGCCGGCGCCTGGACGGCGTCCAAGCAGATCGCGCGCCTCTCTGCCCTTTGGGCGAAGAAAGCCGTTTCGCCCTTCTGGAAAGATCGAGGCAATAAGAGCCGCATGGGCGCCGAAGCGGCGCCGCTCACGGCATAGGAAGGAGTGCAAACATGTCCAGCGTAAAAAGGACTTACCTTGCCGTAGCGGGTGGGCTTGTTGCCACGGGGCTCGTCCTGGCTGCTATCGGATTTGTGGCCTCCGGCTTTAACCTCGCTGTGCTCAACACGCAGATCGACCTGCGCGATGACACCATCATTCTGGGTGGTGTTGAAATAGACGACCCGACAGGGCTTCCACTCATCGAGCAGCTTGCCGAGGTCGGCGAGATCCATATTGGATCTGCAACGACTGGTTCGTCTTCTCCTCGCAAATGATCGAGCTCGTAGCAGCCGTCCCCCCCTTCGGGCGCACCACGACGGGCATGAGCACGCCGCGCTCGGAGCCTTTTGACCTAGTCATTGGGGACGTTCTTAAACGACTAGTCATTCAAGAACGCCCCCAATGACTACCGGCAGAAAAGGAACGTCCCCAAGTGTCACCCCCATGTGCCAGCGACAACGGAAACGCCGATGTTTTGGAAATGTTAGCGAGCGGGCCGCATTTGAGACAAGGTGACGTGAAACGAAAGGGCGCTGACCTTCTGGTCGCGCCCTTGAAGTTGAACGTCAGATTGTCCAAATGCGGCCCGCGCAGCGTCGAGCCGTTACGCCGTTCGGCAGAACGGCGTAACAACCTAGCCGCCCAGGTAAGCCTTGCGGACGTTGTCGTCGTGCAGGAGCTCTTGGCCGGTGCCGGTCATGGTGATCTTGCCGGTCTCGAGCACGTAGCCGCGCGTGGCGATCGAGAGCGCCATCTGGGCGTTCTGCTCGACCAGAAGCACCGTGGTACCGGCCTTGTGCAGGTCCTCGACAATCTGGAAGATCTGCTCAATCAGAATCGGCGCCAGACCCATGGAAGGCTCATCGAGCATGAGCAGCTTGGGGTTGCTCATAAGGGCGCGCCCCATAACGAGCATCTGCTGTTCGCCGCCCGAAAGGGTGCCGGCGACCTGGCGACGGCGCTCCTTAAGGCGCGGGAACTGCTCGTAGACGCGCTCAAGGCCCGGAGCCACCGTGGACTTGGGCTGCGTGTAGGCGCCCATCTCCAGGTTCTCCTCGACCGTCATCTGCAAAAAGGCGCGACGGCCCTCGGGAACCTGGGCCAGGCCCTTGCCCACCAGTTTATCGGCAGGCGTATGGGTAATGTCCTCGCCCATAAACTTGATGGAGCCGGTCTTGGAACGCAGCAGGCCCGAGACGGTTTTAAGCGTCGTGGACTTACCGGCGCCGTTCGCGCCGATCAGGGCCACGATCTCGCCCTCGTTGACGTTAAAGGAGATGTCCTTGATGGCGTGGATAGCGCCGTACCAGACGTTGATGTTGTAGACGGAAAGCATCGGCTCTGCCATTTAGTTCTCCCCCTTATCCTGCTTGCCCAGATATGCCTCAATTACGGCATCGTTGTTCTGGATCTCCTCGGCCGTGCCCTTGGCGATGACCTTACCAAAGTTGAGCACGCAGATGCCCTCGCAGATGTTCATGACGAGCGACATATCATGCTCGATAAGCATAATGGCGATGCCAAAGGTGTCGCGGATCTTGACGATGTTCTCCATGAGCTCCGCGGTCTCGGACGGGTTCATGCCGGCGGCAGGCTCGTCGAGCAGCAGCAGTTTGGGGTTGGTGGCAAGCGCGCGGACGATCTCCAGACGACGCTGGGCGCCGTAAGGCAGCGAGCCGGCCTGCTCGTTTGCCAGGTGCTCCATATCAAAAATGGACAGCAGCTCCATGGCGCGCTCGTGGGCGGCCTTCTCGTGCTTCCAATACGTCGGCAGGCGCAGCACGCCCTCAAAGCCGGAGTAGCGCTCCTGGTTGTGCAGACCGACCTTGACGTTGTCCTCCACCGTCATGGTGTTGAACAGGCGAATGTTCTGGAAGGTACGGGCAATACCCATGCGGTTGACCTGATAGACCGACTTGCCCGAGGTGTCCTCACCGTCGAGCAGGATGGTACCGTGCGTGGGCTGGTACACCTTGGTGAGCAGGTTGAAGACCGTGGTCTTACCGGCACCGTTGGGACCGATCAGACCGGCGATCTCGGTCTTACCGATGGTCAGGCTAAAGTCGTCGACTGCCTTAAGGCCGCCAAATTCAATGCCCAAGTGGATGCACTCGAGCGCCGGGCGCTGGCCCAGGTCGCGGTCGGGAACGATGGCGCCAGAAGGATACGGGACCATCTTGCCCTTGTTGAACTCAAATTTACTGGGCATCGGCTGCCACCTCCTTCTTGGAAGCAAAGCGGTCCTTAATGCGTGCGAAGAACGCCTTGAGCTGCGGGTTGTTGGTAAAGATCATGACCAGGATCAGCACGATGGCGTAGATGAGCATGCGGTAGTCCGAGAACTGACGGAGCAGCTCGGGAAGCACCGTGAGCAACGCCGCCGCGATGACGGAGCCGCGCATATTGCCCAGACCGCCCAGGACCACGAATACCAGGATGAGGATGGACGTGTTGAAGTCGAACTTGGTGGCGGAGAGCTGCGAGAAGTTACCGCCGAAGAGGGCTCCGGCAGCACCGGCGAGAGCGGCGGAAACCACGAAGGCGATCATGCGGTACTGGGTGACGGAGATACCCACGGACTCGGCAGCGATCTTGTTGTCGCGCACGGCCATAATGGCACGGCCGGTACGGCTGCGGACCAGGTTGAGTACAATCACGAGCGCGACCATGACCAGGATGGCGCCGGCAAGGAAAGTCGAATAGGTCGACACGCCCGATGCGCCCTGCGCGCCCTTGATGATGGCGGTGCCGTCCTCGAGCAGGTGCAGGTCGTCGATCGTGGAGTTACCCGTGATGTTAAAGATCACATGCAGGCCGCGGGAGTCGACGCCCACAATGAGGCAGGTGACGATCTCTTTGATGATCTCGCCAAAAGCCAGGGTCACGATGGCCAGATAGTCGCCGCTCAGGCGCAGGACCGGGATGCCGATCAAGAAGCCCAGGATGGCGGCAGCGATGGCGCCGACCACGATACTGATGATAAGGCGCACCGGATCGGAGGGAACGGCGCTCTCCAGCGCGACCGCGGTAACGATTCCCGTATAGGCACCGACACTCATAAAGCCCGCGTGGCCCAGCGACAAGTCGCCCGCGATGCCGACGACGAGGTTAAGGGAGATGGCCATGACGATATAGGCCGTGATGGGAACCAGCTGACCGGCGATCATGCGCGGAATCATGTGGTTGGACTGCATAAAGAACACGATGGCGAACGCCACAAGGCACATGGCGTACGTAACAAAGTCGTGACGCGTCTGCTTGTCTTTAAGAAACTTCATAACGCTCACCTACACCTTCTCGGGGACGTACTTGCCCAAGAGGCCGGCAGGCTTGACGAGCAGGACGATGATCAGAACACCAAAGACGATGGAGTTGGCAAGGCTCGTGGAAATGTAGGCCTGCGCCATCGCCTCGATGATGCCGATGAGAATGCCACCGACAAAGGCGCCGGGGATGGAGCCGATACCGCCGAAGACGGCGGCGTCGAAGGCCTTGATGCCAGGCATGGCACCCGTCGTGGGCTGCAGCACCGGCGAGTAGGAGCACAGCAGCACACCGGCGATGGCGGCAAGGGCAGAGCCGATGGCAAACGTCATCGAGATGGTGCGGTTGACGTTGATGCCCATGAGCTGAGCGGCGGCCTTGTCCTCGGACACGGCGCGCATGGCTTTGCCCATCTTGGTCTTACCTGTAAAGAACATCAGGCCGGCCATGATAACCAGACAGGCGACGATGGTGACGAGCGATACGGCGCTCACGTTGAACTTGGCCAAGAACTCCGGCACCGGGAAGGTGACGAGCGAAGTGAAGTTCTTGGGCGTGGCGCCCCACAGAAGCTGCGCGGCATTCTGCAGGAAGTAGGACACGCCGATGGCCGTGATCAAAACGGCCAGCGGGCCTGCTTGGCGCAGCGGCTTATAGGCCAGACCCTCAATGAGAACACCGAGAACCGTGCAGGCCACGCAAGAGAGAATTACAGATGCCCAGCCCGGGAGGCCGAGATACGACGTGGCGCAGAACGAGACATAGGCACCGACCATGATGACGTCGCCGTGAGCGAAGTTCAGCATCTTGGCGATACCGTAGACCATGGTGTAGCCCAACGCGATGATGGCGTAGACGCTGCCCATGGACAGGCCGTTGACCAGGTATTGGATAAAGACCGTCATGTTCCACATCCCCCTTTCGAATAGGTTTCCAGTTGATGTATGAAACAGGGACGTTACACTGTCCCTAGATACCAAGCAAGCAGGGAAGGCCAAAACCTCCCCTGCTTGGGATCAAAACCGCTCTATGTAAGGCGGTCTATTAGGCCTGTACGTACTTGCCATCGGTGATAACGTACGCCGTGGGGTCCTTCTGGACCTGACCCTTATCGTTCCAGGTGAGCTTGCCGGTCAGACCGTCAACGGTAATCTTGAGCATAGCCTTGGGCAGCTTCTCGGCGACCTCGGTCGGGTCGGCGTCGACACCAAGACCGGCCTCCTTGAGGGCCTCGGCCACCGCGTGCACGCCATCGTAGGCGTCGGCGGCAAACTGGTCGGGGGTATCGCCGTACTTATCCTTGTAAGCGTTGACGAAGTCGGCGTTCTTCTCGTCGTCGGCGGAGAACGGGGTCATGAGCAGCAGACCCTCGGCAAGAGAAGTGTCGAAGCCCTCAACGCCCAGGATGCCGTCCATGCCGTCGCAGCCCATCATCTTGACGTCGTAGCCCATGTCCTTGGCGTTCTTGAGCAGGACCGAGGCAGGCGTGTAGTAGATTGGCGCAAAGATCATGGTGGCGCCGGCCTGCTTGGCCTTGGTCAGCTGGTTGGTAAAGCTCGTGGCGGAGTCGTCCTTAAAGGTCTCCTCGTCGACAATCTCGAGCTTGGACTCAGCGGCCTGGGCCTTAAAGGCATCCGCGACACCCGAAGAATAAGCGTCGCCGGAGTTATAGAACAGCACGAACTTCTCGTCCGCATACTTCTGCGCCAGGAACTTGGCAGCGTTGACGCCCTGGTTGGGGTCGGTGAAGCAAACCTGGAAGACGCAATCCTTGCCGTCGGTGACGTCCTCGGAGGACGCGGACGGGGTGATCATGAACGTCTTGGGGTCGTTGCCGCACTCTGCGGCAACGGCAACCGACGCACCCGTGGTGGTCGGGCCGACAAGGGCCTGCATGCCCCAGTCGAGCAGGGTATTAAAGGCGTTGACGGCCTTCTCGCCGTCGGCCTGGTCGTCCTCGGCCTTGCTGGCAAGCGGCAGCTCCTTGGTGGAGAAGTCCTTGCAGCCAAGCTCGACGCCCTGGGTAACGGACTTGCCGTAGGACGCGGCGGCACCGGTCAGCGGGCCGATGGTGCCGATCTTAAACGAAGCGTCGCCCGAAGCGGAACCGCTGTCGCCGCCGTTGGAGGAGCAGCCAGCTAGAATGGACATCGCCCCCAGACCTGCTGCGCTCGCGATAACGCTCCTGCGATTCATAACAGGGTTCAATGACTTACCGGTGAGGCTCGACATGCGGCTCTCCTCTCAAATCTCGTCGGGTTTTGGTTACCCGACAGGCCATCCTTCGCCGTGTTCGGCGTTCGCAAAATAGTAGACGCTTTAGTTGAGAAAAGTGGCGATTATTTCAACTTTTCTTTTGTTTTGTCCGTTTATCCATAGTTATGCGTATTTCTATTGGTTTATGCAGTTTAGCCACTTTATTGTGTAAAAGTAATGTTTCCATTCTGTTACAAGCGTCCCCGCCCTGATTAAAACGGCCTCACCGGTAGCGCTTTATGCGCACTTAGGCGGCGATGTACTTGCCGTCCTGGATCACATAGGCTGTAGCGGGCTTCTCGACTTGGCCCTCGTCGTTCCACGTGAGCTCGCCCGTCAGACTCTCGATCTTGATCTTGCGCATGGCCTTGGCAAGATCGCCGGCAATGTCGGCGCCGTCGGCCGTAATGTCGATGTTTGCCTTATCGATAGCCTCGACAATCGCATGGACGCAGTCATAGGCATCGGCGGCAAACTGGTTGGGCGTCTCGTCGTAGGCGTCCTTATATGCCTTGACGAAGTCGGCGTTCTTCTCATCGTCGGCAGAGAACGGGGTCATGAGCAGCACGCCCTCGGCAAGAGAGGTGTCGAAGCCCTCGACGGAGAGCAGGCCGTCCATGCCGTCGGTACCCATGAGGGTCATGTCGTATCCCATGTCCTTGGCGTTCTTGAGCAAAACGGACGCCGGCGTGTAGTAGATCGGCGCAAAGATGAGCGTGGCGCCGGCCTCCTTGGCCTTGGTGAGCTGGTTGGTAAAGCTCGTGGAGGAGTCGTCCTTAAAGGTCTCGGTATCGACGACAGCAAGTTTGGACTCCTTGGCCTGCTCGGCAAAGGCATCGGCAACACCCGAGCTGTACGTATCGCCGGAGTTGTAGAACAGGGCGATCTTGGCGTCTGCATACTTCTCGGCCAAGAACTTCGCGGCGCTGGCACCCATGGTGGGATCGGTGAAGCAAACCTGAAAGACCGTTGTCTTATCCTTGGTCACGTCGAGCGACGAGGCCGAAGGCGTGACCATGAGCATATCGTCGGCAATCTCGCCCGAGACGGCGACGGCAGCACCGGTGGTGACGGGGCCGACGAGCGCCTGCATGCCCCAGTCGCACAACGTATTGAAGGCGTTGATGGCCTTCTCGCCGTCGGCGACATCGTCCTCGGACTTAAGCGAGAGTTTGAGGTCCTTGGTCGAGAAATCCTTGGCGGCAAGCTTGGCACCCTTCTCGGCCGAAACGCCATAGGTTGCCGCGGCGCCGGTCAGAGGGCCGATGACACCGATCTTGAAGGTCTTGCCGTCATCGGCGGAGCCGCCGTCCGAGCCACCCGACGAACAACCAGCGAGTGCCGCGGTGCTGCCGAGCGCCGCGGCGCCGGCGAGAAAGTTCCTTCGGCTGAGCGTGCTGTTGATGTTGAACATGGTGTCCCCCTTTTTCGCTGGCCGCAGTGCGGTCGTCTTGCGGTACGGGGCAAACCTTATGGCGCAAACGTTGACAGTTTGTTACGGAGTTCCGTTTGTAGCGAGCATGTTTCCAATGTTTCCGCAGCGTTTCGGGGGTGCCGTTTTGTGCGACTCCTGTTGCCTGGCGAGCACGCGCCCTCGGTTCACGCTAGAATGCACTCAACCTTTAAGCGGTTAATCCATCCATAAGATGCACGAAGGAGCTATCTATGAGCGAACCCCTGCGCACCGTGAACGTCGGTCTGATCGGCCTGGGAACCGTCGGCGGCGGCGTGGCCCGTCTGATCAAGAGCCACCACGATGAGTACCTGGCAGCCTACGGCATCGACCTTAAGCTGACCCGCGCCTGCGCGCTTGCCTGGGAGCAGGCCGAGGCAGCCGGCATTGAGCGCGAGGCCTTTACGAGCGACTGGCACGACGTCGTCACCGACCCCGCCATCGACATCGTCGTCGAGCTGATCGGCGGCGAGCACCCCGCAACCGAGATCTTCACCACCGCCTTTGAGCACGGTAAGCACGTCGTCTCTGCCAACAAGGCCCTGCTGGGCCGTCACGTCGAGACGCTTGCCGAGAAGGCGCGCGCGTGCGGCGTACAGATTAAGTGCGAGGCCAGCTGCGGCGGCGGCATCCCCATCGTGAGCACGCTCGAGCACGACCTGGTGGGCAACAAGATCCTGACCATCGCCGGCATCCTCAACGGCACCACCAACTATATCCTGTCGCGCATGGACGCCGAGGGCGCCGATTACGCCGACGTGCTTGCCGACGCGCAGGCCAAGGGCTATGCCGAGGCCGACCCGTCCGCCGATGTCGACGGCTTCGACGCCGCCAGCAAGACGGCAATCCTGGCCTCTATCGGCTTTGGCACCCGTGTGACCACCGACGACGTATACCAGCAAGGCATCCGCACCATCGGCGCCGAGGACATCGCCCAGGCCCGCGAGCTCGGCTACACCATCAAGCTGCTCGGCATCGCCCGCAACACCGACGCCGGCGTCGACGTCCGCGTCCATCCCACGCTGATCCCCGCCGACCACATGCTTGCCAAGGTCAACGGTGCCATGAACGCTGTCTACGTGGTAGGCGACGCCGTGGGCGAGACCATGTTCTACGGCGCGGGCGCAGGCTCCTTCCCCACCGCGAGCGCCGTCGTGGGCGATATTCTGTCGCTCTCCGAGCAAATCAGCCGCGGCGTGGCCCCGCTGCCCGAGATTGAGCCCTATGGCCACAACCTCGCCTTTAAGCCCATGGACGAGCTCCAGACCAAGTACTATGTGCGCCTGAAGGTCGCCGACCGCGTGGGCGCCCTGTCCGAGACGGTCGACATCTTTGCCAAGCACAACATCTCGATCTCGCTCATCAACCAGGTCGAGGACGGCAAGTCGGGCGTCAGCGATGCCTGCTCGGTCATCTTCCTGACGCACCGCGCACTCGAGAAGGACGTCCAGGCTGCCGCCGCCGAGCTTGCCAGCGTCGACTGCGTGGCCGAGGTCGCCAACGTCCTGCGCATCGAGGACGTCGAGGCCTGGACCGAAGGCGTCATGGCCAACTAGCTCAACGCTCACCTAGCAATATGCGCTTTGAGGGCTCCCGTCCGATGCGGGACGGGAGCCCTTTTGTCTCCTGCCCTAAGCACAACGGCAGAGCACATTTGCGCGAGCCGCTCATCGGTAACGCGGGCTACCGTTCACCGATATGCAAACACGGCCGATTCCGGTTACGGCTACGCTGTGCTGCGAATGTCCGCCCGCGATGAGAGGAAATACCATGTTGCTCGAGGGCAAGAAAGCAATCATCACCGGAGGCACGCGCGGTATCGGCTATGCCATCGCCTGCCGTTTTATCGAGGAAGGTGCTGCCGTCACCGTCTTTGGCTCGCGCCAGGAGACTGCCGACGCTGCCGTTGAGAAACTGACGACCGCTTATCCCGAGGCCAAGGTCTGGGGCCGCTCCTGCGACCTCACCTCGCTCGAGGCCGTAACCGAGGCCTTTACCCAGGCTGCCGCCGATATGGGCGGCCTGGACACGGTCGTCAACAATGCCGGTATCTCCCAGCGCTCGCCCCTTTTGGACTACACGGCCGAGGAGTTCGCCAAGGTCATGGACCTCAACGTCGTCGCCGTCTTTAATGGTCACCAGGCCGCTGCCAAGATCATGACCGAAGCCGGCCACGGTGGCACCATCACCACCACGAGCTCGATGGTCGCTAAGTACGGTCAGCCCTCCGGCGTTGGCTATCCCACGTCCAAGTTCGCCGTCAACGGCATGGTCCAGTCGCTCTCACGCGAGCTCGCCCCCGTGGGCATTCGCGTCAATGCCGTCGCCCCCGGCGTAACCAGGACCGACATGGTCGCCAACCTGCCCGAAGAAGTCATCAAGCCCATCATCGCTACCATCCCGCTCGGCCGCATGGGCGAGCCCGAGGATGTCGCCAACGCCTTTGTCTTCCTAGCGAGCGACATGGCCGCCTACGTTACGGGCGCTGTGCTCCCCGTCGACGGAGCTGCCCGCTCTTAAGGGACCACAAGCCTCAGCTCCCAGCCTCAACATTGCTCAACTAAAAGGCGCGCTTCCTGCATCAACTGCAGGCGGCGCGCCTTTGTTCTGTTTGTATGGGAAACTGCGTCCCGGTATTTCAGCTCAGAACGGGGCGCAGCTTCCCCCAGAGCCTTCTTTCGGAAACTATGTCCCATTCTGGGTCCGGATTCCGGGATGCGCTTTCCGCAACGGACTTCTCGTGGAAAGCGCATCCCACTCTAGACGCCAATTCCGGGATGCATTTTCCGCGGCGACGTTGGCTACCTGCCGTCGTCGTCCTGGGCCTCTTCGTGTGCGTAAAGCTCCAGCATGCGGCGGCGGTATTCGCGCACGGCGAGCTTGGCGCGCTCCAGGCGGCGGCGCTCACGCGGGGTGAGCTTGCCGGGGTCGATCTCGTCGCCGTAAGTCTTTTCGGCCAGCAAATGGGCGGCGTCCACGATACGGGCATCGATGTGCCCGCTTGCCGCCTCGGCCGAGAGGCGGTCGGCAATAGAATCAAGGGTAGGTACGCCGTCGAGCGTGCGACCGTGACCATGCGAGGTCAGCAGCTCGTGCTCGCGTGCGAGCAGGCTCGCCAAATCGTGATGGGCACGCAGGATGTCGAGCGCATCGGATGGATGCTCGGCAACCTCTGCCACGGCGGCAACCGGCGCGGCATCGACCACGCGGTAGAAGAGCTGCGCGAGCAGTGGCATCAGGAACACCGTGATGGCGCCGGCCGCCACCATAACCGAAGCGACGCCCTGTGATAATGCGCCGGCGTTGACAGCGACGCTCGTCACGGCGACGATAATCGGCAGCGCCGTGGTGCAGTACAGGGCCACGGTAATGCGGCCATACGCCGACACATCGCGCGTCGCAGGACAAATGCTCATAGAAATAAGAATGGGCACGGCGCGGATAACCAGCAACGCCACGATAAAGCCCACGAGCAAGCCGGGGCGCGATGCTACAGCAGTCAGGTCGATCTTGGCACCCGACACGGTAAAGAACACCGGGATCAAAAAGCCATAGGCAAGGCCATCGAGTTTAAGCTCGAGCGTATGGTTGCCCTCGGGGATGATATAGCGCAGGACAAAGCCCGCGGCAAAAGCGCCCAACACGATATCGAGGCTAAAAATGGCGGAAAACGCCACGAGCGTGACCAGGATGAGCACTGTGAGGCGCACGAACGTCTGAGAAGTCGTATCGGCGCGCTCCTGAATAAAGGCAAAGAAGCGGCTGCCAATACGCTTGGAGCGACTGGGGACCACGGCAAGCAGCACGCACACCACGGCGAACAGCCCCAAGATCAACAGCGTCTCGACACCCGTACGGGCAGACAGCAGCACCGACATGGCGAGCACGGGCCCGAGCTCGCCCCACGTACCATAGGCAAGAATCGAATCGCCGACGCGCGTCCCAGCAAGCGACCGCTCGCGCAAGATGGGCATGAGCGCCCCAAGCGCCGTCGAGGTCAACGCCAGCGTCACGGCGATACCGTCGAAATGACTGACTGAGTACCACGGGGTAAAGCGCACGGCAAGCCAGGCGATACCAAACGTGACGACCCACGTCGCCAAGCCGTAGCGCCCCTCGACGCCTGTGATGCTCTTGGGGTCGATCTCAAAGCCGGCAAGCAGGAACAAAAAGGCCAGGCCCAGCTCGGACACAAGCGAGACCTCAGCATCTACATGGATGACGCCGAGCATATGGGGTCCCAGTACCGCGCCGAGCACGAGCAAAAAGACCGTCTCGGGAACGGGTTTTCCGGGAATCGCCGAGGCGATAAAAGGACTCGCAAAGGCCACGAGTGCGATGATGGCGAGCGAAACGAATGCCATGTGATGCCTTTCTCTTGTTTGCGCTTCACTGTAGCACCCTCGCCGTCCTCAACGCGCCGCGAGCTGTCGTATCATAGTGAGGTTTACAAACATGTGGCTCAAGGCGACCGCAGGGCAGACCCCGCAAACCGACCGCTGCCGCATACCGTACCGTACGCCCAACCGATCAGGAAGGCAGGAACCAATGGTCTCTCGTATCTACGTGGAGAAGAAACCCGGGTTCGACGTCGAGGCTCAGCAGCTCAAGGGCGAGCTGACCGAAATTCTCGGCATCAAGGGCATCGAGGCCCTGAGGATTATCAACCGCTACGACGTCGAGGGCATCGACAAGGAGCTTTTCCGGTCCTGCGTGCCGACCGTCTTTAGCGAGCCCCAGGTCGATGTGACCTACGACGAGCTCCCCGCAAGCGATGGCGCCGTCTTTGCCGTCGAATTCCTGCCTGGCCAGTTTGACCAGCGCGCCGACTCCGCCAGCGAGTGCGTGCAGCTCATCAGCCAGGGCGAGCGCCCCGCCGTGCGCTCCGCCAAGGTCTATATGATCTCGGGCGCTCTGGACGAGGCCGCCATTGATGCCATCAAGCACTACGTGGTGAACCCCGTCGAGGCGCGCATCGCCTCGCTCGACCTGCCCGAGACGCTGTACATGGAGACCCCCGAGCCCCAGCCCGTCGAGGTGCTCGACGGTTTCCGCGAGCTCGACGAAGCCGGCCTTGCCGCCTTTATTTCCGAGCGCGGCCTTGCCATGGACGAGGCGGACATCGCCTTCTGCCAGCAGTACTTCCGCGATGAGGATCGCGACCCCACCATCACCGAGATCCGCGTGATCGACACCTACTGGTCCGATCACTGCCGCCACACCACCTTCGGCACCGTCCTGGACGACGTGACGATCGACGACGCCGTGGTGCAGCAGGCCTTCGACCGCTACATGGAGATGCGCCACGAACTCGGTCGCGACACCAAGCCCGTCTGCCTCATGGACATGGGCACCATCGGCGCCAAGTACCTCAAGAAGACCGGCGTCATGACCGATGTCGACGAGTCCGAGGAGATTAACGCCTGCACCGTCAAGGTGAAGGTCGATGTCGACGGCGAGGACCAGGACTGGCTGTTCCTCTTTAAGAACGAGACCCACAACCACCCGACCGAGATCGAGCCCTTCGGCGGTGCCGCCACCTGCGTGGGCGGTGCCATCCGCGACCCGCTGTCGGGCCGCAGCTACGTGTACCAGGCCATGCGTGTCACCGGCGCCGGCGACCCCACCGTCCCCGTGTCCGAGACGCTCGAGGGCAAGCTGCCGCAGCGTAAGCTCGTGACCACTGCTGCCGCCGGCTACTCCAGCTACGGCAACCAGATCGGCCTTGCCACCGGTCAGGTCAACGAACTCTATCACCCCGGCTACGTCGCCAAGCGCATGGAGGTCGGCGCCGTCGTGGGCGCTACCCCGGCAAACCACGTGCGTCGCGAGTGCCCCGCCCCCACCGACAAGATCATCCTGTTGGGCGGCCGCACCGGCCGTGACGGCATCGGCGGTGCCACCGGCTCCTCCAAGACCCAGAACACCGAGTCCATCGAGACATCGGGCGCCGAGGTCCAGAAGGGCAACGCCCCGGTCGAGCGCAAGCTGCAGCGCCTGTTCCGCCGCGGCGATGCCTGCCGTCTGATCAAGCGCTGCAACGACTTTGGCGCTGGCGGTGTCTCGGTCGCCGTAGGCGAGCTTGCCGACGGCCTGTATGTCGACCTTGATACCGTGACCAAAAAGTACGACGGTCTTGACGGCACCGAGCTCGCCATCTCTGAATCCCAGGAGCGCATGGCCTGCGCCGTCGCCGACGGTGACGTCGAGGAGTTCATGGGCTACGCCGCCGAGGAGAACCTGGAGGCGACCGTTATCGCCGAGGTTACCGCCGAGCCGCGCATGCGCATGGCCTGGAACGGCGTCGCCATCGTCGATCTGTCCCGCGAGTTCCTCAACTCCAACGGTGCGCCCAAGCACCAGGTCGTCCACGTCTGCGCCCGCAGTGTGTGGCAGCCCAGCTGGGCCGGTACCACGCTCGCCGAGCGCATGACCTCGCTCGTCACCGACCTCAACGTCGCTTCCAACAAGGGCCTTTCCGAGCGCTTCGACTCCACCATCGGCGCCGCGACCGTGCTCATGCCCTTTGGCGGCAAGACGCAGCTCACCCCAAGCTCGGCCATGGTCGCCAAGTTCCCCGTGGACGGCGAGACCACCACGGCGAGCGCCATGGCATGGGGCTTCAACCCCTATCTGATGGAGGCCGACCAGTTTGCGGGCGCCTACCTGTCCGTGGTCGAGTCCATCGCCAAGCTCGTTGCCGCCGGCTTTGAGCACAAGCGCGCCTACCTCTCCTTCCAGGAGTACTTCGAGCGCCTGCGCACCGAGGCCGAGCGTTGGGGCAAGCCCATGGCAGCCGTCCTGGGTGCCCTTATGGCCCAGGTCGATCTGGGTGCCGGCGCCATCGGCGGCAAGGACTCCATGAGCGGCTCCTTTGAGGACGAGGCCGGCGAGCTCAACGTTCCGCCGACCCTGATCAGCTTCGCTGTGGCCGTGGGCCGCGCGGCGCGCGCTGTCTCCCCTGAGTTCAAGGGTCTGACGCACCGCGTCGTCCGCATCGCCCCCGCCACCTACGGCGAGGACTACCGTCCCGATGCCCAGCAGCTGCTCGCCGCATTTGACGCCGTCGAGGCGCTCACTGCTACCGGCAACGCCCTGGCCATCTCCACGCCCGGCTACGGCTGCGGCGCCGAGAGCCTCTTTAAGATGTGCGTCGGCAACCAGATCGGTATCGAGCTTGCCGAGGATGTGGACGTGGAGAGCTTCTTCACCCCGCTCTACGGCGGCTTTATCGTCGAGCTCGCCGATGACGCCGAGCTGCCCGAGGTCGCCGACGGCGTTGTCGTCGAGCCCCTGGGCACCACCGTCGAGGGCTATGTCATCGACACCGGCTCCGAGGTCATCGAGCTCTCCGAGCTCCAGGAGGCCTGGGAGAGCGGCATCGAGGGCGTCTTTGCCTACCGCAGCGCCGACGAGACCCCCGAGGTCGAGACCATCGACTTCCGCGCCAAGGATATCCACGTGTACGGCGGCGCCAAGATCGCCCGCCCGCGCGTGATTATCCCGGTGTTCCCCGGCAACAACTGCGAGTACGACAGCGCCCGCGCCTTCCGCGCCGCCGGTGCCGAGGCCGACACCTTCGTGATCAACAACCTCACGCCCGAGGCCGTCGCCGAGAGCACCCACGAGCTTGCCCGTCGCATCCGCCAAAGCCAGATCGTCATGATCCCCGGCGGCTTCTCGGGCGGCGACGAGCCCGACGGCTCCGCCAAGTTCATCACGGCGTTCTTCCGCGCTCCCGAGGTCACCGAGGCAGTTCGCGACCTGCTCAAGGCCCGCGACGGCCTGATGCTGGGCATCTGCAACGGCTTCCAGGCCCTGATCAAGCTCGGCCTGGTACCCTACGGCGACATCGTCGACGCCACGCCCGATGCGCCCACGCTGACGTTCAACACCATCGGTCGCCATCAGAGCCGCCTGGTGCGCACCCGCATCTCGTCCAACCTGTCCCCGTGGCTGTCGCAGTGCAGCCTCGACGACCCCTACACCGTCGCCATCAGCCACGGCGAGGGCCGCTTTGTCGCCAACGACGAGGTGCTCGCCCAGCTGATCGCCAACGGCCAGGTCGCCACGCAGTACGTGGGCGAGGACGGCAAGCCCAGCATGGACCTTTCCGTCAACCCCAACGGCTCCGCACTCGCCATCGAGGGCATCACGAGCCCCGACGGCCGCGTCCTGGGCAAGATGGGCCATGCCGAGCGTCGCGGCGACAACCTGTACCGCAACGTGCCCGAGCATGTCCCCGGCGACAAGTTCATGCCGATCTTTGAGAGCGGCGTAGCCTACTTCGCCTAAGCCTTTCCCATCGGGTACAATCCCCTCGGGTAACAACACCCGCCACCGACACATCCGGTGGCGGGTTCTTTTTTGCTTCGCGCATGTAGGAAGGACATCATGGAAAGCCGCAAGCCGTATCTCGCCACCCTGCCCGGACTCATCCTGGGCTGTCTTGTTTGCTGTGCACTCTGGGGATCGGCCTTTCCCTGCATCAAGATCGGCTACGCACTCTTTGGGATCCCGGCGCACGATAGCGCCTCGCAGCTACTCTTTGCAGGTTTGCGCTTCACGCTTGCCGGCATCCTGGTTATCGTCGGTATGAGCACAGCTCAGCGCCGCCCGCTCGTCCCACAGGTACGCGATATCAAGCCCATCTGCATCCTGTCACTCTTCCAGACTATCGGGCAGTACTTCTTTTTCTACCTGGGACTCTCGCGCGCCAGTGCCATGTCGAGCTCCATCATCGAGGCCAGCGCCAACTTCCTCGCAATCCTCTTTGCCGCCCTGGCGTTTCGCACCGAAAAGCTCGATGCGGCCAAGGTGCTCGGCTGTGTACTGGGCTTTGCCGGCGTCGCGCTCGTCAACCTTTCGGGCGCGGACGGCACCTTTGGCTTTACGCTCGACGGCGAGGGCTTTATCCTGGCCTCCACCGTCGCGGGTGCCCTGTCGACCTGCCTGATCGGCATCTTCTCGCGCGAGCACGACGGTGTCTTGCTTGCCGGGTGGCAGTTCTTGGTCGGCGGCCTGGTCCTCACCGCCATCGGGTTTTTGATGGGCGGCGCGCTCTCCCCCACCGCGATCATCCCCGCCATCGCGCTCATTATCTATATGGCACTCATCTCCGCCATCGCGTACTCGCTATGGTCGCGCCTGCTTGCCGTCAACCCCGTCAGCCGCGTCTCGGTCTTTGGGTTTATGAACCCCGTCTTTGGTGTGCTGCTGAGTGCGCTGCTGCTCGGCGAGGGCGCCGGCACGAGCCCCGTTACCGTTATAGTTGCCCTGCTGTTGGTCTGCGGCGGCATCATCATCGTCAACAGGCCTAAAAAGGCCTAGCGAACTGCCCTTATTTAGCAGAGGGGATTCACATACTTTAGTTTAATGGAATACATCGGAGAGCCGAGGGCCACCATGCACGCAAGCGTGCGCCCCTATTTCTAGCGTATCTGGACGCCAGCTTTCTTCTTCTCGTACTTTACGCGGTAGAGCTCCGCGTCGGCGGCGCGAAGCAAATCTTGCCAGGTATCGACACCATCACCGACCCGTGCATAGCCGATGGACATCCGCAACAGATACGGCACCTCGGCGCGTGCGAGTTCATCGTTGATTGCCGCGCACAGACGCATGATGTCCTGTTCCGCCGCTGCCTTTTGGAGCACCACGAACTCATCGCCACCATAACGTGCGATAAAGCCACCAGCCGGCGAACAGACATCCTTGAGCGCCGTCGCAACAACCTGAAGAGCATGGTCGCCCTCCACATGTCCATAGCGATCGTTAATCTGCTTAAAGCCGTCGGCGTCCATCATAAGCAGATATACATCTTCGGCCTGATCCACATTTGAGAAGAGCGACAGCATATAGGTCTCAAAACGGTTGCGATTGTTAAGTCCAGTCAACGGGTCGGTCGAGATGAGCTGCTCCTGGTAGATGATGTAGAGCAGCAACATGCTAATCATTATGCCGACACAAAGGCCGGGCACCGAGTATACGACCTGAAAGGTACCGCCCACCAGGGCCGGAATGGTGAAAAATGCCAAGGTTCGATAGATGGCCTTCGTCTGCAGGCTCTCGACCCTGCGAGATTGCACAAACGCATGTAGGGACGTATGTATAACGTAACAGTAGCTGACGATGGGCTGGATCATATAGGCAAAGCCGCGACGATACACGCCCTGCGAATCGATATAGAACAGGGCGTGCGTCCAGTAACTGGTAAACGCCAGCACGACCACCAGAGCCGTAGGCAACGCTACAAGCACCACCCTATAGCGCGAGGTCAAAAGGCGAGAACCCTGCACCGTCTCGGAATAGATAAACCAAATGAGACACGCGATAGCAAAGAGCGAAAACGAAACCGCGTTGGAAATCCAGTTGGCAGCAATGCCCAACGTGCCGTCCACACCGTCCGAAAGCGTCCAGATCATATCGAATAATATGTACGCAGCAGACGTGTAGCCCAGCATGCTAAACAAAAGCTGCTGGGTGCTAGAGAACAGGGAGCGACGGCTTCGTACGGCAAGCCCGATAAGAACAATCATGCATAGCACGAATATCTCAATCTTGAGTGCCTTAACCACTAGCGCCATCCCTTCAATATCCAAGTGGTCAGAATCGCCCAATTCGAATCAGGGCAATAAACACCCCTTTACTCCGCAGGGGTAAAGGGGATAATAGCAGAGCGCCCGAACATCACTGCAAAACAGTTTCTGTTCGGGCACCCATACGGCGCGAATTGCACACGCCGGCTTGATTGACTCGCGTCGACGATTACTCGCCGTCGATGTCGGTCGCGACGGCCTCCTCAATAGCCTCGACGCCTTCGACCGACAGATCCTCTTCGCCGTGGCAGAACTTCTTATCGACCCAGCCGGTCAGAATCGGGGCCATGATGGCCGTGATGATGACGGCGGTGGCGATCTGCGCATACGCGGTGGGCGCAAGCTCGGCATAGCGCGGCGCGACCTCAGCAAGAGCAACCGGCGTGGTCATAGCCGTGCCGGCAATGGTGGAGCAAGCCACAGCGGCCTTGCCATTGCCGCCGCACAGACGCTCGAACGCAAAGGTGATGGGACCGACGACAAACAGCGTGACAAGGCCCAGCAAGATGCCGGAAATACCGCCGGTGATAAAGCTCGACAGGCTCATGGACGCACCGAGCTGAAATCCGATGACGGCAATCGCGGGATTGGCACCGGGAACCAGCAGGTTCTTGATAAACGGGAACAGGTTGCCCAGAACCATGCCGATAACGAGTGGCAAGATGGAGCCGATAATGGTGCCAATGGGAATGTTGGCGAGGCCGGAAACACCGAGGATGATCATCGTGACGGCGGGGCCAGCCGTAAAGAACAGGATACCGACGGCGCCCTGCTCGGACTCATCGCCGAACTCGCCCATGATGCCCGTATAGAGCGCCATGTTACAAAACGTGATGCCGCCGATGATAGACACGGAGCTCAGACCCAGGAAGTTGTCGTTAAAGAAATATGCCACGCCCAGGCCGAGAGCCGCTGCGACGACCAGCTTGGGGATCAGCACGACGATACCGGTCTTGATGGCACCCGGCGTGGACTTAAAGCTGATGCCGGCGCCCACAAACAGCAGGATCGCGGCGACGATGGTATTGGAGCCACCGCGGCAGGCAGCCGTAAAGAAGCCGCCGATCTCAAAAACCTGCGGGCAGAAGGTGTTGAGCAAAAGACCGACGATCATCGGATAGATCATGATGTCGCCCGGGATGCGCGGGACCTTGAATTTCTTTTGCTCGTTGGCGGTCGCTTCCTGTGCCATGAAACCCCCATTTCCGCTGACGGGGCACAAAAGCCCACGTCACGCTTTGCTACAGTAAAGTTTGACCATGGTACCAGAAGAAATAGACCAGCTCGGTGAAAAATCCGACGAGTTGGGATGGAACGAGATTCGGCGCCCGCGACGCCACCCCTATATAAGGCTCAAGACAATATAGAGTACGATGCCCGAGACGCAGCACCACAGCATCGATTTTGTCTTGACCGCCACGACCACGACGCCGGCGGCCGCAATCCAGGGAACCAAGGCAGGCCAGAGTCCCGCGTCGAACGCGCCGGGGCTCACCAAGTCGTTGGCGACCAGCGCGGCAAAGGCGGCGGGCGGGATATAGCCCAGGGCCTCGGTAATGCGGGGCGACAGGGTCCGCCCGCGCAAGGCGAGCGCCGGCGCGATGCGAAAGAACGCGATAGCAGCCCACGACGACAGCCACAGAACCAAGAACTCGTTAACGGGCATCGCGGGCACCTCTTCCGTCAAATACAGCATCGCACGCCAACGCAATGGCAATGCCGGCCACGACGCTTGCCGGCACGGCAATATTCGTGAGGCCCAAGAACTTGCATACGGCGACGGACACCGCGCCCGAAACCGCCGCGACAACGTTGCCGCGCGACAGCCGCTGCGAAAAGAGCAGGCAGATAAAGAGCGAGGTGCAGACAAAGGCTGCAATGGCGGTGGGAACATCGACAACGGCGCCTACGATGGCGCCCATCGTACACGAAACGCCCCATGTTGCGATGAGAATCACGTTGAGCACGAAGGACTCGCGCGGGCCCCAATCCTCCCCTTCAACCAACTTGGCAAGCGAGATGCCATATGCCTCCTCGGTAAGTGTCGCGGCAACAGCCAGCGTCTGACGCTTCGAGGCACCCGTCAGATGCGGCGCGATCGATGCCGAGTAAAGCGCAAAGCGCGAGGAGATGGCAGCAACGCTCGCGACGATCGATGCTGCAGGCACGCCCGCCAGCCACAGGTTGCAGATCATAAACTGGCCGCTGCCCGTCACAAACGTGCTGCTCAGGGCAAAGACCATCCAGGGTTCCATTCCCGTCTGCCCCATGATCATTCCGCACGGCGCGCCTATTGCAACATAGGTAAGCATCACCGGCCAGACGGTTCTAACGATTTTGAGCACCATACGCTTCTCATCCTGACAAGGTCTCCGAGCCGCATGTAGCGATACGGCAGAATCATCATCCGACAGCAACCGAGTTCACCTACAATTGCCACCGGATCGAAAGACACAACTTTTTAGGAAGTCATTATGACAGCTATCGATCGAGACCGGGCGCGCGCGGCCTTCAAAAGCTACACCGATGCCTACGACGCCACTAACCCACGCATCGCGCTCAAAATCGAGCATACGTACCACGTTGCCGAGGCATGCGATGCCGTGGCACACGAACAGGGCTGGTCGTCAGAAGATATTGACCTGGCATGGCTTTGCGGCCTGCTACACGATATGGGCCGCTTTGAGCAGCTGCGACGCTGGGATACGTTTAAGGATGCCGAAAGCATGAGCCATGCGGCGTTGGGCGTCGGGGTCCTCTTTGGCGAGAACCCCGACGACGCGCCTGTCACAACAAACATCCGAGATTTTATCGAGACCGAAGAGCACGACGAGCTCATCCGCGCGAGCATCGCCTATCACAGCGATTTCCGTCTACCCGCGCAGCTCGACGTGCGCACGCGAAGCTTCTGCGATATCGTGCGCGATGGTGACAAGATCGACATTATGCGCACCATCGCCGACAGCACCGTCGAGACCATCCTCAAGGTGGATGAGGACACGTTTCTCGCCAGCCACTTCTCGACACCGGCGCTTACCGCCTTTGACGAGCATCGCTGCGTCGCGCGTGACGAGCGCAACGAGCCGGCGGACTACCTGGTGGGGCTCATCTGCTTTATGTTTGAGCTCGTCCATCCGGCAAGCCGTGCACTGGCGCGCGAGCAAGGCGATATCTATCGCCTGCTCGACGCGCCCTTTGGCATTACGCGGCCCTTTACCGACCCCGCCACGCAGGCAACCTGGAGCCGCCTAAAGGACGAGATGCGCGACTGGCTGACGCGCGCTTAGCGCTCAAGCTGAGCCAGCAGCTCCTCAACGATCTCAACGGCATCGCCGACGACCTTGTACTGGGCGGCACCAAAGATGGGGGCATCCGGGTCCTCATTGATGGCGACAATGCACTCCGCCCCACCGATGCCGGCGAGATGCTGGATAGCGCCCGAGACACCGATGCTCACGAGGAGCTTGGGCGAGACCGATACACCCGTCTGGCCAATTTGGTGGCGATACTCCAACCAGCCTGCCTCCACAATGGGACGCGTGCAACCAAGCTCGGCTCCCAGAGTCTCGGCGAGCCTTCGCATCAGCGGCAGGTTTTTCTTGGAACCAATGCCGCGACCCACCACGACCAGGCGCTCGGCATCGGCGATCGAGGCCTGCTGCCCCCACTCCTCGGCGGGAATCGAGATCTCGACACGGGCCTTAGCATCATCCGCAAGCGATATCTGGGTGATCGTGCCGGAGCGGCCGTAGTCAAAGTCGGGTGCCTTAAAGATGCCGGGACGAACCGTTGCCATCTGGGGACGATGATTGGGGCAGACGATGGTGGCCATCAGGTTGCCGCCAAACGCCGGACGCGTCTGTTGCAGCAGTCCCGTCTCCGTATCCATAGAAAGCACCGTGCAATCGGCCGTAAGGCCCGTCTGCAAGCGCACGGCCACACCGGGCGCCAGCTCGCGACCAAAGGCGGTCGCGCCGTACAGAATGGCCTCGGGCTTGCGCTCGGCTACCAAATCGCAGATCAAGCAGGCGTAGACCTCCGCGTCGTTCTGACGCAGGCGCTCGTCACGACAGACCAGAACTTCGTCCGCACCGGCGCAAATCAGATGCTCCAGGTCCCCGAGTGAGCCCTCGGGGCTCATGCCGACCAGTGCCACCAGACGGCAGCCGCGGGCATCGGCAAGCTCGCGCCCCTTGCCCATGAGCTCGAAGGCCACGGATGCCACGGCATCGTGCTTGTCAGTTTGCACGAAGATCCAGATGTCTCGATATGCGTCAAGGTCTGCCGCGCCGGCGGCCTCGTCGCGCTCAATCGAGATGGCGTTGACGGGGCAGGCGTCGACGCACCCACCGCACAGGATACAGCCGTCGGTTACGCGGGCACAGCGATTGGGGCGCTCACCCTCCACCACAATGCCGCCCGAGGCGCAGGCGCGAACGCAGCGACCGCAGCCGATACAGGCTTCGCTATCGATAATCAGCCCGCTCATCTATGCCATCCCCTCGATAATCTTGGCAAGTTTTACCGCCTGCTCGGACGCCGTTCCCTCAACGGCCTCGCACGTTTGGTCACGGTCGGGCACAAACGAGCGCACGACCTGCGTCGGTGATCCGGCAAGGCCGCAACGCGAGGGATCGGCGTTTACGTCGGCAGCGCTGGCCACACGCACGTCTGCATCCTCGGCCGCGCGAATACCGGCAATACTCGGCATGCGCAGCTGGCCAATCTCCTTGGCGGTCGTCATCGCACACGGCATCTCCAGGTACACCGTCTCCTCGCCGGCATCGCAGCCGTGGACGAGCGCCAGCGAGCCACACGTCGTAAATCCCGCGCTCTGCACACAGCTCACGTCGGTCACGCAGGGGACCCCAAAGGCGCCGGCCAGCTCGGGGCCGATCTGGGCCGTATCGCCGTCCACTGCCATCTTGCCGCAGATGAGCAGGTCAAAGTCCTCATCGAGTGCCTCGATGCCGCATTTGAGGGCATAGGTGGTGGCTAGGGTATCGGCGCCCGCAAAGGCTCGGTCGGTCAGCAGCAGCGCGTCGTCGGCACCGCGGGCGATGCAGTCGCACAGCAGCGATTCGGTCGCGGGGATGCCCATCGACACCACCGTCACACGCACGTCCATGCCAAAGCCGATAAAGTCGTCCTTCAGCGCTAGCGCACATTCGAGAGCACTTGCATCGAAGGGATTAATGACCGCCTGCTTGCCATCACGCACGATAGTATTGGTCTTGGGGTCCATCTTGACCTCGGTGCTTCCGGGCACCGCCTTGACGCACACCACCATATGGAAATCACTCATCTTCACGCGCCCCCTTTCTGGACGAGTTCATCCAAGAGCTTCTCCGTAAACAGGTTGCCGCGACCCAGCTGGCCGGCAGGATCGAGCTGGAGTTTGAGGCGCGCCGACTCGACCATGGCCTCGTGGCCGTACATCGTCTCCAAGAAGCCCGCCTTGATCTTGCCGACGCCGTGTTCGGCAGAAACGGCACCGCCCATGGCCGTGACCTCGGAAGCCCACTGGGCAAAGAGCTCTCCACCACGACGGTAGTCTTGCGCATCGCGCGGCAGGATGTTCACATGCAGATGGTTGTTCCCGATGTGTCCCCAGGCAGCAGACTCAAGCCCGCTTTCGGCCAGCGTGCGGCGATAGAGGGCCACGACATCGGCAAGGCGTGCATTGGGCACCGACATATCCGATCCCAGCTTGGTAATGGTGGGGTCGGTGCGGCGACGCTCGTCGATGAGCATGTTGACGCTCTCGGGCACCGCGTGGCGGAAGAACCGCTGGCACTCGCGATCGACTTCGGTGCGGGCGACCCATGTCGCATCGTCGCGGCCGCCCGCAAGCTCCAGCACCCATCCCAAGTGGTACAGCTCCTCGGTCGCCTGCGCCTCGTCATCGCAATCGAGCTCCACGTAGACACAGACCTTTGCCTCGTCGTCGAGCGCCGGCAGCGAGGCAAACGCCGTCGACTGCTCGCGCTGGCGACGTAGAATATCCAGGGCGCCAGCATCGAAGTACTCGATGGCAGCCGCATGGGACAGGACAGGGCGCACGGAATCGGTAAAGGACACCGCCTTGTCCTCGCTATCGAAAAAGCAACTCACACCCCAAACGACCGCAGGCGCCGCCTGCAGGGCAATCTCGAGCTCGGTGATAACGCCGAGCGTGCCGCACGCGCCGATAAAGAGGTCGATGGCGTCCATATCGTCCGCAACGAAATAGCCTGAGGCATTTTTTGTCTCGGGCATGGTATAGCCGGGAAGATCGAGCTCGAGCGTACGGCCCTCTGCCGTCACGAGCGACAGGTGGCGGCCCTGGGCAAAAGCCTCGCCGCGCTGAAGCTCAAGCAAATCGCCATCAGCCAGCGCGACGTGGAGTCCCGTGATATGCGGGCGCATGGGGCCGTAAGCGTAGCTGCGGGCGCCGGAGGCGTTGCATGCCGCCATGCCACCCAGACAGGCAGATGCCTCGGCGGGATCGGTGGGAAAGAACTGCTCGGGGGACTCTTGGAACTCCTCGTAGGCCTCAAGCGATGCCTGGTCCCAACCAGCGGTCGGCAGTACCTTCTTGCTCAGCTGCTTACGCAGCTCCGAGAGCACAACGCCCGGCTCCACGCGCAGCAGAAATTGGCCTTGTTCATCGCGGCGAAGGCCCAAGTAGCGATTCATACGGGAAGTATTGAGGATATGCCCACCGTGGGGCACGGCACCGGCGGCAAGGCCGGTTCGGGCGCCCTGAACCGTTACCGGGACACGCTCGGCATGGAGCGTTTCCAAAATGGCACGGACCTCGTCTTCCGTTGTCGGAAACGAGATGCTCGATGCTTCGCCCGATGCACGAGATTCATCGCGGCCATACTCTTCGAACTCATCGGTGAAGGGTTTAATGGTTGCAGACACGCGAACTCCCCCTTTAGCTAACTACAGTGTTTGCAGGGAGATGTTACCGCATCGTTTCGTCGACGTGTTCGAGACCGTCTCCATAATTGGCGATTTTTACGTTTGTGCAATTCGGCGAACGGCAAGGCTTCCTCGGCAGACGATGCTTTTGACACATATCGCCCCGCCGTCGCCGACCGCTCGATTGTCGCTCGAAAAAAGTTGAAGTAATTTTTTCCACCTTTTACCTGCGGAGATGTCAATCCGTCAAGCATTTGGTCAGAAATTGGTCAAGTAGCGGCTGATACGGTCGGCGTCGACAGCCAAAACCGATAGAAGTTTTGGCCCCAGAAGCAGGGAGGTTCCCATGGCATATTACTGGCCCCAGTACGGCGTCGCCATCGAGGTCGACGACGATCCCTATCTCCTGCCTTTCGACGAAGAGGCGTTCCCCGATACGGCGGTCTACCACGTCACCACCGATGTTATCTGCGACCCCGAGTCGTTCTCGGCGCTCGCCCACCACATCGCGCGTATCCACGACATCGAGCTCCCTCACGACTTTGACGAGCTCATCTACTCGCGCCGCCTGATGCTTCACATGCTCTTTGGAGCGGACCCGTCCACGTTCGCACGTGTCTACACCACCAAGGACGCCGCATGAGTGCGAAGAAGCCGCCCCGCCTCGCAGGACTGGGGCGTCGCAAGAAACTCGTCGTTGTCTGTCTGGCTATCGTCTGCGCCCTTGTCGCCGTAGGACTATACGCCTGGCAGTCGCAGCCCGTGCCCGAAGCGGGCGCCTCAGTCACGACGGCAGAGGGTAAATCGCGACAAGAAATCCAAGATGAGCTCGATGCCATCGTCCGCGACAACATGATGACGATTTCGGTCGCGCCGGTCGCTCAGCTACAGGAGGACGGCAAGCTGCGCGTCAACGTGCAAAACGTCCAAGACAATAAATTTCCCCAGCGATTCCGCGTCATCCAAAACGACGAGACCATGTACGAATCCGGTGTGGTCGAGACCGGCAAGACAATCGAGACGTGCCCCGCCGGCGACATCAAAGAAGGCGAGGCATACATCGAGATCCAGGCACTCGATGCCAAGACCCTCGACAGCCACGGCAATCCGACACGTGTCAAGGTACGGGTTGAGCAAGCCGAGAACTAGCTTTTTCGGCCGACGCGACACCGCACGCAATTCACCAGCATTCGTCCAATCATCGCGGGGACGGCCCGCGGCGAATAGAAAGGAACGACCATGGACATCACCAGGAACATGAACGGAGCCAGAGCGCTCGTCGTGGGCGCAGGGCTCGCGCTCGCGCTCGCAATGGGCGCCGCCCCGACGCCAGCTCTGGCAGCCGGGCGCGTTGGAACCACGAAAGTAATGGTCAGGACCGAGATCGACAACGTAGAGTTCAAAGTTCCGACGGTTATTCCCTTCGTCGCCAAGGCCGACGGCACGCTTCAGGGCCCCTCAGAAGACGCGACCACCATCGACAATCATTCGGCCTACGGCATCCATGTCACCAACATGAAGATCGACGCCATGAACACCTGGACCATTGCCGCCGACGCCAAGGCCGGAACCGCGCAGAATTCCATCGACTTTAAGGTCGGCCCCGACGGCGCACTCCAGAACGCCAGCGCCGCAATGCAGGAGACGGGCCTCGATCTTTCCAAGAATGCAGCCTTCGACATGGGCTACCAGGGCATTGCCGGCGGCACGGACAAAATTAAGCTCAAGACAAGCGGAAACGTCGCCCGCGTCACGCGCGACATCTTCCGCGTAACCGGCGAAGGCGATCAGGTTGCAACGATCACCTGGACGGTCGAGCCCGGTGCGCACACGGCATAAGGCCGTCGCCCTGGCCGCCGTCAGTATCCTAGCGTTTGGGCCAGCCATGGCCTTTGCCCAGCAAGAACAGGCGCAGGCCGCCACGCAAGTGACGGTCGACCTCTCGGAGCTCGACCGCGGCAACTGCAAGGAACCGTTGGCACAGACAGACGACAGACGATGGCTCTTGGCAGCAGGCGCCACGGCAGCAGGTGCGGGAACCGCCGGCCTCGGTCTGCACATCAAACGCAGCCAGAAACGAAACACGGACAGGCCGCACTAAATTAGCTAAGGAGACCCCATGGCATCGAAGAACCTTTTGCCCGTCGTCGCACTCTGCGGCGCGCTCGCAACCGGAACGCCTGTCGCCGCTTGGGCGACTCCCGTCATGGCAGACTCCTTACCAGCAGCCCTAAGCTCCGCACCAAATCCGTCGAGCGCCATTGCGTGCAAGCGTTTTTCGTTCGCACAGGCCGCAATCTCAACCTCGGGATGCCTTCGTCGTAATACGGACGGCTCGATAGTCGTGGATATCAATCGTTCGAACAAGGCAAACGGCTCCCAGGCGGGGTGCGCCGTCTGCACATGGCGCTCGATTGTGCTCGATGCAGATGGCGATCCGTGCGATTTGGGGTTGCGCATCGATATCGCTTCGGTCGATGACTCGGCGAACGGAGCGAAGGTCGCCTTCGACGGTGCGTTTTTCGAGAAAGGAGGCGGTATATGTCTGGGCTGCGCCGCCGCGAATGCAGACGATGTGCAGCCCACCCTCTCATTCACGGCATCGCTGCGGCTGACCAAGGCGGGCACCGATGCCATCGCGGCGGGAGAAGCATCCCTGCTGTTCTACGCCGCCAGTACCGAAGACACAGACATTCATTTCGAGAAGCCGGCCGGATCGCTCAGCCTTACGCGCGGGACGGAGGCAGGCCCTATTGCGATCGATACCCACACGCTAGGCAGGCAACGCATTCTTGCCGACCCGGCGCTTCTCGAGATGGAGTGGAACGGATCCGGAGCCATCGGGATTGTCCCCTCCGCGCTTGACGCCAAGACGCTCCCCTCAAACGACGAACCCATCAACGCAACCATACAAGAAGAGAGCACGGACAAAGAAGCAGGTGCGGGCGACACGCCGTCGCCGACAAACAGCGTCCCAGCTTCTTTCGAAGCACCGAATGAGCCCGCTACCGATCCAAACGATCCCGAGCTCGCGGACAGTCTGGGACTTGCTGATCCTCAGGAGATCGATGAAGGTAACTGCTGCGTGCTTGCCGCCCTCGACCACACAGAGGTCATCGATGCTGCAAACATCGAAGTTGCCGCCGCCAATCAGCCCGTCCGCAAGTCGGCCATCATCGCATTTCCCGAATCCATCGAAGTCGTCTTTTTGCCATCGGGCGAGGTCGTGGCCCCAACACTGCTCACCTTGTTGGGCGCCAAGAATACTCGAAACGAAATTAAAAAGGTCACGGTTGTCGACCCTGCAACCACCGCTAAACTGCGTCTATACGCCGTTGCCCCAGACGGAGGCAAGACCTTGGAATTCGATGGCGACACACTTCTAGCCTGGCGACGTCTGGACATTATGCAAGACGTCTCGTATCAGATCGAACTCGAAGGGTTTGATCGTGCCCGCGATGCCAATATCATCGCCGCGGCTATTGAATCCCCGCAGCGGCTTATGACACTGCGCTTTGACTACTACCCCTATGTCCCGACAACCACCTGAGGCTTAAATGCTGCGCATCATTCCTAATACCACTTATATAACGTATTAGATGAGTCGCGATGTGCCTCGCATTTCGTTCTGCTACGATTGCCACGTTGGCATCAATACAGGAGGGCTCATGCCGGGCTTGGGAACAATCATCAACGTTGCGCTTTTAGTTGCGGGCGGTCTTTTGGGATTAGCGGGCGGCCGCTTCATTACACCGCGCATCCAAGACACGCTCATGAAAGCATCGGGGCTGTGCGTCCTGTTTATCGGCCTGGGCGGCACCATGCAAAAGATGCTCATCATCGATGGAAAGGCGCTAGCGACCACCGGTACCACCATGCTCATCGTCTCATTTGCGCTCGGTTCGCTCATCGGCGAGGCCATCAACTTGGAGGCCGCCATCGAGAACCTTGGCGAATGGCTCAAGCGCAAGACTGGCAGTGAGGGCGATAACGAGTTCACCAACGCTTTTGTCTCGACTTCACTCACCGTGTGCATCGGCGCCATGGCCATTGTGGGATCGATCCAGGACGGCCTGCTCGGCGACTGGTCAACGCTTGCCCTCAAGGGCGCACTGGACTGCATCATCGTCTGCACCATGACGGCCTCGCTTGGCCGCGGCTGCATCTTCTCCGCCCTGCCCGTCGCCGTGTTCCAGGGGACGATCACGTTGTTTGCCGGCGCGCTCTCCCCCATCATGACCACAGCAGCCCTCAACAGCCTTTCGCTCGTAGGCTCCATGCTCATCTTCTGCGTCGGCGTCAACCTCATCCGTCCTCAGACCTTCCGCACGGCCAATATGCTTCCCTCCGTCGTCATCGCCGTCATATACGCCCTCCTGTTCTAAATCTAGCAACGCAGCGGTATCTCGAACATCTGTTTGATGCTGTGCTATGATATGAGGTCACCGTAGCTGCGTTCGAGAGGAGGAGCGGTGGCCGACCAGGACATCAAGATGCTCATCGAGCGCATTATGGCCGAGGCCCGGACCCATCAGTCCGCCCGCTTCTCAAACGAAACCTACGCAGACGAGCCGATTCTCAAAACCGGCCGACAGATGCAGAATTTCCTCCCCGACCAGTACCGTAAAATGCGCGAGATATCGCGCTGGCAGGATGACCCCAAGGGCGGTGCGGGCCGCTGGCTTTCGGAAGCCGAGCTTTTTTACCGCCAGGGCCTGCTGATGGCCGACTTTGAGGACGACTGTCCCTACAACGGCACCTTTAAGTCGTACTTTCCCACCTACAACGCCATGAGCGACCGGCAACTGCGCGGCTACTTTACCTGGCGTGCCCAAGTGCGCCGCGGAACCGTCGAGGAAACGTCTACGTCCTTTGCCTTTCTGTATCTCTATGAGCTGATCTGCGGCATTGGCGTAGATAATCCACTCGATGGTTTTAACAAGATCAAGGCTTTTTGGGATGTCTATCGCGCCTTCGAGCCCGGCATCGACCGGTTTGCGCGCGTGTGGCTGCAAGATTACGCCGTGTTCCACGGGCTCGACCCCAAGCTGCTTCGCGACTCTAAAACCGTCATGTTCGATAACGCCCTTATCGAACTGCGGCGCGCGGCACGAGACCTTGTACCGGCACCGTCCGGCCAGACCCCTAAGCGTCGCAAAACCTCCGAGCCCACGCTCCCCCTTCCGCCCGATGAGGTGCGCGAGGAGCGACTCATGGCCGCCATCAACGCCCTCTCCACGTACAACCTAAGTAGCTCGCGGCTCGACCGCAGCCACCACCGTGATCTGCGCCACGTGGCGTGCGCCGTGTATGTCCGCATGGCGCGCTACTATGACACGCACCGAAAGACCGGCATCGTGGCAAGTTTATTTGGGGAGGAGACGGCCATGCCCTACACCATGTTTGCCTCGGCCGTATTCTTTGCGCCCGAGCGCCACGAGGACTGCGAATACCGTCTGGACCCCATCCATATCTACCGTTGCCAAAACGGTTTTTGGGAATGCATGCGGATTCACGGTAGCAGGCAAAAGAGCAGCAAGCTCGGTGAAATGATGCGCGCCTGCGACCAACGCCTGCGCCTG
This sequence comes from Collinsella sp. AM09-41, assembly GCF_003473245.1. Taxonomy (NCBI): domain Bacteria; kingdom Bacillati; phylum Actinomycetota; class Coriobacteriia; order Coriobacteriales; family Coriobacteriaceae; genus Collinsella; species Collinsella sp. AM09-41. The sequence goes on from NZ_QRMJ01000008.1 coordinate 45,419, forward strand.
GCGCTGGACCCCGCCCATCCCCTTAAGGAAGAAAAGGTCCCCAAATATCTGGCCAAGATTATCGATGACGAGATTGTGGCATGGCTTTCGTGGGACGCCGCACACCAGCCCGTCAAGATCGATATCGATTTGAGCCAGCTGGGGCACATTCGGAGCGCTGCCGCACAAACGCGCGAAGCGCTTTTGATCGACGAGGAACGCGAGGACGGCACGCTTGCGGATGCCGAGGTGACAGTTGCCGAACGACGGGAAGCCAAGCCCGTGGCCGGCACGATCGCCGAACCAGTCGCGACGACCATGCAGCAGGACGAGGCTAGCGAGCCGACCATCTCCACCGAGCAGTTTGGCGTCGTGGCCCCGCTCCTCGCACCAGCACCCACGTCCGCTGACACCGCGTCCGCACTCGATCCCGCCGCAGACGCCTATCTTCGAGCACTACTCGAGCAAAACGCAGCGCAGACGGCATCGGCGGTGGCGCAGTCGGGCAAGAGTGAGGACATGCTTGTCGATACCATCAACGAGGCGCTCTTTGACCTGGTGGGAGACACCGTTATCGAATTCGGCGCGGCAGGGCCGCAGATTATCGAGGACTACGAAGCAGACGTGAGAGGATACCTAGACCATGAGTGATACCGCATCCGCAGCACCCCGCGTGCCCAAGCGCGTCGCTGCCGTCATTCTCAACTCGCTCAAGGGCGGCGTGGTCCCGCGCATCGGCCTTCCTTACATCACCGTAGGGCGCGAGGTCGAGATCCGCGCCCTGCTCACCGATTTAAGTCTCATCGCCGATGGCGGCGCGAGCTTCCGCTTTTTAGTCGGTCGCTACGGCGCCGGTAAGAGCTTTTTGCTCCAGACCATCCGCACGCACGCCATGGGCGAGGGATTCGTCGTCGCCGATGCCGACTTGTCGCCCGAGCGACGCCTGCAGGGCGGTCAGGGGCAGGGCCTTGCCACCTACCGCGAGCTCATCCGCAATATATCGACCAAGACGCGCCCCGAGGGCGGTGCGCTCAACCTTATTCTGGATCGCTGGGTCGCCTCGTGTGCCAACGTCGACGAGTCGGTCGTCAATGCCCAACTGACCCCGCTCGAGGAGATGGTCCACGGCTTCGACTTCACCCGCATGCTTCGCCGCTATCGCACGGCCGTATCCGAGGGCGACGAAGAGGCCATGAGCCGCGTGACCAAATGGATCCGCGGCGAATACCGCACCAAGAGCGAGGCTCGCGCCGAACTGGGGTCCTCAACCATCATCAGCGACGATGACTGGTACGACTACGTCAAACTCATCGCGCGTTTTTTGGTTTGCAGCGGCTACAAGGGCATGCTGGTGCTCATCGACGAGCTCGTGAATCTGTATAAGATTCCCAACGCCATCACGCGCCAGTACAACTACGAGAAGATCCTGACCATGTACAACGACACACTTCAGGGCAAGGCGCAGTACCTGGGCATGATCATGGGCGGCACGCCGACCTCCATCGAGGACCGCCGCCGCGGTGTGTTTTCCTACGAGGCCCTACGCAGCCGACTCGCCCAGGGCCGCTTTGCGCGCGAGGACCTTAAGGACATGCTTGCGCCCATCATCCGCCTGCAACCACTCACCTACGAGGAGTTGCTGGTGCTGATCGAAAAACTCATGCAAATTCACGCCGGCTACTTTGGCTGGACGCCCACGCTGACCGAAAACGACTTGGTTGACTTCCTCAAGATTGAGTTCGGTCGTGTGGGAGCCGACACGCACCTGACGCCGCGCGAGGTCATTCGTGACTTTATCGAGTTGCTCGACATCCTATGCCAAAACCCCGACGCCAACGTGGCCGAGCTGCTGCAAAGCGTCGGCGGCGACACGCTAGCGCCGGCGACCGCAACAGGCGACACCGATACCGCAGGCGGCGACCGCAATTTCGCCGAGTTCACCATCTAACCTGCCAAAAATGGACAGGTTTATTTTGGTAGGTTTTATCTGGGCGAACGTTGAAGCAGTAATGCAGCAAGCCGTTGCCAGCCGCGTTGAGAGATTCGTTGTTGAAAGGAGGCCCCGTGAACGCCTTTGACCGCTACGCCCCGTTTATCCAAGACTTCATCTACTCCCACGATTGGGAGAGCTTGCGCTCTATCCAGGTTGCGGCGGCAGATTCCATCTTCAACACACAGGACAATGTGCTCCTGACGGCATCCACGGCTTCCGGCAAAACCGAGGCAGCCTTCTTTCCCATCCTGACCGAGTTTTGGGAGAACCCGCCCGCAAGCGTGGGCGCCCTCTACATTGGCCCCCTCAAGGCGCTCATCAACGACCAATTCGTCCGCCTCAACGACCTGTGCGAAGAAGCCGATATCCCCGTCTGGCACTGGCATGGCGATGTCTCGCAATCACACAAGGCCAAACTCATCAAAAAACCGAGCGGCATCCTACAGATTACGCCCGAGTCGCTCGAGGCGCTCCTGATCCATAAGCACATGGCGATCCCTCGTATGTTTTGCGACCTGCGCTATGTGGTTATCGACGAAGTCCATTCGCTCATGCGCGGCGACCGCGGCGGGCAGACGCTCTGTCTTATCGAGCGCCTCTCACGCATGGCAGGCGTGCAGCCCCGCCGCATTGGCCTTTCGGCCACCATCGGCGACCCCGAGCGCACGGGCGCCTTTCTCTCGCAGGGAACGGGGCGCGACTGCGTTATCCCCCGCTTTGAGGAACCGCGCCGCGTGTGGCGCATCTCCATGGAGCACTTCTACAACTCGGGCCCCCAGGCTCAGCAACGAGGATTCGTAGGCACAGGTCCACAAGAAGCCGAGGTGCTTGCTTGCGAGCGTATTGAGACGGCGGCGCCCGCGGCGCTGCCCGCATCCGGACAAGACATGTGCCACAGCGGACAGCTTACACAGGAAGAACACCGTCAACGTCGTGAGCAGGCGCGGGGCAAGGCCGCTCCCAAAGACCGTCGCACTTCCTCGGCCCCCGAGGGCGAAGTCGACATCCCACGAGCGACCGAGCAGGCGCTTCTCAACCCCACCGACACGGCGCCCGACAACGCCGACCCCGGCATGGGCTATATCTTTGAGCATACGCGCGGCCGCAAATGCCTGGTCTTTGCCAACTCGCGCGAGGAGGCAGAGGCCGTGTGCTCCATGCTGCGCAGCTACTGCGAGAGCCGGCACGAGCCCGACCGTTTTCTCATCCATCACGGCAATCTTTCGGCATCGCTACGCGAGACGGCCGAGGAGCTCATGCGCGACGAGGAGCAGACGCAGACAACCGTCACCACCTCTACGTTGGAGCTCGGTATCGATATCGGCCGCCTGGAGCGCGCCTTCCAGATTGACGCGCCGTTTACCGTCAGCTCCTTTTTGCAGCGCATGGGGCGCACAGGCCGTCGCGATCTTCCGCCCGAGATGTGGTTTGTCATGCGCGAGGAAGAGCCCGAGCCGCGCGCGATGATGCCCGAAACCATTCCCTGGAAGCTCCTGCAGGGTATCGCGCTCGTACAACTCTATCGCGAGGAAAAGTGGGTCGAGCCACCCGAGCTCGATCGTCTCCCCTACAGTCTGCTCTATCACCAGACCATGTCGACCCTCGCCAGCACCGGAGAGCTCACGCCGGCCGAACTTGCCCAGCGCGTGCTCACGCTCAGCTATTTCCACCGTGTCTCGGCAGACGATTACCGTGTGCTGCTACGTCACCTCATTAAGATCGACCATATCCAGGTCACCGAGGGCGGTGGGCTCATCGTGGGTCTCGCGGGTGAGCGCATCATTAACAACTTTAAGTTCTACGCCGTATTCCAGGAAAACGAGGAGTTCACCGTTCGCAGCGAGTCGGCCGAGTTGGGCACGATCGTCAATCCGCCACCGCCCGGTGAGCGCATCGCCATCGCCGGACACTGCTGGATTGTCGAGGAAGTGGACTGGAGGCGCCACACCGTCTTTGCCACGCAGGTCAAGGGCCGGGTGCCGGCCTACTTTGGCGACTGCCCCGGCGACATCAATACACACGTACTCGAGCGCATGCGCAAGGCGCTCAACGAGCACGCGGCATATCCGTACCTTATGGGTAACGCACGGGCCCGCTTAGCACAGGCTCGTCATACGGCCGAGATTTCGGGTGCGGGAACCAAGCCGCTCATCAACCTGGGCGGCGATACCTGGGTGCTCTTCCCCTGGCTGGGCAGCTACGCCTTTTTGGCGCTCGAGCGCATGCTCAAGATTAAATGTGCCGCGGAGCTGGGCCTTCGCGGACTCGACTCGTCACGCCCGTACTTTATGCAGTTTAAGATGAAGGCCGACGAGGAGACGTTCTTTGAGGTGCTCGCCGCCGAGGCCGAGAAGGACTTCGATCCCATCGAGCTCGTCTATCCTGGCGAGGTGCCTTACTTTGACCGCTACGACGAGTTTGTTCCCGAAGAGCTCGTGCGCAAGGGCTTTGCCGAAGGCGTGCTCGACATAGAGGGCATGAAGCAGCGTGTCCGCAGCTGGTGCGACCACGCCTAGGACCAGTCTTTTTTTGGGACGGGGAGACTTACTTGTCGTGGAGGGCCGCGCCGAGGAAGTCAGCATCGAAGGGCACGGCTTCGGCAAAGGTGTAGTCGCCGTCGCTGGCGATGAGCAGGTAGTTCTCCTCGCCACCGAACTCCGCATCGCCACACGGGACCACCCAGGCATGGGCGAACACCTCGAGCGCCGTGGCTGCGCAATCGCGCAGGAACGTCACGTCGCTCCCCTCGTTCGCGCTCACGATATTGGCCGCATAGATACCGCCGGGGTTCAGGCTGCCCCGCACCAAACGCATCGCCTCAACCGTCGCCAGCTCGCGTACGGGCTCGGCACCGCCAAAGCAATCGCTCACGACCACGTCGTAGCGACGATGCCCCACGCTCGTCACGCCCAGGTACGAACGCGCCTCGGCGGTAATCACCCGCAGGCGATCGCCCGCCGTACGCTCCAGCTCGTCTAGGTAGAACCAACGACGCGCTAGACGTGTAATCTCGGCATCGTACTCAATGACGTCCATGCGCAAACTCTCATGCAACATCAGCGCGAACTTGGGATAGGCAAACCCGCCGCCGCCCAGCATAAGCATGCGGTCGATGCCATGACCATAAGCGTCACGCATTGCGCCCTCGGCCTCAAACACGTCGTCAAACGCACGATAGTACGCAAAGACGGGCTCCGCCCAACGTTCGCCAACGTAGCTTGCGCTTTGGTAGACGCCGCCTTGCACCAACACGCGAATCTCATCGCCGCCCTCATCGTGCACGCGTTTCACACGCGCCAACCCATTGCGGGTTCGCGCAACCTGCAGACAGGCAGCACGAACAGCGACGGCGGCCGCACCAAGCGCCGCGGCTCCCAGAGCAACGCCGGCAACGACGCCAGCAGAAACACTCGGCTTGTTCATTTAGAGCTCCTTTTGCAGATAAAGGCCATGATCGTAAAAACCCAAATGGCGATAGTACTCGCGCGTACCAATCGCGCTGATCACGTTGATGCGCGCATAGCCCGCGTCCCGAGCAATATGGCACGCACACTCCACCAGCGACCGTCCCAACCCATGGTGCTGGGCTGCCTGGCCTTGATCCCCCACGCGCGCCGCCATGCCATACACGTGCACCTCGCGAATCATCGCCTCGTCCGGCGTCGTCGGCAACTCGTCCGCATGCGCGGCAACAAATGCGCGATCGGGCAGCGACAGCCGCAAAAAGCCCGCAATCTTGCCCTGCGGCGTCACCCACTGCAAAAAGCGCTCGTGCGTCACCGGCGTCTCGTACGTCACTTCTTCGTCAAGGGTCAACTCGCCCAGGTCGGCACCCGCCGTGCTGATCTCGCGATAGCGAATCTCACGCACCGTCGCACCGTCACCCCGAGCAGCCAGGCGGTTCTCAACGAGCTGACGCAGGTTGGGCTTCTTGTTGCCCACCATAATGTCGTCGGAGCTAAAGTCGCGAATCATGCGGCTGATGCGGCAGAACGCCGGCGTCACCACGATGTCATCGGCCAGTACGTCGAGCAGCTCTTCCTCGGTATAGGGGCGCCACTCGCCACGCTCGTAACAGCCCACCAGGCGCGAACCCTCGATGAGCGCACACGGGTAGACCTTGACCTCGTCGGGCATAAAGGCGCCCTCGGTCATAAAGCGCTCGTAGTCGCGCTTGTCACCCTCGGGCGTGGCGCCCAGCAAGTTGAGCATAAAATGCGCATGGATCTTAAAGCCAAACAGGCGCGCAAGCGAAAACGCGCGCTCGATCTGCGCCACCGAAATGCGACGCTCGTTGATATCGAGCAGATGCTGGTCGAGGCTCTGGATGCCCATCTGGATCTTGGTACAGCCCAGACGACGGATGAGCGTGAGCGCCTGCGGCGTTACAGCATCGGGGCGCGTCTCGATAACGAGTCCCACCACGCGATGCTTCGCCGTCTCGTTGATGCGTTGCTGCTGCTCAAGCTCCTCCATCGTTGCCGCCTGCCACTCGGCGACCTCGCCCCACGGCGTGCCGGGGCCGTACAGACAACGCACCGCGCGGTTATAGCCGCCCACGGCAGCATCCACACGCCCCTGCTCGTCGGCAACGCCGGCAGCGAGCTTGGCCTCGTCTGTCGCAATGCCGGCAGCCCGATAGCGCTCGCGGCGCTCTGTTACCACCGGCGGCAGGGCATCGGCGGGAGCATCATCGAGCAGGCGCCCTGCCTCGGCACGGCTGATGCCCGGACGCGCCAACATGGGGTTTGCCGCCACGCCGGCGACGGCATCGTCATTGAGCGCACGGAAGAGCTCCGACATAAACCATGCCTGATACCCTTGCGGATAGTCGCTCCAGGTACCACCGAGCACGATGAGCTCTATCTTGTCGGTCGCATGCCCCATCTGCGAAAGCGCGGTCAGACGAGCGCTCACCTGCAGATACGGATCGAAGCAGTTTTGCTCCGCACGGGCACACGCCGGCTCAGCGTGCAGATAGCTCTTGGGCATGCGCAGATCGTTGGGACAAAATAGGCAATCGCCCGAGCATGGCCAGGGCTTGGTGATGACGGTAATGGTCGCCACGCCCGAAGCCGTGCGGCGCGGCTTCATGCGCAGCACCTGCAGCAGTTGGCGTTCCAGATCGGAATCGACATTCCACGCAGCCCACCGAGCCGGCTCCTCACGTTTAACCCGCTGGTAGAACGGCAGCAGACGGCGCTTGGCCAAATCACGTTTGTCGGCACCCTCACGGCGCGCCTCGGCATGTATCAGTTTGACGAGCGCTTTGTCATCCACGGTCTCGCCGCGACGCAGAGCCTCGAGTATGTTCAAGATAATCTGTTCCATGCCCCCATTGTAAAGGCAAAGGCGCCGGAGCCGATCTCGGCTTCGGCGCCTTCATCAAAGAGCATGCCTATATGCACCAATCTCCGAAAACCGCATGTCACTCCGGATCAAACGACATGTCACCCGAACCAACCTCAAAACGATACGTGGCAGACTTATCACCGTTGTCGAATTCAAGATTCAATATGGTCTCGCCATCGTAGCCAAGCGGAAGGAAACCGCTCTCGAAGTCGCCGCTGCCCACGGTGAGGCTCGCCGTAAAGCCCGTAGAGTTCGGAACCGTTATCTCCACATCGCCCGAGTCCACGCTTACGTCCATCGACTTCGCGGGGGCCTGGTAGAGCTCGAACGTCACATCGCCCGAACCGACCTCAGCACTGAGCGCATCAGTCACGCTGCCCGTAAACTCTACATCTCCCGCACCCAGGAAAAGGTCAAGACCATCACAGATGACACCGGCAATCTGCAGATCACCCGAGCCCACGTGTGCGTTGATCCCCTTCAGATGTTCGGCAACACGGCGTGGCAGCTCAACCGTAACCGAGCGGTCAATTGCCTTACCGTCATCACTTCCAGATCGGGAAACCTTGAGCGTCGAGTCCTCAACGGATGCGATGTTTTGCGTCGCGGCCTTGGAGGCATCCACGCCCTTGGCAACGCGTCCCCGCTCGATAACACGGACCTTGTTGTCATCAACAACCTTGACGTCCACCGTAGCCGCGGCGATATCGAAATCGAGGTAGCGAAATTGATCGGCATCAAAGGTCGCACTCGAAAGCTGCTGAGGCTGAGCGGAATATTTACCGCCATCGTTCATAAAATCGTCGTCGTCAACCACATCGTCCATACTGGACAAGCCGGATACAACATCGTCGAGATCCCACGGACCATCAAAATGAATCAATGTCCGCGAAATGCCAAAGACAAGCCCGATGATGAGCACAAACGCTCCGACGCCAACGCCCAAGCGCACCTTGGATTCATGCGAAAGCTTCATCATTCATCACCCTCTTTGGAAATCGGCTCAGCGGTGGCCGCGGTGGCCACGTCAGCGTCAACCGCAGCGGAAACATTCTGAGCCCTAGCTGCCACCGACGCCGAACCAACCTGGATATCCCCACGCGCCCAATCGCCATCAAGCGCACGCGCCACCCAGTGATAGATGGGGATTGTAAAGAAGATCAGTGCGGCAAAGGGGCCGGCACCAAACAGGAACATCAGCAAAAAGAACAGTAGCCAGCACACGGCCCAATACGGGAACGACTGAAACGGGCCCTTCACCGGAGTCGAGCCAACTGCGCCGCCACTCGTCACCTGCGCCGTAGCGGCATTGGCGGCCTGTGCACTCCAGCTTGCCGCTTGCGCCGCCTTGGCGGCGGCGTCACTCGCCTGTGTTGCCGCCTCGGTTGCGCGTGCCGCCGCCTCATGGGTACGGGCGCGCTCTGCCGCCTCGGCCTCGCGCTGACGGGCACGGTCCTCGTTCTCAAACTCGATATCGTCCTCGATCTCATCGCTCGGATTGAGTAGCTCGTCCAGGCTCACGCCATAGAGTTTGGCGAGCGAGATCAGGTTCTCGGTATCGGGCGAGCTCTCCGCGCGCTCCCATTTACTGACCGCCTGGCGCGACAGCCCCAGCTTTCGCGCCAGCCCTTCTTGGCTAAAACCCTTGCTGCGGCGAAGGTCGGCGAGCCGCTGCGCAGTTTCTACATTCATGGTTCCTCCTATGCGATGCCAGCCGTGCCGCCGGACCGTTTTTGTTCTTAAGGCGCCTTGCACAGTTAAAAATCTATCCGCCACCGCCAAAAGCATGCCACCTATTCTAGTGAGATTTTTGACAACCGGCGGTTGCGGGCATATATGAGCTGCGGAAATGTGTCCAAACAAAGCAATGACCCGCAGCTCGGTTGTCCCCGTTGCGGCGTTAACGGTAGTATGGTCGTACTGTTTATTCCGCACCGCCAACGGAGGGAGTTCCGCGCCGTGAACCGCGATTTCGCCTCATCGCTCATTCAGCTCAACAATACGTTCTATCGCGAGCACTCCGCCTCCTTCTCCGATACGCGCCAGGCACCGTGGCCCGGCTGGGTGCGCACTATGGACATAGCGCTCGAGCAGCTCGACGTCGCCACGATCGAGCATCCCGTCCGCGTCTTCGATCTTGCCTGTGGAAACATGCGATTCGAGAACTTTGCCGCCGGCGGCGCACTTGCCGCCAAGGGCGTCGATGGCGCAAACCCCTCGGCAGACGCCAGCTGCCCGTTTGAGTTCTATGGCGTCGACTCATGCCAGGACCTGGCCATCGATGCACGTGGCCACGCCCTGCGCATTCCCAACCTGCACTTCCAGGAACTCGATGTGCTCGACGCCCTCATGAAGCTCAACCCCGCCAAGACACCCGACGTGCTTTTCGACGCCCCGCTCGCCGACATCTCGGTCTGCTTTGGATTTATGCACCACGTGCCGTCGTGCGAGTACCGCGTACGCGTGCTCGACGCCCTGGTGCGCCAGACGCGCCCAGGCGGCATCATCGCCATCAGCTTTTGGGAGTTTATGAACGACGAGCGCATGGCGTGCAAGGCCGTTCGTGCCGAGGCCCGCGCCGAGCTCACCCCGCCGTTTGAGGGTTACGATTCCGCGCAGTTTGAAGCCGGCGACCATCTCATTGGCTGGCAAAACGACCGCCACGCCTACCGCTATTGCCATCACTTTGACGATCAGCAGATCACCGACCTGGTGCGCGGCGTCCGTACGTTCTACAAGAGCGGCGAGGTCCCCGTGCGCGAGCTTGAGCGCTTCCATGCCGACGGTCGCAGCGGCGAGCTCAACCGCTATGTGATTCTCAAGCGTCTGTAGGCATCGGCGACTCGCCGTCGAGCCGCACCGCGTCTTTCGGGCAAACCATGCCCACCCTTTTTTCAACCCATTGACGGAACGCGCAGCTATGCGTTCCATACTTATGACCAAGGAGCCTCATGGGAGCCGTCCACGTCCGCACGCCTAAGAACTTTGTGCTCGAAGAGCGCTTGGAGCGCTACGCCGATGCGATTGAGACGAACCCCGAGGCCTATGCCGGAGATTGGCGCGAGGCCTGTGCGCCCGCAGGCAGCAAGCCTTTCGAATACCTTCATCTGGATCTTGGTTGTGGCAAGGGAACGTACCTTGTAGAGCGCGCGGCCCGCGAGCCAAACACGTTCTTTATCGGCATGGACCAGGAGCCCATCTGCATCGCCTATGCCGCACAGAAAATCTGCGAGCAGGAGCTATCCAACGCACTCGTCCTGCCCCGAGGCGCCGCAACGTTGCCGCAGCTGTTTGCCGCAGGCGAGCTCGACGCCATAACCATCAACTTTCCCACGCCGCAGCCCAAGGCCAAGTACGCCAAAAAACGGCTCGTCCATGTCGACCATCTGATGCTCTACCGCCCGCTCTTTGCAGCCGGCGCCACCGTCACGCTGCGCACCGACAGCAAACCGCTGCGCGACTACGCCCTGGGGCAGATTGCCGCGGCCGGCTACGACACGCTTTGGGTAAGCGACGACGTCCGCCGCGACCATCCCGAGCATCCCGAGACCGAATACGAATGCCGCACGCGCGAGATGGGTGCCGTCGTCTATGGCATTTGCGCCACACCCGGCGCGCGGCCCACCGACGAACAGCTCACAGCGGGTCGCATGCAGGAGCAAAGTCTTGCTTGCTACCTGCCCGATAACCTCGATGAGCTCACCTACGTGCCCCTCGGCATGGAAGAGGCCGTCGAGAACTTTAGAAACCGCGCCCGTAAAGGCAAGAAGCGCCTGCCGCAAGAGTCCTAGGGGCTTTTGGCGGTCGCTACGCCAGCGAGCAAGCACAAATAGGCACCGATGAACGACCCTCAAACCTAAGTGAGTAGACTTTTTTGCAATAGCCAAGCACAACCCGCATAGGAAGAAATAAAACCGCAGGTAGAGCCCTTGCGCAAAAGTCATGTGCTCGCGATATTGCAAAAAGTCTACTCACTTAGCTGACAACTGCACCAAACGGCTGAGCAGAACGCCCATTTCCTGCATTTTCTTTCGCGCTGGCGCCCCGCACCGCCGCTACGCCATAATGGATGGCGGACAAACGGCGAGAGAAAGTACCCCCACATGGCACAGACCACGATAGATACCGCCGCCAGCACCGTCTCTGGCGCCGGCGCCGCCAGCTCATTCTCGGGCGGCACGGGAACCGAAGCCGAATTCGGCTCACTCGGTGCGCTCTCCCCCACCTGGTGGGAGCCCGAGGACGGCAGCGAGCCCGAACCGTGGCTCACGCCCGACCAGGCCTTCGAGCGCTTCTTTGAATGGACGAGCAATCGCGGTATTGAGCTGTGGGACCACCAAGAAGAGGCCCTCATGGATCTAGCCGCCGGCGATCACGTCATTCTGGGCACGCCGACCGGCTCGGGCAAGTCGCTTGTCGCGCTAGGTATGCTCTTTATGGGCATGGCGCAAGGCAAGCGCTGCTACTACACAGCTCCTATCAAGGCTCTGGTCAGCGAGAAGTTTTTCGACTTGGTGCAGGTGCTCGGCCGCGATAACGTCGGTATGATCACCGGCGACACGCATATCAACACCAAGGCGCCCGTCATCTGCTGCACGGCAGAGATCCTTGCCAACGACGCACTGCGCGAGGGCGAAGATGCCGATGTTGGCTGCGTCGCCATGGACGAGTTCCACTACTTTGCCGACCCTGATCGCGGTTGGGCCTGGCAGGTGCCGCTGCTCACCCTGCCTCACACGCAATTCATGCTCATGAGCGCCACGCTCGGCGATGTCACCGCGATTGCCGCCTCGCTCGAGGAACACACCGGCGCTACCTGCGACTTGGTCGTCGATGCCCCACGCCCTGTGCCGCTGAGCTACGACTATGTGACGACCTCCCTCGAGGGCACCGTCGAGCTCGCGATGCGCCGCGGCGAGGCCCCGCTCTACATCGTGCACTTTAGCCAGGATGCCGCCCTTGCGACGGCACAGTCGCTCGCCAATTTTGGCATCGCCAGCAAGGAGCAGCGCGAAGCCATCAAAGAAGCGGCAAAGGGAACGAGCTTCTCGACGGCCTTCGGCAAGATCCTCAAGCGTTTGCTCGGCTGCGGCGTCGGCGTGCACCACGCCGGTATGCTGCCGCGCTATCGTCTGCTGGTCGAGCGCCTGGCGCAGCAGGGCCTACTGCCCGTCATCTGCGGCACCGACACACTCGGCGTCGGCATCAACGTGCCCATCCACACCGTGGTCCTCACCGCGCTCACAAAGTTCGACGGCTACAAGATGCGTCGCCTGCGCGCCCGCGAGTTCCATCAGATTGCCGGTCGCGCCGGCCGCTCGGGCTTCGATACCGAGGGCATGGTGATTGCCGAGGCACCCGAGCACGAGATCGAGAACGCCAAGCTCATGGCCAAGGCGGGCGACGACCCCAAAAAACTCCGCAAGATTAAAAAGAAGAAGGCCCCCGAGGGCTTTGTCACCTGGAACAAGCAGACCTTTGAGCGCCTGATCGAGACGCAGCCCGAAACGCTCAAGCCGCGCCTTCGCATCACACACTCCATGGTGATTAGCGTGGTCGAGCAGGGCGGTGACGCTCGCGCCCGCGTGCACGACCTCATCGAGACAAGCCTGCAGACCCCCGAAGAAAAAGCCAAGCTCGAGGTTCGCGCCGACGAAATCTTCGCCACGCTCATCGATTCCGGCGTCGTCGTTCGCACCGAGGTGCCACCCGCACCCGATGCCCCGACTGACACCGCACCAGATATTGACTATGCGCTGACGGTCGATCTGCCCGAGGACTTCGCGCTCGACCAGCCGCTCTCGCCGTTTTTGCTTGCCGCGCTGGAGTTGCTCGATCCCGAGAGCGAGACCTATACCATGGACCTCATCTCGATGGTCGAGGCAACGCTCGAGGATCCCAAGCAGGTGCTGCGCGCTCAGGAGCGCGCAGCGCGGGACCGCGCGATGGCCGAAATGAAGGCTGACGGCGTCGAATATGAGGAACGCCTGGAGCGCATCCAGGATGTCACCTACGAAAAACCGCTCGAGGACTTGCTCGATGCCGCCTTCGACAAGTACTGCCAGGAAGTGCCCTGGGCAAACGACTATCAGCTCTCTCCCAAGAGCGTTCTGCGCGATATGCTGGAAAGCGCGAGCGATTTTAAGGGCTACATTCAAAAGCTCGGCATCGCCCGCTCCGAGGGCATTTTGCTGCGCTACCTGGCAGAGGCTTACCGTTCACTCGACCGCACCGTGCCCATCGAGAAGCGCGACGAGCGCCTGCGCGACATTATCTCGTGGCTGGGCTTTGTGGTGCGCTCGGTGGACTCGAGCCTGGTGGACGAGTGGGAGAACGCCGGCAACCCGGCAGCCCTCGATGCTGCGCCGCCGCGGGGCATCGACGAGGTCGTGGCGGACCGCCGCGGCTGCACGCTGCTGGTGCGCAACGCGCTCTTCCGCCGCGTGACCCTTGCCGCCCGCGAGCACGTTCGCGACCTGGGCGAGCTCGACGACGACTGGGGCATGAGCGAGATCCGCTGGCAAAAAGCGCTCGACGCTTACCACGAGCAGCATGAGGAGATCCTCACCGACGGAGATGCCCGCAGCGCCGCGATGTTTTCCATCGACGAGTCCGACGAGAAGACCACGCACGTATGGCACGTGCACCAGATCTTTGCCGACGAGGATGGCGACCACGACTTTGGCATCATGGGCGATGTCGATCTGGACGCCACGCAGGACGGCGGCGAGGTCATCTTCAAGATCTACCGTGTCGGCTTTATCGAGGACCTGCTCGAGGACTAGCCGAACATACTGGAACGAAACGAAGCGGGGCCGTTGGCAATATCGCCAGCGGCCCCGCTTTTGCACTATACGCTATGCCTTACTCGGCATCCTCGACCTCATACGAATCCGCCTCGGCCGGCTTATCGTTTGTCTCTGACGCAGCCCCGCGCGCCTCGTCAAACGCCGCCTTCATGGTCTTGTTGCCCCACGTGAGCTTACGAATGGTAAGATCGTCGGCTTTCTTGTTGGCTAGGCGCAGATTGTTCTCGGAGGACAGCAACGCCTCCTTGGTTTTCTGCAGATGGCTAATCGTCTTGTCGATCTCATCAATCGCCGTTTGGAACTTGCGGCTCGCGATCTCGTAGTTGCGACCGAAATCATTCTTGAACTTCTCCATCTTGGCCTCGAAGTTCGTGACGTCAATGTTCTGCTGCTTGTACTCCGCTAGCTCCTGTTTATAGCGCAATGAACCCATGGCGGCGTTGCGCAGCAGCGTAATCATGGGAATAAAAAACTGCGGACGGATCACGTACATCTTCTCGTAGCGGTAGCTCACGTCCACGATTCCTGCGTTATAGAGCTCGCTCTCGGGCTCGAGCAGTGTGCAGAGCACCGCGTACTCACAGCCTTTCTGGCGACGATCGTGATCGAGTTTCTTAAAGAAGTCCTCGTTTTTATGCTTGGTCGCGGTCTCGTCGTTCTCGTTTTTCATCTCGAACATAATCGAAATGACCTCGTTGCCGCTCGCGTCGCACTCACGGAAAATGAAGTCTCCCTTGGTGCCCTCGGATGCATCGTTATCTTTCTCGAAGTACGCATTGGGAAACGCCGTCATGCGCAGACGGTTAAACTCGGTCTCGCAGTGCTGCTCGAGCGACTCGCCCACCATCTTGGTGGACAGGCGAACCTTCATGTCCTTAAGGCGCTCAATCTCTTCATCCTTGTAGCGAATCAGGTCATCGCTCGCGCGCTTGGCCTGCGCAAGCTCGAGCTCGTGTGCCGCCTTGGCTTGCTCCTCGCGAGAATCGCGCACCGCCAGCTCGCTCGTCAGTTTGGCACGTGCCTCATCGCGCTCTCGCTCCGCCGCGGCGACCGCCTCTGACAGGTTCATTTTTGCCATCAGTTCCTGCTCGCGCAGCTGGGCACGCAGGCCCTCGGCCTCTTGCTCGGACTGAGCCTTTGCGGCGGAAAACTTCTCTTGCACCTTCGCGCGATAGTCAGTAAGCGCGCGCTCGGCCTCGCTGCGAGCGGCATCGAGCTCACGCTGCGACTCTGCCGCGGCAGCGGCAAGCGCCATCTCCTGGGCCTTGTCCGCCGCGGCGATCCTGGCCTGCAGCTCGGCAATCTGAGCGTCGCGCGCGGACAGGTCGTTTTGAGCAGCATTGCGTGCCGCCGCCTCGGCAAGCCTGGCTTCATCATCTTTGCGCTCCAACTGCGCACGTAAATTGTCGATCTCGCGCTGAAGCTCGGCATTCTCCTTTTGAGCATCGGAACGGGCCTCAACCGCCGCGCGCTGACTTGCACTCTCGCGCTCTGCGGCAGCGCCTTCGAGCTTGGCGCGCAGCTCGGCAAGCTCAGCGTCGCGCTTGGCAACCTCTTGTGCCAGCTGCTGAGCTGCAGCGTTCTTCTGCTCGACAAGCTGAGCGTCGCGCTGAGACTCTGCCTTTTGCAAAGCAGCCGTCGAGCGCGAGCGCTCAAGCTCCAGTGCCTGCTCGCCCTCGCGCTGGACCGCCTTCACACGCTCATCAAGATCGCGCGAGAACTCGGCATCGCGCACCTGTTTGACGATATCTGCATAGCCGGACGCATCGACCTTAAACACTTCGCCGCAATGCGGGCACTTGATCTCGTTCATGGCAGCTCCTCGATGGACGCAAATTTCAACCGCCTACACTCTACCGCGCCGCACGGACAAAAAAGACGCCGCCGCCATAATGGCAACGGCGCCAGAACCACCACAAAGGCGACTGTCCCCTTTGTGGTGACTTGGGTCCTTACAGGTCGCGGTAGTCGATCAGGCGAAGATCAGGTTGAGACTCAAGCCAAGTGCGAAGCTCGGGGTCGATCAGCGCATCGACTTCCTTGGTGCGGTCGGTCGTGAGCGAGCTGTTCTCCAGGATAAAACGATCGAGATAGCCCGGATGGCACACAAAGACGACCGTCTCGCCGTCCACCATCTCGCGAACCGTCTGCATGATTGCCTCTTTGGGCTCGTAGCCCGGCTCCATCGAGCGCATCACCATGCGCAGATCAGTATCTCCGCAATGCACCACAGCCGCGGGGTCGAAGCTCGCCTTTTGCTCCTTAAGGCCCAGCTCCTGAGCAACCGCCGAGATCGCTCGGTTAAGGTTTTTGCTCATGACGGCATGGGCCTCAAAGTAATCGGGCTCGCGGCCCACGATCTCGACAAAGCGGTCATGCTGCGCGCGGATCTCGATGCAGGCCTCGTCGAAGTCTATCAACTCCTCGCCGCGCTTAAAATGATCGCGGAAGGTACGGCTGCTATGGAACTCGCCGTTCTCGTTGAGCATGCTCGGAATGAGCGCCGGGTCGGCACACGGCTTGCCCAGGCACACGTTGGTGTGCTGACCCACCGCAATGCCGACATCCGCCACGAGCGACCAGCCACGCTCGGCCTCGGGCATATTGGGCATAAGTCCCGCCGAGCGCACCAGGCCCTCATTGATACTGCGGGCAATCCCCAGGTTAACGGCATACGAATAACCGATATCGTCGGCACGAATGAGCAATTGCTTCATATTGACCCCCATCTACGGAAAGGGACACTTGAAGCGCAGCCAAGTGCCCCAGATAATTGTCCTACCGAACGGATGCTTTAGGCTTTGGCGGCAGCAGCGTCTTCGTCGAGCTGCTCCTTGGTAAAGCCAAAGAAGTAGGCGATGGCAGCGGCGGCAACAAATGCAGTGCCCGATGCAACGCAGCCCCATACGAGATTAGCAGTTCCGCCTGCAACATAACCTGTAATACCAAGGATATTAGTTGCGCCCAAAACATACGTGGTCACATTAGTGAGAGCCGCGATCAGGCCGCCGATAGCGCCGCCCGCGACCATGGCACCCAGGCAGCGAGTATACTTAAAGCCGCAGCCATACAGCGCGGGCTCCGTCACGCCACCGACAATGCCGGAGAGCGAGAAACCAAGCATAGCGCCCTTTTCGTCGACCTCCTTAAGGCGCAGGAAGGCACCGAAGGCCATGCCCCACGTGGCGAACTGAGCGATAGCACCCGCGACCATAACGCAGGAGTCAGACCCTGAGGTGAGCACCTGCACAATGCCGAGGGCAATCAGAACCTGGTGCATACCGGTCATAACCAGGAACTCCCAAAGCGCAGCAATGGCGACGAGGGAGAGGATCGTGACGATGCCGCCAGCGTTTCCGAGGCCGAACATAAAGTTGCCGACCAGGTCGCCCAGAATGGAACCAATCGGAGCTAGGGCGCACAGGGAAACGGGGGTCATCACAGCCATGGTGCACACGGGCACAAACACCGTGGAGAGCATGTCGGGGATGATCTTCTTCATGAACTTCTCGACGACCATCAGCACCGGCATAGACAGCAGCATGGGGAGCACGGTCGCAGAATAGTTGTTCAGCTGAGCCGGGAGCGCGCCGTAAACCATCGTGGTCGTAGCACCCGAATCCGCCGCAGCGTTGACCAGCGTCATGAACTCAGGGGCAATGAGCACGCCGCCGAGCATCATGCCGAGCGGCTGGCTGCAGCCGAGCTGCTTTGCGGCAGCCCAACCCAGATAAACAGGGAGGAAATAATAGCCTGCGTTGTAAATCCAGTTGTAGAAGAAGTTGTAGATGTCGGAATCAGCAGACCAGATACCGAGCATGCCGTCGCCGCAAAGTACGGCAAGTGTGCGGAACATGGCGGCGCCCATGATAATGGGGATCGTCATGCACATTGTCTTGGACAGGTAGTTAAGGGCCTTCTTGCCCGCAGTCTTGACCGTCAGTGGCTCCTTGATGCCGTCATCGAGGTTCTCGTCAATGGAGCCTTCGCCCTTGACGCCCAGCGCAATGGCGGCGTCATAGACCTTCGGCACGTTCTGGCCAATGATGACCTGATACTGGCCGCCAGACCACTGTGCACCCAGCACGCCCTTGATCTTCTTTACTTCATCGTCATTGGGAATGGACTGATCCTTGAGGTTCAGACGCAGGCGGGTCATGCAGTGCGTCGCGTTCGTCACATTGGAGGCGCCGCCGACGGCAGCAAGCACGTCCTCGGCAATCTTCTTGTTATCGACAGCCATGTCGAATCCCTTCTCTTCCAACTAAAGGCCGTGGGACTTCACGGCACCAAGACGCACAATTCCGCTCGCGCCTGCGCAGCGCGCGACATCAGTTGGCAAGAGATTGATTTGCATGTGATTCCCGGGTGGATCGACATGAAAAAGCCCCGCGCACAACCGACAGAGACCCAATTATGGCCTCGGCAGAATCGGTAGTGCCTCTCGGAGCTGCGCCGTGAGTAACACCCAACACACGGCGAGTATATGCGGCAGATGCGTTCGTTGCGGCTCAGATTACCGACGAACGGTAGCAAACGACCCGCGAACGGTCGCCATGACGGAAAGGAAATACCAGAGAGCCTATTTATCCGAGTGGACAGAAGCCACGCGATTCACATGCATGATCAGATAGACGAGCTCCTCTTGGGCCAATGGCTCGCCAAAGGTCTCTTGAATCAGATCGTCGACACGGTGAGCGCAACGCGATGCCGCCGGATACTGCTCCACGAGCACGTCGTAAAGACCGGAGTTCTCGGTATCGATCGGCTCTTTCTTTGCCACGCGGTCGAGCAGATAGCGCACATGAGTGGCAAAGCGGGCAAAGGCGAACGACGAGCGATCGACCGTCACACCCAACTCTTCTTGAATAATCGCGACCGTCATATCGAGCAGTCGCTCCTCGTGCTGCTCGGCAAGCACGCGCCGCTCGCTCGGCTTAACCGATGCGTTGACAATCGACATGGCAATGCCCGCGGCCTCGCTTCGGGGCATGCGCACATGAAAGCTCTTCTGGATACCGCGAACAGCCAGCTCGCCCAAGCGGTATTCGATGGGATGCAGCTGCTCAAGATCGCGCTCAAGCGGCAACGACACCACCATGTGTTCGCGGGCACGCTTAATGGCAAACTGAATATGGTCTGCCAATGTAATGGGAAGGTTAGGACTCAATTCGTACGAAAGCTGTCCGGTCGCGATATCGGCCAGCTGAGCAGAAAACTCCAGCACCTCGGGATCGACCTCATCGATAAACGCCAGGTACTTTGAATCAATGCCGTAAAAGGTACGCGTGATGACATCCAGGTCGACCTCATGCGGCATATCGCCAAAGCCGATACCACGACCCAGCGCGATAAGCTGACGCCCCGCGCCGTCTTCGCAGATGGCAGCGTTATGGTTAATGCGCTGGATAGCCCTCATGGATTCATCGCTCCTACTGAAACGCGCCGCACAGACCATCCGCGCGGCGCGTTCATTCTACCTGCACTTACAGCTACAGTCCAAAGAAGCCTAGGATTTGGTCACGGCTTACGGGCTTGTACTCGTTGGCATCGAGGCCGACATCATAGCGAAAGATGGGGCGCTCGCGATCGCGGTTGCGCGCGTTGGTGCGGTCTCCCCTGCTGTGGATATGCCCGTGCAACATGATGGCGCCACGCGCCTTGCCGTTCCAGCTGAGCATGGGGTAATGGCTCATTACCAGGCGATGGCCCTTAGCGTAACCGGGGGCGACCTCCAGATAATCGCGCACCTCATCCCAAATGTGCGGCGCGTCTGGATCTTCCCAGTCGCCGTCATGGTTACCGCAGATGAGCGTTACGTTCTGACATTCGATGCGCTCGCGCAGGCGCACCGCCTCCACCATGGGCAATCGATACGTAAAGTCTCCCAGGACATAAAGGCGGTCGTCCACAGCCACGCACTCGTTGATGGCATCGATGACACGGCGGTTCATCTCCTCGACCGAGTCAAACGGTCGATCCATGTCGTGCAGGATATTCGTATCGCCCAGGTGCAGGTCGGCGGTAAACCACATCATCGTCTCTGTCCTCATTTCGCAACGCGTATAAGACCTGTCTAGTATACAGACGCAGCGATGCGACAATTACCCAAAGAGCCCACCGAACAGACCTCGGCGGCGCTTGTCCTTTTTATTCGAACCTTTACCCCGGGCGTTCTTATCCTTTTGCTTTTTGCGGTCCTGCTCCAACTCATCGTCATCGAGCAGCGAATCCCACTCAAACGGATCGTCTACCAGATTGAACAGGTCATCGTCATCAAACATGACCGCCTCCATCACCGATTAGCGAGTATCCACCACATAGTTGAGAAGTCTACGGGTTCGTGCGGACACAAATTCACCCCGTCCGTGTCTTTCAATCGTTTGCCGCAACGCTTGCGCAACGGAACGCTTGCAGATAAGATAGGAACACGGATGGCACCCGTGACAGCGGGTCTTGCCAACTCCGATACACGTTTTCATCGTGAGAAATGGCCGTCTTCGCTTACGCGGGGACGGCCACTTTGTTTATCCCTATGTCATCTGATTCTAATGCACAAACATGCGCACGAACTTGTGCTTCCAGCTTGCGTAAGGAGCATAGCGGAATGGCACGTCGAGCCAGGTTGCCTTGTTCACGATGCTCTTCTTGTGACTAAACGTATCGAAGCTCTCGCGGCCATGGTACTGCCCCATACCGCTCGCGCCCATGCCGCCAAAGCCCATATGGCTCGTAGCCAGATGCATGATCGTGTCGTTGACGCAGCCGCCGCCAAAGGGCACGTAACGCACAAAGCGTTGCTGAGCCGCATGGTCCTGGCTAAAGATATACAGAGCTAGCGGCGTCGGACGATCCGCAATAAACGTCTCTGCCTCGTCTAGGCTCTCAAACGTCAGCACCGGCAAGATGGGGCCGAAAATCTCCTCCTGCATTACGGCGTCATCGGGGGTCACGCCGTCTAGAATCGTCGGCTCAATCTTGAGCGACGACTCGCGCGCGGTACCTCCAAGCACAACCTTATAGGGATCGATCAGCCCGCGCACGCGCGCAAAATGCTTGGCGTTGACGATATGACCGTAATCCTCGTTGTCGAGCGGATGCTCGCCAAACATGCGACGGGTCTCCTCCCTGATGAGGCCCAACAGCTCATCGTGTACGCGCGTATCGACCAGCAGGTAGTCGGGCGCCACGCAGGTCTGCCCCACGTTGAGCCATTTACCAAAGGCGATGCGCCGTGCCGCGACTTTTAAGTTTGCCGTGGCATCCACAATGCAGGGGCTCTTTCCGCCCAGCTCAAGCGTCACGGGCGTCAGGTTTTTACTTGCGCGCTCCATGACGAGCTTGCCGACCGGAACGCTACCGGTAAAGAAAATCTTGTCCCAGCACTCATCGAGCAGTGCTTCGTTCTCGGCACGGCCGCCTTCTACAACCGTCACCAGGCGCGGATCAAATGCTTCCTCGCAAATCTGCCTGAGCACCGCGCTCGATGCCGGAGCATAGGCACTCGGCTTGATGACCACGGTATTGCCCGCGGCAAGGGCGCCGGCAAGCGGCTCGAGCGTTAGCAAAAACGGGTAGTTCCACGGAGCCATGATGAGTGTGACGCCATAGGGCACGGACTGCGTCTTGCACACACTCACGGCGTTGGCGAGGTCACACGGACGCAGGCGCGAGCGACTCCATCGAGCCACATGCGCAATCTGATAACGAATCTCGGAAAGCGAGGTGCCGATCTCGCACATATACGCCTCGTCATGCGACTTTCCCAAATCGGTCTTGAGCGCATGGGCAATATCGGCCTCGTGGGCCCGCACCGCATCGCGTAAACTCACGAGCGCACGACGTCGAGCATCGACATCAAACGTGGCGTGTGTCTTAAAGTAGGCGCGCTGATCGCCGACGATGCGCGCAATTTCCTCGGTGTTCATGGACCCTCCTAATTCTCGCCCTCAAACATACCACCCGCGACGACCTCGTACATACGCTCGAGCTCCAAACGGTCCATTAGAAGCGGAACGGGGTATAGCGGATTGGCCTCGGCATCGGCATGGGCCGCCATTTGTGGAATATCGGAGCGGCGAATGCCCGTCACATATTTGGGTATGCCCAAGGCGGCGTTCATGCGGTCGACCCAATCGATAAAGGCCTCAGCAGCCACGTTGTCCAGCGCATTAGCCGGCGCAATGCCGGCCATGCGGGCGAGATCGGCGAGCTTGGGAGCAGCAGCTTCGCCATAGGCGCGAAGCATGTGCGGCAGGATGATGGCGTTGGCCAAGCCGTGGGGAATCCCGTAACGCCCGCCCAGGCTGTGCGCGATGGCATGGACGTATCCAACATAAGAGCGCGTAAAGGCAACGCCCGCTTTATACGCCGCCGAAAGCATATTGCGGCGCGCACGCATGTTGCCACCGCACTCATAGGCCTCGAGCAAATTGTCGTGGATGAGCTGCACCGCCTGGCGCGCCATCTTGCGCGTATAGGGCGTGGTGCTGCGCCCGATAAAGGCCTCGACGGCATGCGTCAGGGCGTCCATGCCCGTTTGCCCCGTAATGGAGGCGGGCAGGCCGCGCGTAAACTCGGGGTCGTGCACCGCAAAGCGCGGGATCAGCACAAAGTCGTTAATGGGATACTTGTAGTGCGTCTCGTCGTCGGTAATTACCGCTGCAAGCGTGACCTCGCTTCCCGTGCCCGCCGTGGTGGGAACGGCGATGAGCAGCGGCAGGCGACGATGGATACGCAACAGGCCGCGCATCTTGTTGATGGGCTTCTTTGGCTGCGCGATGCGCGCGCCCACGCCCTTGGCGCAGTCCATGGCCGAACCGCCGCCAAAGCCGATAATGGCCTGGCAGGTGCTCTCTCGATACAGAGATGCCGCTTCCTCCACGTTTGAGACCGTGGGGTTCGCACGTGTTTCGGCATAGACCGCAGCGCTAATTCCCTTGGACGCGAGCGCTGTCTCGAGCGGTGCCGTGAGCCCCAGACGGGCAATGCCGGGATCTGTCACGATAAGAACATGGTGTATTGAACGCTTTTGAAGCACTGCGGGCACTTCCTCAGCGTGCTCTAAAATGCGTGGCTCGGTATAGGGCAGCACCGGCAATGCGATGCGAAAAACCGTTTGATACGTTCGGCACCAGGCGCGGCGGGCTAGATGCATAAAGGAAGCTCCTTCATTTGTTGATTGGTCAACATTTGCTCGACCGATTGTACTCATCGGAGGTCGCACGAGGTCTAGCAATCGTTAATCAATCAACATCTACACATGCTTAAATTGTTTTATTAAAAATCATTCCTAATAGGCTTCACATTCGGTCTCATTTATGGATAATAGAACTCGTCAAGACGCACGTCCGGAGAGGGCCCTTACGGGACCGGACGAGCGCACCATCGCCATCGATCGAAAGGATCGAATCATGAAGTTTGTTTGCCCCGTTTGCGGTTATGTGGAAGAGTTCGACGGCGACCAGCTGCCCGAGGATTTCAAGTGCCCCCAGTGCGGCGTTCCCGGCTCTCGCTTCCTGAAGCAGGAGGAGGGCCAGCTCGAGTGGGCTGCCGAGCACGTCGTGGGCGTCGCCAAGATGGAGGGCGTCTCCGAGGACATCGTTGCCGACCTGCGCGCCAACTTTGAGGGCGAGTGCTCTGAGGTCGGCATGTACCTGGCCATGGCTCGCGTCGCCCATCGCGAGGGCTATCCCGAGATCGGCCTGTACTGGGAGAAGGCTGCCCACGAGGAGGCCGAGCACGCCGCCAAGTTCGCCGAGCTTCTGGGCGAGGTCGTGACCGACTCCACCAAGAAGAACCTCGAGATGCGCGTTGAGGCCGAGAACGGCGCCACCGCCGGCAAGACCGATCTTGCCAAGCGCGCCAAGGCCGCTGGCCTCGATGCCATCCACGACACCGTGCACGAGATGGCTCGCGACGAGGCTCGCCACGGCAAGGCTTTCGCTGGCCTGCTCAAGCGCTACTTTGGCTAAGCCAACTGCCTGAGACATAACCTCTAGCTCGAAGAAGGCCCGGACCGTATTGGTTCGGGCCTTTTCGTTGGCTTATTGCAGTTGCTCCTGAAGAACACTGAGCGACTGAGAGCTCAGGTCGTCGTATTGTATGAGGACGCGAGATGGAGCGTTCTTAGTCGATGCCCGATCACCCGTCCACAGGCAATCGGCGATGTTGACATAGGAAATACGAGCGTCAGCGAGAGCCTTCGCGAAACTCTCCCCTGCCTTGTCCTCGGCCAGGGCAACAGTGCAGTAAAGGCCCGCGTCTGCATGCTCGATCGAGACCTCCCCTGCCGGAAACGCTTTCCGTACAAGCGCTGCCAGGCCATCGCGTGCCTCGCGAGCACGCACGCGCACGCGGTTCACATGCCGCTCGTAATCACCCGATTCCAGCAAGCGCGCTAAAGCGACCTGGTCAACAGAACTTACCGACGAGGCGTAGAAACCAAGGTTGCGTTTAAACCTCTCCATTAGTTCATCGGGCAGCACCATGTACGCCAAACGTAACGCCGATGAAAGGCTCTTCGAAAACGTGTTGGTGTAGATGACCGATTGGGCGGCATCGATCGACGCGAGCGCGGGAATCGGCTTGCCGGCAAGGCGAAACTCACAATCAAAGTCATCTTCGATGAGATACCGGTCCGGCTGCTCGGCGGCCCAGCTCAGCAGGGCATAGCGACGCGCAATGCTCGTCACAAGGCCGGTCGGATATTGGTGAGACGGCATCAGGTGAAGGACATCCGCCCCAGTTTTCTGCAGAGCGCTCAAGTCCACGCCCTCACCGTCCAACGGGATATGCCGCACTTCGCAACCCATGGCCTGATAGATGCGCGTCAGGCGCAGATAGCCCGGATCCTCAACGGCATACACCTTGTCGGCTCCAAGCAACTGAACCAACATGGTATCGAGCAACTGGGCGCCCGCACCGATAACGATGTTGTCGGGGTCGACATTCATGCCCCTTGTCCCACGCAAATGGTGAGCGATAGCGCGTCGTAGCCGAGCGGTGCCCTGTGCCGGCGCGGTCGAAAAGATTTCACGTTCATCTTCGGATGTCAGCGTCGCCCGTAGCGCGCTTTGCCAAAGCCGCGCCGCCTCCAAGGCGGAAGGAGAAAGTGCGTCGAATCGCTCGACTTGTCCGTTGACATCATGCGCGCTGGGGCCCACGGAGGCGTCATCTCGGTCGATGCCCTCCGCAGCCGAAGCCAAAACCGGTGCATCGGGAAGCTCGCACGCGTAGTAACCACGGCGCGGCTTTGAGCAAATATAGCCCTCGGCAAGCAACTGGCTATATGCATTTTCGATTGTAATGACACTAATTCCCAGATGACTGGCAAAGGCTCGCTTAGACGGCAGATGTTCCCCCGCCGCAATGCGTCCAGCTACGATATCATCTCGAATTTGCTGGTAAACATACTCATAGAGCGATGCTTCGCCGCGTTTTTCCAAATTGTAGTCAAGCACGAGCCTATCACCTGACCTTATCGAATCATTCAATCTGGTATTAGTCTGGTCTTGTTATTATCTCGAAAACTGAGTATTTCGCCATACCCAGCTCCCCGATAGGATGTTCCGTCAAGCAATGCACATGCCAACCAAGGGAGCAACAATGGCAGAACAGACCAGCAAGGCCGATCGCGTCAAACTCAATCGCGAGCTCGCGCAGATGCTCAAGGGCGGCGTCATCATGGACGTCACCACGCCCGAGCAGGCACGTATCGCCGAGGAGGCAGGCGCCTGCGCCGTCATGGCTCTCGAGCGCATCCCGGCCGACATCCGCGCCGCCGGCGGCGTGTCGCGCATGAGTGACCCCAAGATGATCAAGGGCATTCAAGAGGCCGTCTCCATCCCCGTCATGGCCAAGTGCCGCATCGGTCACATCGTCGAGGCGCAGGTCCTTCAGGCCATCGAGATCGACTACATCGATGAGTCCGAGGTTCTCTCCCCCGCCGACGATGTCTACCACATCGATAAGACCCAGTTTGACGTCCCGTTTGTCTGCGGTGCCCGCGATCTGGGCGAAGCGTTGCGCCGTGTTGCCGAGGGCGCCACAATGATTCGCACCAAGGGCGAGCCGGGCACGGGCGACGTCGTCCAAGCCGTGCGCCACATGCGCAAGATTCAAAAGCAAATCCGCGACGTTGCTGTTCTGCGCGATGACGAGCTCTTTGAGGCAGCTAAGCAACTGCAAGTTCCAGTCGAGCTTGTGCGCGAGGTCCATGCCACGGGCAAGCTTCCCGTGGTGAACTTTGCCGCCGGCGGTGTAGCAACCCCCGCGGACGCCGCGCTGATGATGCAGCTGGGTGCCGAGGGCGTCTTTGTCGGCTCGGGCATCTTTAAGAGCGGCAACCCCGCCAAACGCGCCGCCGCCATCGTTAAGGCTGTGGCAAACTTCACCGACGCCAAGCTCATTGCCGAGCTTTCTGAGGACCTGGGCGAGGCCATGGTCGGTATCAACGCTGACGAGATCGAGATCATCATGGAGGAGCGCGGACGCTAGTCCAGCAGAAAGGATCGCACATGAGCGATTATGCAGGCCAGACGGTCGCCGTGCTGGCGGTCCAAGGCGCTTTTGCCGAGCACGAGACAAGACTATCCGAGCTGGGCGCACGTTGTATTGAGCTGAGGCAGGCGGCTGATTTGATGCAGGACTTTGACCGTCTGGTACTTCCCGGCGGCGAGTCCACCGTTCAAGGGAAGCTGCTTGATGAGCTGGGCATGCTCGAGGAGCTTCGCGCCCGTATCGCTGAAGGCATGCCCGTCCTGGGCACCTGCGCCGGCTTGATTCTACTGGCTCACGACCTTGCCGCCCATGACGATAAAGGCACGCCGCGTTTGGCAACCATGGATGTACTTGTCGAGCGCAATGCCTACGGCAGGCAGCTCGGCAGCTTTCGAACCAAGGGGCAAGTAGCCGGCATCGACGGCGAAGCGCCGCTGACGTTTATCCGCGCGCCCCGCATCGTCGAGGTCCACGGCGACGCCAAGGCCCTGGCCGAAGTCGATGGCCGCATCGTCGCTGCCCGCCAAGACAATCAGCTCGGCGTAACCTTCCACCCCGAACTCGACGAAGACACCCGCCTCCACGAACTGTTCCTACAAATGTAGGCGGAATCGAAACGAGCGCGGATTTTCGGACACTTAATAGACGAGAGTGGATAATCTCCCACTTTGAGCTCGAATACAGGCCCAAACCGGGAAATTATCCACTCTCACGTTATGCAGTCGTTGGGGACGTCCTTAAACGACTAGTTATTTAAGAACGTCCATTACAGTCGAAATTGTCAGCCCGGGCCCGTCTCGGGCT
>NZ_QRMJ01000009.1:0-50480 GCF_003473245.1 Collinsella sp. AM09-41
GTCCGACCGGGCCGCGCGGCAAGGAGATATATTGCCAGACCGGAGGGGCGCCGGGGGCGGGAATCCCGTACTCCATATTTTGTTCACAAATAAATAGGTCCCTCAGTCGCATCACTGAGGTTAAAACTGAAGCATTGGCTTCTGATATTGGCGATGACCAGCTGGTTTATAGGTGTTAAGGCATCGGTCATCTCTGGAGCGCCACTTTACTCCAAAAGCATCAGCTATTTGTTTCCCGTCGGTAAAAGGCAGGTTTTGTTCGCCAAGCGTTCTTATATATAGAGAAGTTCGGGTTCGAACCCGTGGCGCGGCGACAAAAAAGCGACCAGCCGGAGCCGATCGCTTTCTATTCTATGCTGGATCATCCAGAGGGCGCTTCCGAACTCATTTTCTCGCTGCCATTCATGCTTTCGAAGCATCGTTCGACCTCCACAGCCTCATGTTTTGAGGATCTGCCGTGTTTATCACTGTTATTAATGAGTGTGTGGAAGTGATCCTCATACAGATACGTGCGATCCGCCAGAGAACTGAGAAGCATCTCTCTGCAGCCCTCGTTGCCTATCCTCGCATCTCTCAGGTCTTCCGGAAATTCACAAGCAGTCTTAGGGTCAATTTGTTTCCGTTTTCAGAGACTTGTTTGAGAGTTTTTAAAGACAGTTCAAAACAATAAGTGAGACACCATAAAGCAGAGCAAGATGTGCCGGATAGAAAATGTAGAAGAAATATTTGAGCTTCAGCCCTCGCTTACCATTATAAAGATTGATAAGCAGCAACGAAACGACCGCGGCAGCAACATCAGGATTAAATACATTAGCTGTAGCAAACTCAAATCCGCCGCCAACTATATGGCATGACGAAAGGAGCACTGCACATACTGCAGCAAAGAACATCTTGGCCTTGCTGTCGTGGAATAAATAGAATGCAGCCACAAGCATAATGCCATACACACCGCCATCTAGTTTAGTGTATTCAGCTGCCAGTGCTGTCAAAACAATCAGAGCAGTTTCTGCGATGTATCTTTTCCGTTTTGAAAGACTTTGTATCTTTTCCAGAACAATCAAAAAGACCAAGGAAAGCAGGAGCTCACACATAACATTTTGTTGCCGAAGGTCAAATAGTTGCCCGGTTTGGACGAAATCGTATATGGGCTCCGCAATGATTGCGAAGACAAGCATATTTCGCAGGTACTTCTTTAAGTCATGAGTATGCAAAAATCCCTCAACTATCAAAAAGCAAAATAAGGGAAATGCAATTCTGCCAAGAACATGAAGCACATCCGAAGCCTCGCTTAGAATCGCCCACTGTTCGTCTGATATCTGACTGTACGATGCGTGAGTCATGATTCCATTGGTCAGGACGATCCTGCTTACATGATCGAGAACCATCGAAATGGCTGCTATTATCTTTAATGTGCTGCCGCTAATTCCGTATCTATTTGTTTTCATTTCGTATTCCTTACTTTGGGTGGGCCGTCAGGGGTTCAGCCTGCTCCGCAGGCGGCCGCTGCGGCGCTTCGCGCCTTGCGCGCTGCGCTGGCAAACGCTCACGCGTTTACTCAGCTCCGCGCCCTTTCGGGTTCGAACCCGCGTCGCGGCAACAAAAAAGCGGCCGGCATCCGCCAGTCGCTTTTCCATTCTATGGTGGGCCGTCAGGGGTTCGAACCCTGGACCTTGGGATTAAAAGTCCCCTGCTCTGCCAGCTGAGCTAACGGCCCGCGGGTGGCATTGTACCACGGTTTGGGACTATTCCCAACTCCATTGGCCGTTCTGGAAAATCACAACTTCACGTCCATCAGGCGTAATGCCCGTAATATCGATGTCGTCCGTGCCAATCATAAAATCGACGTGCGTGCTCGAGACGTTAACGCCATGCTCCAGGAGCTCTTCCTTGGACATGTCATACCCACCCTCGATACATTCGGGGAAACCGACACCTAGCGCGAGATGGCAGCTAGCGTTCTCGTCATAGAGCGTATCGTAGAACAGTACGCCACTTTCGCGGATCGGCGTGTTCTTGGAGATGAGCGCGACCTCTCCCAGGTGAGCAGCGCCCTCGTCAGTATCGATGATGCTCGCAAGCGTCGCCTTACCCACGCGGGCATCGTAGTCCACTACGCGGCCCGCCTCGAACTTAATCCAAAAATCATCAACCTTGTTACCGTGGTGAATGAGCGGCATAGCCGAATACACGATACCGTCGGCACGCATACGATCAGGCGAGGTGAAGACTTCCTCGGTGGGAATGTTGGGGAAGAAGGGGTGCCCATCGGGCGTCTTGCCCTTGCCGCCGGCCCACTCGTGACCTTTCGGCATGCCAATCGTCAGATCGGTTCCATTTGCCGAGGTGTAATGCAGGTAGTCGAAACGATTGTCGTTCAGGAAACGCAGGTTCTTTTCGAATGCGGCGTCATGGAGTTCCCAGTCGCTCTCTGGGTCCTGGCCATCGGCGCGCGCGGTGTGCAGAATCGCATTCCACAGCTTATAGATTGCAACCTCATCGGCGTCTCCCGGGAACACCTCGTGCGCCCAAGCCACGACCGGAGCGCCGGCGATGCACCACGGATTGATGTTGTAATCCAGTCCACGGCGGAAAACTTTGCATTGCGTATTCCTCGCCTTGGATGCCGCGGCCGGCTTGGCTGGATCGATGCCCTTGAGGGCCGCAGGATCCGCCCCCTCGATAAAGACAAAGCAGGCACCATCCTGGGCCAGGGAATCCAGCTGCACGCGCTTCCACTCGGGTGTCTGCTCAAAATAGCTTTTCTCGACATGCTCGTACGTGAGCCTCGTCACGGCATCATCGGCCCAAATGACCGTCACGTGGCCAGCCCCGGCGGCATAAGCCTCCGCGACCACCACGCGGGCAAAGGATGCGCACTCGACCGGAGACTGAACGACAACCTCCTGGCCGGGCTTGACGTTTACGCCCTTGCGGACAACCAGGCGCGCATAGTTTTTAATCTTGGGCTCCAGGGCCTTCATGCCCTCCAGAGCTTCTTCGACCGTCAGGGCAGCTCGAATCATGTGCCACTCCATCTATCTATAGGACAATAATAAGGCGCGCCGCAAAAACGACGCGCCTTATATCTTAGCGATAAGTATGCATGCAAACGCTATTTCTTCTTGGAGTCCTTTTTGTCCTCCTCGGCAGCCGCGCGCTCAATAAGAGCGTTGAGCTTGTTCTCGGACATGCCCTCGGCCTGCGTGCGGTACATGTTGCGCAGGGGACGAATACGAACGAAGTCGTAGATAAAGTCACCCAAAATGACGACGTAGGACAAAACGATGCCGACCATCTGGACAGGGCTGGACACCATGCCAGCGGGAGCGAAGAAGAGCGAAGCCCAAATTGCCACGACGAGTACCATGCCGATAGTAAGCACGGCCCACCAGATACGACGGCGCTTGGTGTAGTCCTCATCCTGCTTGAGAAGGATATTCGACACCGTGTAGATGCGGTCCTCCTTGGCGCGCTGCTTAGCCTTGCGGGCGCGCTTCTCCTCTTTAGAGAGGCCCTCGAGGTTCTCGCCCTTCTCGAGCTCTTTGCGGCGTGCCTTAGACGAAGCCGGCACGACGCGGACAGAGCTCGCTGCCTGACGGGCAGGCTTAGCAGATGCGGCGGACTTGCGCGCAACCCCGGTAACCTCGTGGGATTGCGTGCGCTTGTTCGTGGCGCTACGGGTACTCACTTATGCGTTCTCCTTCATGCTTGTGAACTGGGAGCCCGTGATGATCTGGAAGGCCTCGCGATAGCGCTCGGACGTGCCATCGATGACCTCGGCGGGCAGGTGCGGGGTCTCCCCCGTCATATCCCAGTTGGCCTTGAGCCAATTGCGGACGAATTGTTTGTCGTAGCTGGGCTGGATCTTGCCCTCCTCGTAGCTGGCAGCAGGCCAGAAACGGCTGGAGTCGGGCGTGAGGCACTCGTCGATCAGCGTGACCTTGCCATCGATGACACCAAACTCGAACTTGGTGTCGGCAATGATGATGCCACGGGTCGCTGCATACTCGGCGGCAGCCTTGTAGATCTTGAGGGAAAGGTCACGAATCTGCGTGGCGATATCCTCGCCCACGATCTCGCAGCAACGCTCGAACGAGATGTTCTCGTCGTGGTCACCAATCTCGGCCTTCGTGGACGGCGTGAACAGCGGCTCGGGAAGCTTGGAAGCCTCGGTCAGGCCCTCAGGCAGCTGGATGCCGCAGACGGTGCCGTTCTCGTCGTAGGTCTTCTTGCCCGAACCGGTCAGATAGCCGCGGACGATGCACTCGATAGGAATCGTTTGGGCCTTTTTAACCAGCATGGCGCGGCCAGCGAGGTAGTCACGATACTCAGCAAACTCCTCGGGGAAATCCGCCGGGTCGATGGAAACGAGATGGTTGGGGACGATGTCGGCAAACTTATCAAACCAGAATGCCGAGATGCGATTGAGCACCTCTCCCTTAAACGGAATCTCGTCGGGAAGAATGAAGTCGAACGCAGAAATGCGGTCGGTGGCGACCATCAGCAGGTTTTCACCGGCATCGTAGATATCACGAACCTTGCCACGGGAATCCGGACGACGCTCCATCGTTGTCACGTGAGTCACTCCTTACCAAAATACGACAGTAATGCGGGTTCTTTCCCGCACGTTTTCGCAAACTCGGAGCGGCAGGGACGCGGCCCCTCCTTCACCGAATAGCGAAAAGCTAGTGCTCCATTGTAGTAGATGCCGCGTCCGCCGTGTGCTCGCGAGGCAGATGAATCGTAAAAGTCGTACCCTTTCCAAGCTCCGACTCCACGGAAATGTAGCCATGATGTCGCTCGACGATCTGTTTAGTCACGGCGAGGCCCACGCCCAGACCGCCCGCCTCACGGGCACGGCTGGCATCGGCGCGCCAAAAACGGCCGAAGATGCGCGACAAGTCATCCTTGGCAATACCGATGCCGGTATCAGAAACGGCGACGCTGACGTGTTTGCGGTCACTGAGCACCGACACCACGACCCAACCGCCCTCGGGGGTATAGCGCATGGCGTTGCTCATGAGATTGATGACGCATTGTGTGATCATGTCGGGATCGGCTTCGACGACATCGTCGTGACCTTGGGTCTCGTCAGCAAAGCGCAAGCGCAGATCGCGGTCGACAAACAGGCGCTCCTGGGCATTGACGATGGAACGCACGAAAGGAACCATGTCCACCGGCTCAAGGTTGAGCGGAGCCGTGCTGTTTTCCATGCGCGACAGGTCGAGCATCTGCTGCACCAGACGAGCCAGGCGACGCGTCTCGGAAGCAACAGTCTCCAAGTGCTCATCGTCGGTAGGATATACGCCATCCTGCATGGCCTCGACCGTTGCGAGCATGGCCATAAGCGGAGTACGAAGTTCGTGAGCCACGTCCGAGGTCAAACGTTTCTCGTGTTTCATATCCTTCTCGAGCGAAGTGGCCATCTCATCGAAGGTCTCACCCAGCTGATCGATTTCGTCATCGCCGCGCAAGCCCGTGCGAGCTGATAGATCACCATCGCGAATTTGCTTGGCCGTGCTGGTAATACGATGAATCGGCTTGGTGAGCATGCGCGACATGAGCGATCCGATAACGACCGAGATGCAGACGGCAACAACCGCAGCAAGGGCCATGGCGTTAAAGGTCTTCTCTCTAAACGCAGAATCTGCCTTGGTGAGCAGTGCGTCGGACCCGATCGCCCATAGCTTTACCTGTCCGACATGCTCGCCGGAAGACGTTATGATTTCGACGTTGGCAACGCTATCGGAGTCGGTGGGAGCCGACGAGACCGGGCTATGCGAGGCCTTTTTACCGCTTGCGCTGCTCGACGTCGATTCGCTCTCGCGCACATCGGCGGTCGCACTTGCCGAAGGCCATGAGTCGTCATAGACGACAACGCCCTTTTTGTTGACGACCTGCATGCCCAAATCGTCGGACACCAAACTCGATGTCGCGACCGTGCGCAGCTCGCCAGCCGTCCAATTGCCGTTTTCCTCATACGACGTCGCAAGCTTTTCGGCGGCAGAATTGGCGATCTCAACGATATTGGAACGCGTGTAATCCGAAAAGACGGTGCCCCACACAACGGAGACAACGCCCACCAGCACCAATACCGTCATGAGCGACGTCAGGGCAAAAGCCAAGGCCATACGCGAGGGATAGCTCATCGTTGGCCGTGAATCGGAACGAGGCGTGTTCCAACTTGCTTTGGAACCCGCCTCGTTCTCCTGCTTGTGCTTTTGTCCGATTTCAAAGCGCGCAGGTGTCATATGTGATTTCCCTATTTCTCGTCCGACTTATCGGTCTTGGCCGGGGCCTCAAAACGATAGCCGACGCCGTGGACGGTGTAGAGCCACTTGGGCTTCTTGGGATCATCGCCCAGCTTGGCGCGAAGGTTCTTCACGTGGCTGTCGATGGTGCGCTCATAGCCCTCAAAGTCGTAGCCGAGCACCTTCTCAACCAGCTCCATACGGTTGTAGACACGACCGGGATGACGAGCAAGCGTGGTGAGCAGCTTGAACTCGGAAGCCGTCAGATCGACTTCCTTACCCTCGACCAAGATCTTGTGGCCCGAGATATCGATGACCAGATCGCCAAAGTCGAGCACCTCAACGGCAGGCTCGTCGGCCTGGTGGGCACGACGGAACAGCGCGCGAACGCGGGCGACGAGCTCGCGCGGCGAGAACGGCTTGATCAGGTAGTCGTCGGCACCAAGTTCGAGGCCGATAATGCGGTCCTCGATCTCGCCCTTGGCGGTAAGCATGATAATGGGCACATCCGAGGTATCGCGGATAGTGCGGCAAACGCGCTCGCCGGGAATCTTGGGGAGCATAAGGTCGAGCACAACCAGGTCGAACTGGTGCTTCTCGAACTCCTCGATCGCGGACTGGCCGTCGCCGACGCCAACAACCCAGTAGCCCTCGCGCTCGAGATAGGCAGCGACGGCGTCACGGATTGCCTTTTCGTCCTCGACCAGCAGAATCTTTTTTGCATCTGAAGCCATAACACGGCCCCCCTGTCTCAATTAGCTAAGAACAAGCCCATTTTAACGCACCTGAGCCCGCCGGATGCCGCTATGACGCGGCAGCTCGGCGGGCGGTACTCACAATTACAACGCGTTTATTCCCCTGTTGGCGCCTTTTTAACCCCTCTAAGCTTAAAGAGAGAATAGGCGTGCAGTGACCGTCTCTGGTATACCCTGGCTGTTGCGCACCGTG
The DNA here is from genome assembly GCF_003473245.1 of Collinsella sp. AM09-41. Lineage (NCBI taxonomy): Bacteria > Bacillati > Actinomycetota > Coriobacteriia > Coriobacteriales > Coriobacteriaceae > Collinsella > Collinsella sp. AM09-41. The sequence goes on from NZ_QRMJ01000009.1 coordinate 7,200, forward strand.
GCGTACGTAAGGAATGAGTCCGATTTTCCCGCCGTAGCTGGATAATCGCCATACTCCAAAGCGCGATCGGGCGACAGCAGCGAGCCATAGGTCTTGGCAGAGGTGTCGATCAGGAAATGCGACGCCTGCACCTTAACAAGGTATTTATTCTTCTTGCCAGCCGCACATGCGAGCGGCTCGCGTGACAGGAAGAGGTACGGCCCTCCCTCATTACCGATATACGTGCCCATGTTGCCCAAGCTGCCCACGCCACTATAGGTCGCCTCGATAGAAAACACGAAGGTATCGCCCATATATACGGCCTCGAGAGGCGAGACTGACGAGGGAAGGACTAGCTGGGCACGTTTGGTGTTGTTGCCGTCGGTCAGATCGATTGCCGTTATGCCATAGTAGACGCCCTCGTCGTTGCGGACACGCGGCGAGATGGTCAAAATGCCGTCACTCGCACGCGGGGCCGATGCAAAGCGGCCCGTCGATTTCCAAATTGTCTCGGCCTTGGATTCATCAAGCGAGCGACGATAGCAAAACGAATCACTACTCGTTTTATTGCCGCCTGCCGAAGGCATTTTATACCAGATGACTGATGACCCGTACGCCGTAAACAGTGGCGGATCATAGTCCTTGCCACCCCGATCGAGCTCAACCACGTCGCCAGAGAGCGAAGCGCCCGACAGATTTTGAGCGTAGAGCTTCCACGATGAATTGGCAAAGTTCATCTCAACCCACGCAAACACGCCATCGCCGGCACGGACATCGTAAAATGCATATCCCTTGCCCTCGATAGGATCCTCGATTAATGTGGTAAGCGAGCCATCGCCCAGGTTGAGCACACCAAGCGTATTGGCATGCAGGGCAGAAGCAGGCGCCATCATCGCGGCAGCGTAGTCACCATCGCAGTAGTACAGCAGCGTACCCAAGGGCAATGTCCATGAAGCCGCCGGCTCAAGATCGATGTCGACTGCCTCGTACTCATCAGTGATCGAGACAATCTTCGAATCGTCCTTGATAACCTGCGGCTCGCCGGCGGCATCGTCGCTGGTGCCCGTTTTTTTCGAGCAACCGGCAAGCACCGTGGCAGCGCCCGCGGCAGCACCGCCGAGCACAAAGCCACGGCGCGATATTCCATTCTTGATGTGGTCGGCGATACCCATTAGGCGATCTCGGCGCGAGCGGCCTCGATAGCGCGCGTAAGCTGATCGGCGCAAGAGGTCTTTTTCATACCGCAGGTATTACCGGCGAGAACCTCGATTACGCGATCGGCAGGAGCACCCTCGACTAACTTGGAGATTGCCTTGAGATTGCCGTCACAGCCGCCGGTAAACTCAACGCCCAGCACCTTGCTGCCATCGTCAGAGAGATTGAGGTGAATATTGCGAGAGCATACACCCTGCGGCTTGTAGTCAAAACTAATCATTGAGATCCCCTCTCAGAAAGAAATTTCAGACGTCTATTATCCCCGCCTGGGCCGACTTATTATCGCAAGCACCGATTCAACATCCTACGATGCATGGACTCGCGGGGGCAAGATTAGCAGTCCGCACCCTGTGCGTGGACCGTGCGCTTCTCCCGATACATATTGTGGTCGGCGACACGATATACATCGGCCAGCGTATTTCCAGCCGTCTCGACGGTCGCCACGCCAATCGATGCGCTGACCGTCAGGGCCTCATCGCTTACCGCGGCAAGACCGAGACGAAGATCCTGTTCCAGCCCGAGCGCAGACTCGTTGTCAGTATGGGGGCAAACCAGCAAAAACTCGTCGCCGCCAAGGCGCATCGGCAGATAATCCGCACCAGCCACCCGCCGCAGCACGGACGCCGTCCGTCGCAGCAGTTCATCCCCCATCTCGTGACCATAGATGTCGTTGGTCCGCTTGAGATAATTGCAGTCCAACATAATCACGCTCACGGGCAAGTCCTCGTTTACCAGGCTATCTCCGCGCGATTCAAGATAGTTGCGGTTGCGAAGCCCCGTCAGTTTGTCTTGATATGACAGCTCCTCGGCATGCTTGACCATCGATATGTTGTGCGTCGCCACGACGACCGACTCCAGCCGGCCTTGCTCATCGCGATGCTGGGGGACAACCTGTAGCGAGTACCAAGCGCCTCGACAATCTCGCACCTCGGCAGCCAAGTACGGTACGCCCTCCATACGTTCACGAAGCGAACTTATATCTACGAGTCCCATAACCGCTTCGCGGCTTTCGGGGCTCACGATATCCCGGCAGACCGTGTCCATAAAGTCATATGCCTCGCTGTGCTCGGCAAATATCTTCGCTATCGCCGGCGACATATTGATCCCCTCGATCTCGAGGGTGTCGAGATGCAAAAGGAAGGTCGAATCGTAGATGGCGCTTATGGCATTGATAATGCCGAGCTGTTTATCCTTTTCGACCAAATTGCGGTGGTCAACGATATTTCGAGCCAACAGCACCACGACCCAAAACGCAAGACACACCAAGACGCCGACGGCGACAAATGAAATCCTGTCAGACATGACCTCAGATTTGGGATATAGCGCAAACAGGCGGTAGTCCTTATATGCCGCACGCACGGCATACCATTCGTCTCCTCGATATTCGATGCGCGTCAGGCCGTCGTCTTTCCACTCAACTCCTACGCTGGTGAGGAGTCGGGCGAGCGACACGTCTGCATCGGCACTGTTGGATGAGACAATCTCCGCATCCTCCATAACAAGCACCGTGGGACCCTGGTGGAAGGTACTATTCGAAAGCACGTCGGCTATGGCATATGAATAGTCGTCCGCCGTATCGGAAACAAGTGAGCGGTATGCCAGGGCAACGCCGTCGCCATACGGAACAGCACAGACGGCAAAAACGACACCACGGCGCTCATCGACAGTTGAGTAGGTCACTTTGGAACCTTGATACATCGATGCGACCGGCGAACAGGCCAACTCATCTCGCCACAACATGAGCGGATCGCGACCATCGATGTCGTAGTGGGCAGCCATATGGCCATCGGAGTCCATGACCATCAGCCCCGAAAGGTTCTCGGCATGGACAAATTGCTCGATAAGATCGTCGTTAACCTCAACGCGATCAGAGGACAGGAACGTCACAAACGATTCGACCGCGGCGAGCAAATCGTGCGTCGCCTCGGTTTTTCTCCCCTGTTCGTAGCGGTCATATTTTTCGCAAGCGTTCTCCAAAAACTCCATGGTTTCTTGGCCAAACCCAAGCGTTTTTTCGAGGCAGCGATGGGTTCCAACCGTATACAACAGGCCTAACAAGACGGCGCTGACAATAACGCTGGCAGCTATGACGTTCAGAGTCTTTCGACTCAAGCGGTGCTCATCAGTTGTCATGAATTTCCTCCTTGCCCGCCCGTCGTCGCTCCTGTCTTGTAATTGCCCACAATACGGTCAATCGTGCCATCTCGATCCATGTCGAACAGCGCGGTATTGAGATCCTTTACGACCGATCCTTCATAGCTGTCATCAAACGCGACGCCCAGGTCAACCGTCATAACATTGTCGGCAAACACACGGTAAACGCCGGGATACTGAGCAACGAGTCGGTCAAGCGACTGGACATCCGCCATCCAGCAGTCAACGTACCCTTTGACTAGAGCGGCTTTGCAGAGTTCGGCAGAGCCATATGATTTGATTTGAACGTCCGACGAGACCCCCAGATCCCCCGCAAGCAATCGGCATTCACTCACCGAACCCGCAATCACCGCAATGGTCTTACTTCCATCGAGATGTGCCAAGGACTTGATGCCACTCGTTTTCTTGGCGGCAACCGAGACCGTCACGGTTAGATACGGCTCGGTCCAGTAATACTTATCCTCGCGATAACAGGGAGAATAGTCACACCACAGGCAATCGATATCACCGTTTTTGAGCAGCCGGTCGCGATCGTTCCAGTCAATATCGACAAACTGTGGCTTGAGCCCCGCACGCTTGCAGGCCTCGCGGGCGATGTCGATATCGATACCGGCGTAATCGCCCGTGGTATCGACATACACATAGGGGTCGTTATCCGTAACGCCGATTTTGAGCACCGGGAGATCTCTATCGGCTTCATTCGAGGAGGAAGAACTGCTTCGAACGGTATACGTCAGGGCGCCCGCACAGACGGCAACAAGGAGTATGAGCGTAAACGAGACGATGGTGGCCCGCTTGATGCGTCTGGGCACGTGCCCCCTTTCATCGAAACAGCAGTCGGAGTTCATTTTATTACCCGGGCGCATATGCGACAGTAAAAAAAGCGCCTCGCCCAAGACGGGCAAGGCGCCAAAGGCTGAAATGCATCCGCAAGCGATCGAATTAGGTTAACCCTACTCGAAGCTCAGCTGCTCCAGGCGATCGAAGACCGTATCGATGCGGGTGAGGAAGTCCCACGGATCAAAAATCTCGTCGAGCTTCTCCTGGCTGACGGTGCAGCGCGGATCGGCCTCGAGACGCTCCTTAAAGGTGGGGCCAGAGACACAATCCTGCACCTCGTGCCAGGTGGCCATGGCGTTCTCCTGCACAATGGCGTACGCATCCTCGCGGGTGATACCCGTATCGACGAGGGCAAGCAGGACCTTGGAGGAGAAGATGAGGCCGCGGGTCTTGTTGAGATTGGCCATCATGCGGGCCGGATACAGCTGCAGGCCGTCGATAACGCGAATGAGGCACTGGAACATGTGGTCGAGCGCGATGAAGCTATCGGCCTGGGCGACGCGCTCGGCAGAGGAGTGCGAAATGTCGCGCTCGTGCCACAGGGCGACATTGTCGAAGGCGACCTGGGCGTTGGACTTCACGATGCGTGACAGGCCGCAGACCTTCTCCATGGTGATCGGGTTGCGCTTGTGCGGCATGGCGGAGCTGCCCTTTTGGCCCTTGCGGAAGGGCTCCTCGGCCTCGAGTGTATCGGTCTTCTGCAGGTTGCGGACCTCGGTCGCGATGCGCTCGCAGGTGGCCGCTGTAGTGGCAAGCACGCCGGCAAGATAGGCGTGGTGATCGCGGCTGATGACCTGCGTGGACAGCGGGTCGTGAACCAGACCCAGGTGCTCACAGACGTACTCCTCGACGAACGGCTCGATGGAGCTGTAGGTGCCGACGGCACCGGAGATGGCACCGAAGGCAACGTTCTTGCGAGCATCCTCAAGACGATCAAGGTCGCGCTTGAGTTCCCATGCCCAAGAGCCAAACTTCATGCCGAAGGTCATCGGCTCAGCATGGATGCCATGGGTGCGTCCGGCGCAGAGCGTATTGCGCTCCTCGAAGGCGCGGCGCTTGCAGATCACGCCGAGCTTCTTGACGTCCTCGATAATCAGGTCACACGCCTGAGTAAGCTGATAGCACAGAGCAGTATCACCCAGGTCGGAGCTGGTCATACCGTAGTGAACCCAGCGACTAGGCTTGGGCTCGCCCTCGGGAACATCGGCGTCGATATATTCCTTCATGTTGGTCAGGAAGGCGATGACATCGTGGCGCGTGACCTCCTCGATCTCATCGACCTTCGCCTTCTCAAAGTTGGCATGGTCGCGGATCCACTGGGCTTCGTCTTTAGAAATGCCGATCTTGCCGAGCTCCGCCTGGGCCTCGCAGGCCAGAACCTCGATCTCCTGCCAAATGGCATACTTGTTCTCGAGGGAGAAGATATGTCCCATCTCCGGGCGGGTATAGCGATCGATCATAGCGGCTCCTTTTTGGTTATTGGCACGTTGGTCGTAACTCAACCATTGTACCGTGCGCGGGTGCGAGTATGGGCAGCAGGCATTAACCTAACATTTTGGAATTGGAGCGGGCAACGAAGATGGACAGCAGCGTCACCGCAGCAGGCGGCAATAGTTCCGTGTACTAATGTAATTTCACGCGTTATCCGCGAAGCTACATGCGAAATTACATTAGAAGAAGACACATTATTTTCCGTTTCCCCTGGCAGCTAATCTGCGAGGTAAATTAAAAGTACAGACATTATATGCACTGAAATATATGACCTTACAGTCGGCCTACAGCCTTATGCACGGGCGGCTAATGTAACAGGAGATATAATTACATTAGTTGCGGATAAAATTACATTATATGGAGTGTCATGATACGGAAAACGAGCGAAATGCCCTCCCTACTTCTGCGCATCATTGCAGACGTCGAGACCGAGGTCGTCGAATACAAGGCAGCAAAGCAGAACTATGACTTCGAGGACATTGGCAGGTATTTCTCCGCCCTCAGCAACGAGGCCAATTTACGCAAGGCAGAGTGCGGATGGCTTTTCTTTGGCATTTCAAACGACCGCAAGATAAAGGGAACCGCCTACCGTAAAGAACCCCAATCGCCAAGTGTCGGCCTGCGACGTCTAAAGCACGAAATCGCCCAATACACCAACAACGGCATGACTTTCGAAGAGATTTACGAGTTTGAGGTTGATGACAAAAGAGTCATTGCTTTCCAGATACCGGCTGGCAGCTTCGCAACGCCAACGACTTGGCACGGAATCCCTTGGTCACGAGAGAATGAGTCCCTCGTAGAGATGCCCAAGTTCAAACTCGACGCCATTTACGGGCAGAGCCGGCCCGACTGGTCGCGCCAGATTGCCTACGAGGCAAACTTCGGTGACCTTGATCCAGATGCAGTTAGCTTTGCATGCTCCAAATTCGTCGAAAAGTTCGGAGAAAGCCAGCCTGCCGTTCGTAGCCTCGACGAAGAATCTATCCTTAGCAAGATGGCGCTTGTGATCCACGGCCACGTGAGCAATGCGGCGCTCGTTCTTCTGGGCAAACCGGAATCGAGTGTCTTTCTGGGTGGCATTGAGCCGCGCATCACTTGGACGCTCTACGCGAGCGACGGCTCCACTATGGCCTATGAACACTTTGAGCCGCCCTTCATTCTGCAGGTCGATCGTATCCTGGGAAAGATAAGAAACGAAAAGTATCGCTTCTTCGACCGCGAAGAGACGCTATTTCCCACCGAAGCGCATCGCTACAGTCCCGAAGTCATTCGAGAACTTCTCCACAACGCTATTGCGCATCAAGATTTCAGGATGTCAGGAAAGATCAATGTCCTTGAGTATGAGGACAAGCTTATATTCAAGAACGAGGGTGCCTTTATCCCCGAGACGATAGAGAACGCGCTCGCGAGCGGCTACAAGCCGCCCTACTACCGTAACCCCCTGCTTTCAAGCGCTATGAACAAAACAGGCATGATGGACCGCAACGCCATAGGCATTCGCAACGTCTTCGACATTCAGCGCAACCGCCTATTACCAATGCCCACCTACGATCTATCTGAGATTGGGCGCGTTGCCGTAACGCTGTACGGTACGGTTCTCAACGAGGACTATTCTCGACTTCTCGCAAGCAATCGAAATCTTGATTTGGTGACAGTGCTGCTGTTGGACCTCGTTCAGAAGGGACTACCCGTCACAAAGGAACAGTCACGTCTGCTTCACGAACAAGGCCTCGTTAGGGGCCGTTACCCCAAACTGACGGTCTCAGCCGAGGTGGCAGCAGCCACCGGTGCCCACAGCGAGTATGTGCGAAACAAGGGCGTAGACAATAGCGTCTTCAAGGAGTTGATCTTGGAGCTCCTGCGCGTGCGCCCATGTTCAAGAGCGGAGATTATCGCAGGGCTGGATCATGCCTTGCCGGCAGACCTTACGGCAAAGCAAAAAGGCGACCATGTAAGCTATCTGCTCCAAAGCCTACGGAAAGCTGGCCGCATCACCAACGCTGGAAGCACTTCGGCAGCTGAGTGGCACATAGTCGAGTGATATGGCTCGCGATTTCGATTCTGCCAAACAGGCACATTCCAAGCCAAGTTCGCAACTAGCCCAGAATGTGCCTGACTACCAGTCGTGATAGGACGCATCCTCCGTCGCCTGGCATCGCGCAGCGTCAGGCAACAGCGCATATGGTTGATCCAACTGAAGTCGACATCCAATCGGGCATTGCAACCTTGCGAGACGGCAGTCTCATACAACAAAAATAGTTCCCTGCCACTCCATGCACGAGCGGCAGGGAGCGCTCATGGCGGATCATTTCTCAAGCTCCACCTTCCTCAACCGTAAAAACGTCCAATGTCTTAGAGGCCGTTTTTACATTTGTTGGCTTCTATTTCTTTAATTAAAAATCATCCTTTACCTGCTGATTCGTGATATTTTGCTTGTCTACATATAGGTGTAGACCTATACTAATTCCTATTATGGCTAAGCTATGTCCTTGGGAGGTGCCATGCCGTCAGAAGCTCAGAAGCGAGCCGATCGTAAGTACAAGCACGACAAGACCCAGCAGTTCTGTCTGCGGTTCTATCCCGCCGAAGAGGAGATTTGGTCATTCCTCTCCGCACAGGAAAACAAGCAGGGATTTCTTAAAGATTTGATTAGCCGCGAGATGGGCGTCGCATCGGGCGGCCCCGCACGCGTTGATACCAACACCAAGGTTGGAAGGACGGAATCGTAATGTCGCAAGTGAGCAAGACTTCGGTCATCCAGCCGGAGACTATACTGGACTTCATCGACGGCGTGACGCAGCGCAGGGACACCCCCGAGGAGCGAGTGCGCCAGGAAATCCTAAAGTCCCTCGTGCGTGAGTACGGTTACAAGAAGGAGCAGATCGGGGTCGAGGAGTCGATCAAGTTCGGCAGCAACCGAAAAGCGGTCGACGTCGCCATCTGGGAGCCGGGAAAAGCGCACACCCAGGAAAACATCCACATCATCGTCGAGTGCAAAGACCCCAAGACCAAGGCCAAAGGCAAAAAAGACGGCGTAGATCAAATGCACTCCTATGCGTCTGCCTGCATGAACTCGACCTATGGCATGTGGACCAACGGCGACGAGTTGCTTACCTTCCGTTACGTGGTGGACGATGCCGGCAAGCGCGGCCCCGAGGCCGTGCCCGATCTGCCACATGCTGGTGGCGAGGTACCCGACGACGCGCCGCGCTTCGACCAGTTGCGCCCCGCCGCCAGTGACTCGCTGCTGTACTCGTTCCGCCGCTGTCACAACTACATCGCCGGAAACCAAGGCATCCAAAAGGCCGAGGCATTCCTTGAACTGCTCAAGATCATCTTCTGCAAAATCCAGGATGAGCGCGACTCCGAGACGCCAACGTTCTACATCACGCCAACCGAGCGCCAGGGCGCCGCGGGTAAGAAGAAGTGCCGCAAGCGCATCGAGGCACTCTTTGGAAACGTCAAGCAGTCGTACGAGACCATCTTCAAGGCCGACGAGCGCATCGCATTAACCGACGATGTGCTCGCCTACATCGTGGCGCAGCTGCAAATGTATTCCCTGCTCGAGAGCGACGTGGACGTTAAGGGCCACGCGTACGAGACAATCGTGGGCTCCAACCTGCGTGGTGACAAGGGCCAGTTCTTCACGCCGCGCAACATGTGCCACATGATGGTGCGGATGGTCGACCCGTCCGAAAACGACGTCATCCTCGACCCCGCCATGGGCACCTGCGGCTTTTTGGTCACGGCCATGAATTACGTGCTTGAGAAGATCAGAGACTCCGTCGAGGTGAGCGGGCGCAGCAAAGCAGCCAAGCAAGAGGCTCTGATCGCGCGCAAGCGCGAGTTCCTGTCCAAGCATATCGTGGGCATCGACTTTGATCCCATCCTAGTGCGTGCCTCCAAGATGAATATGGTTATGAACAACGACGGCACCGGACAGCTGTTCCACGCCAACTCGCTCGAGCCGTTCTCGGGCTTTGAACCCAAACTGCAAAAGGCGCTGCGCCTGGACGCCGCCGACGTTGCGGCAAATAAGGCGCTGCAGCCGGGGCACGGCGTTACGGCGATTATGACCAACCCACCTTTTGGCTCCAAGATTCCTATCGAAGACCCGGCGATTCTGGAATCCTTCGACCTTGGACACACCTGGTCGTGGTCCGAGGAAGATGCCGAGTGGAGCATGGAACCCAAGCTCTTCTCATCTCAGCCGCCCGAGATCCTCTTCATCGAGCGGTGTATCCGCCTGCTTGAGCCCGGCGTGGGTGTGGCGGCGCTCGTCATTCCCAACGGCATCCTGGGCAACCCGGGTCTGGGCTACGTGCGCCAGTGGATTTTGCGCCATGCGCAGATCCTGGGTTCGGTAGACATGCACCCGGATGCGTTCCAACCCAACGTGGGCGTGCAGACATCCGTCCTTGTGCTGAGACGCTGGGACAGTGAGGAAGAGGCATACTGCAAGGACGGTACCTTCCAGGATTACAAGATATTTATGGCCATCTGTGACCACGTAGGGCACGACAAGCGTGGTCAGACCACCTATGTACGCGACGATGACGGCTACCCCATTGTGCAGGAGCAGACCACCGCGGTGACGGGCAACGTGGGCTCCGAAGAGGAGAGCAGCCACACCTCGAAGGAGCGCGTGGTGGACGACGAGACGATGGCGATCGCCGGCGCCTTCTTTGAATGGAGGCGAGACCAATGACGATCGCGCCTTTGGTGAAGAGCGTCCGACTTTCCACCGTGCTGGGCGGCGACGTGAGGCTCGAGGCGTCAACCTACCTGCGCGACGGGTACGGCTTCGTACGCCTTGCCAACCAGTGCGACAACCACAAGAGGCTCGGTGACCTTACCGACATTTGGCAGCCGAGCAGACTGACGGGGTATACCGTGCCGGAAGGCAAAGGGCTACCCTTCTTTACCGCCGGCCAGGTGTTCGAGGACTTTCCCCGAGTGAGGAAGTGGCTCGCCGCGCCTTTCGTGCCCCAGGCTGATTCTAGATTCGTCAATCAGGATTGGCTGCTGCTTTCGCGCTCGGGCGTGGTGGGCAACGTTACCGCCGTGTACCCGCATCACCTGAACAAGGTCATCACGGACGACCTGTTGCGCATCGAGCCGAAGGACCAAGACGAGTACGGCTGGCTCTACGCGTATATGAAGACGGACTTCTTCAAGCAGATCGCACGAGCGTCTCAGTACGGTCACATGATCAAGCACATCGAGGTGGCCCACGCCAACGAGTTTCCGGTCATCATGCCCGATGCGGCCACGCGCAAAGCCATCGGCGACAAAGCTGCCGAGGCTGTGCGCCTGCGCGGCGAGGCCTGGAAGCTGCGGGACAGGGCGTTTAAGCTGTTGGAGAAGGAGGTCGGTATTGCTTGTGAGGCAGAAAGTCCTGCAGGAACATGCGTGGTGAGTTTATCCAAAGTTATTGACAACAGATCGCGCCTTGATGCTGACAGTTATGCCGGCTCTATAAGCGCCGTAGACTCATTGGTTGACGTAATGGAGTATGCGCCACTTGCTGAACTTGTAGAGGACGTCGAAGAGCTTCCTCGCTTCAAGCGGTTTTATGGCGATTCCAACGTTCCCTTTGTGGGTGTGTCCGAGGTCTTTGACGTTAACACTCAACCGACAAAATTTGTTTACGCCAAGCTCATTAAAAACTGGGAGCGTTACATCCTAAAGCCGGGAACTCTCGTCATGGCATGTTCTGGTCAAAAGTACGGCATCCTAGGACGAGCTCTTTTGCTCACGGAGAATCATGAGGGAATGTTTGGCAGCAACCATCTGCTGAGAATCTATCCCGACGTTACAAAGATTCGAACTGGCTACCTGCTTGCTTTTCTGAACAGTCCCACCGTTGGCAGGCCGTCGGTCGTTCGTTGCGCATACGGAACATCGGTGCCTCAACTTAGCCCTATCGATATCAAAAAAATTCGCGTTCCCCGTCTTGGCGCGGACGTCGAATCTGCCATCGCCGACCTTATGGACAGGAGCGTGAGCACCTCGGCCAAGGCTGACCAACTTGAGAACGAGGCTACCAAGCTGGCACAGGAGCAGGTCGATATCGCCATCGAGAAGGTTGTCTCCAACACCTAGTGAGGCGACCTTTTAACCGCCGTTAAGCCTATAGCCTCAACACAAACAAAATGCAACGCGTATCGTAGTAAGTTGGTTAACGGCATAGTGTGAGAATTCACACTTGGACATTTGATTAACGCTCGCACCCTGTTGGGTTCGAGTCCCAGCACTTTATTGAAAAAAGCACGGCACCGTGATGGTGCCGTGCTTGTGCTCTTAACTGGAGCGGGCAACGGGACTCGAACCCGCGAGTGTCAGCTTGGGAAGCTGATGCCTTACCACTTGGCGATGCCCGCTTGTGTGTTGGCTAGTATAACGCGGTTGTCTTGTTCGATACAAGGGTGGTAATGCTTGTTTTAACTGTGGAGATTCGCTTGAAAATCGCGTCAATTGTGGAGATGAGGACCTTTGACCTCCTGTTCTCCCTATCTTCTACCTGCGCTTTTGCTTGATTGTTGTATTTGAGCTCAATTTGTCAGGAATTGGGCAAGCTTTTGGTCAGGCTCCGGTACTTACCCGCATGAACCTCGGGGGTAGCCTCATCCTACGCGTCGCAGCCTCCCCGTGCGGCGCACGAGGGATAAGGAGCAGCCATGTCCAACGCACCCACGCACTCTGTCCACAGCGCAATCACAACAGGTCCGCTGCTCCTGCTCCTCTTCCTGCTTTTCGGCTGCCTGGCACCGGGAGCCGCATTTGCCGTCGATGGCTACGACCAGCTCGGCTTCCGCACTATTAGCGATGATTGTGGGCCCTTCTTCATCGGCAAGTATGAAGCTCAAGACGCCTCGATTGCCTACTGCATGAACCAGGAGCGCCCCGGCCCCACCAAGCCGGGCGGCCCATGGCTCAACTTTGATCAAGGCTGGGTGTGGCTCGACGACGAGTTCGCGGCAATCGTTTGTCACGGATATCCTACCGCCACGTCGTTTGGCGGTTACCATCTTTCACCAGATCGCGCCCGCGCCGCCACCCAGCTTGCCGTATGGATGCTCAACGGCACTACCCATGTCGACGGCACCTACTCCTACACGACCGCTCAGGGCAAAACCAAGAGTGGACACTTTACCGCCGACAATGAAGTCGTGGCGGCTGCGCGATGGCTCCACGACAGCGCAAAATCAGGAAGCATCAAAGCCGCTCCGCACCGCGCGCGGCGCTATCTAGGAGCCGTATCGGGCGGCAGCAAACGTCAAGACATGCTCTATGTGCTGCCGGCGGTCTCTGTTTCCTTCCAAAAGCAGTCTGCAAACGCTGCCATTACCAGCGGAAACAATACTTATCAGTTTGACGGGGCAACATTCGATGTTTTTGAGAGCGCCAGCGGCGCGCGTGTCGGCACCATCCAGATGGACAGCAACGGTCGAGCGCAGGCAGCACTTCTGCCCAATACGGCATACTACCTAGTTGAAACGAAGGCGCCGGCCGGCTATGTCCCCCGTCGTGATCGCATCGCCTTTACCACGGGGAATGACGGTGGACAGGTCGCCATTGAAGAACAGCCCGGCACCATCAACCTGTGTATCGTAAAACTCGATGCCGCGACGAATGCCGGACCCCAGGCTGGAGCTTCACTTGCGGGAGCAGAGTTCACGTGCGTGTCGCAATCCACCCCCGGATGGGCGCAAACCCTCACAACCGATGAAAGCGGTCGAGCTACCCTCACCGATGTCCCCCTAGGAACCTTTACCATCTATGAGTCAAAAGCCCCCGAGGGCTACCTGCCAGCCAACGACAGCTGGTCCTATACCGTTGGAGCCGACCAGCTCGGTGATTCAGGCGTGGTCGAGATCGAATCGCGCGTTTCCGATATCCCCATTGCGTTTGACCTTGAGATTTCCAAATTCAAGGACTACGGCAATAGCGATCAATCCGGCCTGGAGCAGCCGGCAGGAGGTGTTGTCTTTGAGGTTGTCAGCAACAGCTCTCAGCAGGTTGTTGGCACACTGGCCACAAACATCTATGGCTTTGCCTCCACCAAAGATCAGTCAGAAGCATGGTTCGGCGCAGGCAAGCGACCCGCCGGTGTCCACGGAGCCATCCCATGCGACCGCGCCGGCTACACCGTTCGCGAGGTTCCGGAAACCGTCCCCGAGGGTTTTAAACGTGCAGGGGAATGGACCGTCGGGGCCAATCAGATTTCCGACGGCGCCGAGCTTCAATATATCGTGGACAACCACGCTCTGTCGACGCATCTCCAGATTGTAAAACGCGATGCCCAAACAGGCGCTTCTGTTCCGCTAGCCGGATTCACCTTCCAACTCCTCGACAGCAATCACAAACCTGTCTCACAAACATGCTGGTATCCAGCACATAATGTAATGGACACCTTTACGACTGACGCGACCGGCACCGTCACACTGCCCGAATCGCTCGTGCCGGGCACCTATTATGTACGCGAAACCTCGGCCAAAGAGCCCTATCTTGTCGGTGAAGAGATCGAGGTAAACATACCCGCCGACATGAACCTAACGCCCATTGCAATCGCCTCGTATTATGACCACGCCGCGACCGGAAACATCAGGATCGTTAAAACCGATGCCGTAGACGGCAGCAGCCTCGCGGGCGCCATCTTTGAGATCCGTGCCTCGGGTGATATCGTGCGCCCCGATGGTAGCATTGCCGCGCTCGACGGTGAGACCGTCGCGACCGTCGCGACGGATGAAACTGGAGAGGCACGCGCGGACGACCTCCCGCTGGGATCTGGCACCGCACGCTACGAGGTTGTCGAGACTCAAGCGCCGGCAGGCTTCTTACTCGACCGGACGCCCCATATCGTAAACCTCGCTTATGCCGACCAAAAAACGCCCGTTGTAGAAGCACGGCTTAACGTATCCAACGATTACACCAAGGTTGATATCTCCAAGGTCGATGCAAGCGGAAAGCAGGAAGTGAAAGGTGCACAGCTCACCTTATATGGTCCCGATAAAACCGAAATAGACTCCTGGACCTCATCCGACAAGCCACACCGCGTCGAACATCTTGCACCCGGCACCTACTCGTTGCGCGAAACGATGTCTCCGCGGACCTATGACCTTGCCGAGGAGATAACGTTTGAAATAAAGGATACGGGAGAAGTCCAATCCGTCGCGATGAAGGATGCGCCCATCGAGATCAAAGGACAGGTCGACAAGCGCCAGGAACTTGTCCAACCTATCGGGAAGGGTCTGCTGGCCAACGGCGATGGTAAAAATCGCGCCGCGACGCAAACCAATACGGACGGACTTTTCTCCTATACCATCGACGCTCGAAACGATTCAGCTACCTGGGTTGATGAGTTTACGATTACCGATGATCTTGAGTGTGCCAAAGACGGCACGGCGAGATTCGTCTCAATCGAAACCCCCGTCGCCATCGGCGACCTCAACGGTCTGTGCAACGTGTGGTATCGCACGACGCCGTTGGACTCGACAGACGTCGATGGGCCGGCAAACGCGACGCTTGACGATGGGCACGAAAATCCTTGGCTTGAGTCCGACGAAGTAAAAGAGAGTCTGGGTGAGGATTGCCGCCTCGTCGATTACGACGGCTGGCACCTCTGGAAGGCGGATGTCTCGACCACGGAATCCACCACACTCGAGGCGAAAGAACTTGACCTTGCATCCAATACCGTCGTAACGGGCATTCGCATTGAATACGGTGCAGTAGCCTCCGACTTTACGACTCGAAGCGATGTGGATTCTTGGACCCGTGATGATCTCAAAGATGAGCACGACGACCTTGACGATGCCAAAGCAATCCTTGGCACAGACGCTCGGGGCGCAGCCGTGCACATGCAGGCAACGTCGGCTTATACGCCCCAAACCGCACTCACCAACAGCGCGCGCGTCGATCTTTGCCGCAACGGCGGCGGCGATAAACTTGAGTCACATGACGAGGACCGTGTCATTCAACGCTGTACCCTACCGCAGGACCTACCGGCAACAGGATCAGTTCCCATCGCCGCCTGCATCACCGCGCTTCTGACCTCGGGTGCCGCAGCCTTATGGTTCGCTCGCCTTAGGTCAATCCCAAAGAAGCGCTAGCGCGATGAAAAAGCGGGCGAGCCAGTCCCCCGGCTCGCCCGCTTTCAATCATTTAAATCGCCGTATCTACTCTGCAGACGAAGATCCACCATCAACGATTGCTTGCTCGGACTCAGGAATCCCATCGGCACCCGTGCTCTGTTCTTGCTCCACCTCTTCGCTGATTGCGGAGGCGGGGGTCGAGCCCTTCGCGCCCACGATATAGGCGGCTCCAAACCCCAACGCAATGGCAATCAAGGTCAAAATCACGTAGACAGGCCAATGGCGCTTAATATACGAAAACACGTTGACTCCTTAGAGCTCCGTCTACGAACGGCGGATAACCTCGGTCACGACCTCGGATACCGTGGCAATGTTCGTCGGGTTGACATTGTGGGGCAGGTCGTCCTCGGTACGAGCACAAGCCAGGCGCGTGCCGTCCACGCCGGCGATGGTGAGGGCTCGGCGGCTCGCCTCGAGCGCGGCGTAGGCATCGGTCTTGGCATAGGGCATCTCGAGCGCGCCACAATCGACATGGAACGACTTGCACACCTTGCTGACCAGGTTCATGATGCGGCGATCGCCCTTGAGCAGCTGCTGTTCGCCCTCAACCGTCACCACCGAAAGCCTACCGGCGCCGACGGATTCAAGATTGATGAAGAATACGCCGCGGAGCTTATCGCGATGCGAAGCCAAGAAGGCCTTCATGCCGGCGCCATCACAATCCGAGGCGCCCGTTGCCACAAACCAGATATCGTGACCGAGCAGCTCATCGTCACCCATAGAGGCGACAGCCGAGAGCATATCTTCGGAAGAAGCGCCGTCGGAAGACGTAGCGCCGCCCTTCCAGCCATCGTTGTCGTCCTCGAAATTATCCCACGAACCGATACCGCGACCGGACTTCTTGGCATCGTAATCGTCTTCGACGCCCAGCCAGTCACTCATGCTGTCCTGTTCGTTTTTCTTTTTACGACCGAACAGGCCGCCCAGGCCGCGCTTGCGAGACTTGGGTGCCGCAGGGGCGGGAGCCGAAATGGTCTCGATCGGCTGTGCGCCCGACGCAACGGGCATAGGAGGCGCAACGGGTGCCGATGTGGGTTCGGGACCCTGAGCGGTAGCAAAGGGGTCGTTGACCTGTGCGGAGGGATCGGGAAGGTCGAACAGCGACGTGCGAGACGCAACGTTTGTCTGCTTCATCGACGGCAGCGACGGATCGGGGACCGAAGCCAGCGGAGACGAGGAGGGTGCAGGCGACGGTGCCGACGCCGGATCGGGAACATTCATCTGCGGACGCGGCGATGCTTGGGAGGAAATCTGGGCCATAAGGGAATCGACCGTTTCGTCCTGGGTGGGAGCGACATTGGCAACCGTGGCACCGGAACCACTCGAGGTCGGCATGGTGAAAATCTGCGTGGAGTAAGGCCTCGACTCATCCGTCTCGGGAGTCTCGGAAACCGCAGGCACTTCCTCCTGCTCGACCTCGGTCGAATCACCTTGATCGGCTGCCGCGTATTGCTCTTCGTCAGAGTTGGCCTCGACGGGCTCGTCCTCGGCGACATCTTGGATTTCGGCAGCATCAATAGGCTCGTCATCGTCTGCCGCGTCGCCCTGCTCATCGGAAACAGGAAGGGGCCCGGCAATCGCGGTGCCTTGCTTTTCAAACGTTATCGTGGAATCGAACTGCGCGGCATCAAACGACATGGTGCTATCGACATGTTGCTGAGCCTCGAAAGACGTCGTCGCCTCAGCAACATCCGCGGACGCCGGTTGCTGAGCCTCAAAGGACGTTGTAGCTTCGGCGGCGTCGACAGGCACGGACTGCATAGCCTCGTTCTGCTCGAACTCTTGCGCCGCGCGCTCACGTGCCGCCTCGGCTGCCTGCTGCTGAGCGATAGCCTCCTGCTCGGCAGCCTCGCGTGCGGCAGCGCGCTTCCCCTCGAAATCGTCGACAAATTTCCTGCCCTTTGCAAGCGCACCCTTAAAGAAGTTGGAAGCGCTGGCGCCAATCGAAGAGAACGCGGATGCAATATCGGCATGGGGCGTTGCCGCGGGAATCTCGGCCGAGAAATCAGTATCGCTCTCGTAAGACACGCGCCTCGGCTGTTCAGCGTAATCGTCGTCAGGCTCGTCCGTAACGTCTTGCGCCGGCGCGGCGGGAGCCAAAATGTCCAGTCCTGCCGCGGGATCGATCGCGGACACCGCCTCGGGCTCGGCAACGGCAGCGGCAACCGCGGCAGACTCATCATCCACGGCGACAACGGGCGCAGATGCAGTCACGACGGGGGCAGGCTCGGGCTCAAACGTCGGCTCCTCGCCTTCCTCGTAATCGAGCGTGCAGGACTCGGGAAGCATTCCGAGCGCACGGATGGCATCCGAACCAAAGCGGATGTTGCCGGCGGCATTGCGATAGAGCCTGGGCTCGGGCTCGGCCGCGACAGGCTCCTCCGCCGGCTCGGCAGTGGGAACCTCGTCATTGAACTCTTCGGCCTGGACAGCCTGATTCTGATCCTCGGGCACGATGGCGCCAATCAGCGTCTCGTCGGCAGACGCACCTTCAAAGCCCTCGATCTGCTCGTCGAAAGCCTCGCCCTGTTCGGGCTCGGTCTGAGCGTCGGGAGCAATCGGCTGACCGAACTCGTCCTCGGCGTAGGTAGGCTCTTCATACTCGATGGTGTTGCCGTAGTCGTTTTGCTGTTGGGCCGCGGCATACTCCGCTGCTGCGCGCGCTATCTCCTCGGCACGACGCTTCTGCTCCCCAAAATAGGTATCGAACGGAACATCGTCGGGAAACTCGTTTTCGCCCTGGAAGGGAGCAACGTTGTCCATAACGCCGAGCATAGCGGCGACAGAAGACTTGTTGCACACTGCGCCGGACGTATAGGGAAGCACAAAACGGTTAGAAATGATGTTTGCCGCGTTGGCGAGCGCAACGAGGGAAGCGAGGATCGCGACAATCCACAGCAGAACCTTGAGCGCGCCGGGGAGCGGCAGGATACGCAAGATGGCAACGGCAGCAGGGGCAACCGTGGCAACGGGCAACAGCTTGGCGATGAGCGCACGATACGAAGCATAGGGCTCGCGGGCGAGCAGCTCAGCACGGGGAGAGTCGTAGTGTGCGACAACGACCACCGGGCGGTTGCGCGGAGACGCGAGCGGGCCCGAGGCCTTGTGGTAGGCGATGACATTTTGGCTCACGCCCGTCTTGCCCAGGCGCGAAACCACGGGGTGGCCCGTGCGCTCGAGCACGTAAAGAACGGCACCGACAATGGCCAGCAAGGTGCCGACCAAGCCGATGCCGCCGCCGATGCCCATCAGCAGGGCGCCGGCAAACGCAAGAATACCGGTAACGGCAAATGCCAACCTGCTGGGCGCCGGGGCATTGAACTCCTGAACCTCGGGATCAAAGCCGTGGTTGCGGAAGATCTGAGCGATATCCTCGGCAGCCAAGCGCTCTTCTTCGCTGCATGCCGGCGTGATGCCGGTGTTCTGCAGCAGGTGGTTAATATAGTTCTGGGTGTTCGCCATGTGCGCTCCACATCCATAATCCGACAAATAGGCCCAATGCATGCACATTAGAACCGTATATAGTCGAAAGTATACCCCGAGCGAGCGCAAACGACCGAATTCGGGCCATCTTAACGCCCCGAGCGGACAAGGATATAGCCTAATCTCCATATCGGACTAAAATCATGGCAGCAAACCACCTTCTCATGCGAGGACTCTATGACGGCAAGCGACGCGACCGCGACAATTAAAAAGGGGAATTCGGAGCCCAGTTTCGATAAAACGGCTCAGCGCATCCTCAATCTTTTCTTTGTGCTCAACAGCTCCCCCGAACCGCTGACGACCGAGCAGATCGTCTTGGATTCTGACCTGGGATATGGCTCGGGCAATATCGACTCGGATAAGCGCAAGTTTCGGCGCGATCGTGACAAACTGCTCGAACGCGGCATCTTAATCAAGGAGGTTCGCCCCGCCGGCGCGCAGGAGACCGAGGAAAGCTCATGGACAATCGACCGCGAGCACACGTTTGCGGCAGGCGGCCTCATCACCGCAGACGACGCCGATATTCTGCTCAACGCTATCGACCAGACAATAGCGGCCGGCTCATCCACTTTTGCCGCGCCGCTTGCCGATATTCGTTCCAAGATTGCCTACCTCACCGGCGTGTCGGCGGTAGACGAAGCACTGATCCGCCGCTCTCCCACCGTCGATGCGGTATGGAGCGCCTTTGCCGAGCGATGCGCGCTGCGATTTTTATATCAGAACGGACGCGGTGAGCAGAAAGAGCGTACCGTCTGCGTCTACGGCATGTTCGAGCGCGAGGGCGTTGCGTACTTCTGCGGCCTCGACAATGCCACCGACGACATCAGGACATTCCGCTGCGACCGTATCGTTCGCGCTTGGCGCCCCTCAAAGGCCTACGCTATCCCTGCGGACTTCAACCTCAGCGACTACCTGTTCTTTGAATTCGATTTTGCCGACCGCCCGCCCGTTGCGGCTACGTTCTCGTTCGCCCCGCAGACGCAGATCGATATGATCAACGGCCTCACGCGCGGGCGAGGTGAGCTCGCACACACCGATTCGGGATGGACTTGGACCGTTGACGTGCGCGATCTTGAAGCCGCCGCCTCATTTTGCATGGCCCACGCCATGGACGGCATGAGGCCCATGGCCCCCAAATCGCTCAAGCAGGCGTGGAACCGCCTCATTGAAAGGACGGTGCACGAGCATGCCCGTGCGTAAACTCACCAGCGAGCAGAGGCTCTCGCGCGCCATCGACATCATGGAGGCCCTCTACGCCGCCGGCGAGAACGGCATGACTCGAACCGAGATTTGCAGTCGCTTTGACATCACGGGGGCGTCGCTCGACGAGATTCTCGAGATCGTCTCGACGCTCGCGGACCGAGAATCGGGTGCGCGCATCATCTGCGAATGCCACGGCGAGCGCGTGGTCCTCACCGGTGACGCCGGGCGTGTACTACCGCTGCGCCTGAGTGCCGCCGAGGGCGCTGTGCTCAACCACGAACTTGAATCGTTGGGGATCGAGCCCCAGGCGGCGGCTCGAATTCGACATGCTCTTCTACCCGAAGAGCTCGGCTATAACCAGCGCGTCTTTGACACCGTCAACCACGGGTCGCACTGGCAGCAGCTGAGCTGCGCCATTCAGGACGGCGTTCGCTGCCGCATCTCGTATCGCTCGATGGACGATGCACGGCCACGCGAGCGTCTGGTCGACCCCTTGCGCATTACGGCAAACGGCGACCAAACATACCTGATTGCCTGGGACATCGCAGTCGATGAGCAGCGCACCTATCGCATGGATAAAATCGAGGGACTCGCCTTAACGGAAGACTCCGTCGTGCCTCACGCACCGGACGTCGCATCCCTCCACGATTCCCTTGCCCGGACGCAGCGCAGCGCAAAGCTCTTGATGCCATTCGATATGGCGGAGCATCTGGACTGGGCCGGCATCACCCTAATCAAGCGCAGCGGGACAGACATGGCAACGGTAACCGTACATTACGGCTCCGAGCGTTGGCTGCTGAGCCAGATAATCGCAGCGGGCGGAGCCATCCGCATCTTGGATGACCCCGCCCTGTCAAAGCGTCTGTGCGATATGGCAAAAACCCTCGTCTGTCCGCTTTAGCGCCGCCGCTCGTGGCGTGCACGCCACAGCTGTAGATAGTGCCCAATCTGCGCCGATTCGATGCGCTGGTAGGAGCTCGTGGGCAGCGACGTTAAGAACTTCTTGCCATAGCCCTTCGTCACCAGGCGAGGATCCGCCAAGATCAGCACACCGCTATCGGTCGACGAGCGAATCAAACGCCCCGCGGCCTGCTTAACCTCGAGCACCGCCTCGGGCAGCGAATAGCGCGCCCATGCGCGGTCTTCGCGCAGGTTGCGCTCGCACGAGAGCGGGTCCGTGGGGCTTGAGAACGGCAACTTGGGAATGATGACGCAGCGCAGCGTCTCGCCGCTGGCATCAAACCCCTCCCAGAAGGCCTTGAGCGCAAAAAGCGACGAGGTCGGTTCGTTGATAAACCGGTCGCGCAGGCGACGAGGAGATGAGTTGCGCTGCTGGCAGTTGAGCTCCAGACCCGCACGGGCCATCTTGGGCTCAACGCGGGCGTATAGGTCCTCCATGTCGCGCCGATTGGTGAACAACGTGAGCACCGATCCGCCCATGGCAAGATGGGCGTCGACCAGTACGCGCTCGAGCGCCGTAAGATAGCTCTCACGATCGCGCGGATCGGGGATATCGCCCGCAACGACTACAGCCATGTTCGAATCGAAGTCGTAGCTCGAATCCAAGTGCAGCGATGACGACGTTGAAGCACCGATGCGATCAAGGCCGACCGCATGGTTAAAGTGCTCAAAGCTTTTGGACACCGTCATGGTCGCCGAGGCAAAGATAGCCGTGTGAACCTCGGGTAGCCACTCGGTTGCCAAAGCCTCGCCAATGTCGATGCGCTCTGCGGTCATCGACTCTCCGCCGGCACGAAGTCTGCGATTGACCTGCAGCGAATACACGTAGTGCTCATCGGTGCCATCAATGATGAGTTTGAGGTTCTCGGCCAGCTCGTGCAGGCGGCGCGAGATATCACCCAGGTCGACAACAACCTCGGGCTTGTCGGCGGCGACGGCTTGCACCAGCGCGTCGACGCTCTTGTCAGCTTGTTCCAATGCGTCGATGCCAGTGTAGGCCGACTGTAAGAAATCATGCCAGTCGTCTGATTCGCGCAGCTCGGGGCCAATCCATAGATTGGCATTGTCATAACCCCCACGCGCACGGCGGCCGAGCTCGCGAACGCCATCGAACACGTCGGCGATTGCCATGCTCGCGCGGGCAACCGTCGACGTCGCCTTGGCAGTAAGGCCCAGATAGAGCGTAGAGCCCTCGGAGGTTGCCAAATCACGGGAAACCTGGCTTAGTGCGCCGGTGCTCGAGCCACCCAGGCGCTCGAACAGGACGCGTGATTCGTCCGCCGACACCACGCGCGCCCACTGACGGCGCGCCTCGCGCTCGATGGAATGGGCCTCGTCGATTACCCAATGACGAATCGGAGGCAAAATCCTGCCCTCGGCCGCGACGTTACGGAACAGCAGGGAATGGTTGGTGACCACCACATCGGCATGCGCCGCACGACGGCGAGCACCGTGGACCAAACATTTATCAGGGAAAAACGGGCAGAGGCGACGAGCACACTCGCGCGAGGCCGTCGTAAAGTCGGGACGGTTGACGCTGCGCCACCGAATGCCGAGCGAGTCGAGGTCGCCATCGGCTGATTGGCAGACGTACGCCATAATGACCGCGACCGCCGTGAGCGTGTCCGCCGGATCGCGCTTGGTGGTGATCTCGACCTGGCCGCGGCTCATGCGCTCGAGCTTGCGCAGGCACGGATAGTGGTCATACCCCTTGAGAGCGCAAAATGACAGACCACCGTTCAGTTGCTCGGCAAGTTTTGGCAGCTCATGGTACATGAGCTGGTCGGCAAGATTGTTCGATTTGGTCGCAATACCAACCGTGATGTTGTTACGGCGTGCTGCCTCGGCAAAAGGCACCAGATAGGCCATCGATTTGCCGACGCCTGTGCCCGCCTCAATTACACGATGAGTGCCCGTGACCAGCGCATCGCGGACCTCGAGCGCCATCGCGATCTGCTCATCACGCGGCTCGTAGGTGGGATACATGCGATTGACCAGGCCACCTGGCGCATAGTCCGCCTCAATCTCCTCACGACTCGGCATCTTGAGGACCGGCAGTTCGTCGGCGTCCACCCGATCGTCGGCGCGATCGGCCTTGAGAACGTCAGCACGAGCGGCGCTGAGGGAGAAGATAGAACCAGGGTTCTGCCCTGCCAAGAACGAGAAGATAGGGCGATAGGACCAAGGCACGTCCGGATGCATGTCGGCTAGGCGCGCCATGAGGCCCTGGGGCAAGTCGGTGAGCGCCACGAGCAACACGCGCCATACGCCACACAGGGCGTCGACGTCGGCATTGGCACGGTGTGACACCGAGTCACAGCCAAACAGATCGGCCATAAAAGACAGCTTGTGCGAGGCCAGGCGCGGAAGCGCGATGCGCGACAGCGCCAGCGAATCGATCCAAATATCGCTCACGTTGACGCCGCCTTTGACCGACTCGATAAACGAGCGGTCGAACGTGGCGTTGTGTGCGATCACCGGGCAGCCACCGACAAAATCGGCGAGAGCGGCGACGGCCTCAACCGCCGACGGGGCATCTGCCACATCGGCATTTGTAATGCTCGTGAGCTCGGTAATCTCGGCGGGAATCAGCTGTTTGGGATGCACGAAGGTATCGAAGCGGTCGATGACCTCGCGGCCCGAAAGACGGGCCGCCGAGATCTCGATCAGCTCGTTGTCCTGCACCGAAAGACCCGTGGTCTCGGTATCGAGGACAATCACATCTTCCTCGATAAGGCCGAAGGACTGCGTTTTGGCGCGGTCGGCAAGCGTGGCATAGGAGTCGATGACAAACTGCGGCGTTCCTGACGAAACCGCGTCCTCGATTAGCATGCAATGCCCGCTCGACGAAGGCCCATACGGATCAGGCTGTCACAGACCTGCGGGAACGTCATGTCGTCGGTGTGGCGGATCTCATCCGGATACAGCGACGTATCGGTCATGCCGGGAATGGTATTGGTCTCGAGGATAACGGGGCCGTCCTCGCTCACAATAAAGTCGCTGCGCGAGATACCCAGGCAACCGAGGGCCTTGTGAGCGGCGCAGGCAAGCTCCTGAGCGCGAGCGTAATTCTCGGGTGAAATCTGCGCCGGAATGCGATGGATATCCGTAGGGTCGACATACTTCACGTCCAGATCGTAGAACTCGCAGTCCTCGGGCTTACGAATCTCGACAATCGGCAGGGCGCGCACGTCATCTTCGCCGTATACGCCGACGGTGATCTCGGTACCCTCGATGCACTTCTCGACCAGCACTTTGTCGCCGTACTCAAACGCCTTGGCGATTGCCGCGGGCAGCTCGGAGGGCTCATGGACCAGAGAAATGCCATAGCTGGAACCGTTGACGGCCGGCTTCACAAAGCAGCGCTCGCCACAAACCTCGACGATATGATCGATATCGACTTCATCGCCCACCTCGAGCGCAAGGCCGGGGGCAATGGGAATGCCCGCCTTGGCGTATAGGAGCTTAGAGACCTCCTTGTCGGCACCGCAGGCGCTGGCAAGTACGCCCGAGGCCGTGTAGGGGATACCCAGGGTCTCCATGGCACCCTGCATGGCGCCATCCTCACCGCCGGCGCCGTGCATGGCGATAAATGCCACATCGAATCCGCCGTTCGCCATGGTTACCATAAAGTCATCAGCGGCCGTGTCAAGCAGCTCCACCGAGGTGTAGCCGGCTTCCTTCAGTGCCACCACAACGTTCTTTCCCGAATCGAGCGAGATCTCGCGCTCGGCGGAATGACCGCCCGCCAAGACCGCTACGTGCATGTTCTCTAGGCTTTTACCCGGCATGGGCAGACTCCTCCTCTATAATTTCTGCAGCTGATACCATATTGTAGCGATACCCTCTACGTTTCCCCAAAATCGAAAGGCTTCCATGAATCCCAGGACTAAATCTCAGGACATTCGCGACTTGAGCCAAAACGATATTCGCGAGCTCGTGGCCGAACTTGGCCAGCCCGCCTTCCGCGCGAAGCAGCTCATCGAATGGGTCTTTGAGAAGAACGTTTGTTCGTTTGACGATATGACCAACCTCCCCAAGGCTTTCCGTGTGCAGCTTAAAGAGGCTTTTGCCTTTGATACGCCGACTGAAATCACCAAGCAGGTTTCCAAAGATGGCTCGCGCAAGTATCTGCTCGAGTACCACGATGGCATTTCCGTCGAGACTGTCGGCATGCCCCGCCGTAACAAACTTTCCGTCTGCGTTTCCACCCAGGCAGGCTGCGGCATGGGCTGTGCCTTTTGCGCTACCGGTCTCAACGGCCTCAAGCGCTCTCTGACCGCTCAAGAGATCGTCGACCAGGTGCTTCATGTATCCAACGACTTTGGCGAGCGTGCCACAAGCGTTGTCTTCATGGGCCAGGGCGAGCCGTTTGCCAACTACGACGAGGTTCTCAAGGCACTGCGTATCCTCAACGACCCCGATGGCATCGGTATCGGCGCTCGTCACCTCACCGTCTCTACCAGCGGCGTTATTCCCGGTATTCGCAAATTTGCCGATATCCCCGAGCAGTTCACGCTTGCCGTTTCCCTGCATTCCGCCATCCAGTCGACGCGCAATAAGCTCATGCCCGGTGTTAAGAAATACACGCTGCTTCGCCTTCACGAAGCGCTTCAGCTCTACACCGAGAAGACTGGCCGCCGCCCGACCTATGAGTATGCCATGATCGAAGGCGTCAACGATACGAATCCCGAGATGCAGGCGCTCTGCGACTTCTGCGAGGGAACGCTGTGCCACGTTAACCTGATTCAGCTTAACGACATCGAGGGCAGCCCGCTCAAGCCGTCGCCGATTCATAAGGTTGAGGATCTTCAGCGTCGTCTTGAGTCTCGTGGCATCGAGACCACGATTCGTAACTCCCGTGGTAACGATATTGACGCCGCTTGTGGACAGCTGAAGCAGCGCTTCAAAGTTCAGAAGAACGCATAGGGGAGTCGCACCCCAATACGTTTCATGTGAAACATCGAACGGTCCCGGTTGCAGGATATGCAACCGGGACCGTTTCATTTATCGACCTCAATTTTGGACCAACTGCTACCTTTCCCATTTTTTACGGACAAAATAAAGGGCCCTTGTCTCATGAATCAGACAAGGACCCCTTAAAATATGCAGGGTAATTGTTAGGTACCTAATAGCCTACATTTTCCCATTGGTTGCTAACCCAACCTTGATTAATCTTGGGATTCTTCGTTACCTGAGCAGTACGCATGGCAACATCTTCTGTCATAACATCCATTTTCTTCTTTGAAGTATCGACGATATCTTGCGTGCTACGAAGCAAACGACCCCGAAGTTCATCGTCTGTCGCGATCTTATAGCCAGCAAAGGCACCAGCAGCGACAGTCGTCGCCAATGCAATCGCAGTAATAATCTTATTCCTCATCTTGGCCCCTTTGATCAAACTGAATCATTTCACCAAGAATACGAGAAAGCTCTTCTTCGTCTTTAAACTCAATTTCAATCTTATTCTTTCCACGCGAGCTCTTCACACGCACGTTGGTATTAAATACCTGGCGAAGCACACGGGCAGCCTTTTTAAAAGACTGAGGCGTTGCAGGCCTCGGCGTCTTAGGCGTCTCTCCGGCAGAAAACAATGGAGCAAGATTTTCTGTCGCTCTTACGGAAAGGCCCTCTGCAACAACCTTTTCTGCAAGTCGAATTCGAGCATCCTCATAGGGAACTGCAAGAATCGCACGTGCATGACCAGCAGTAAGTTTACCCTCAAAAATCATCTGCTGAACTACTTCAGGGAGATCAAGAAGGCGCAACGAATTTGTAATTGCAGAGCGTGATTTGCTTACTGCCTTCGACAATGCCTCCTGGGTCATACCGCTGGCATCAATGAGCTGGCGATAGCCCTTAGCCTCTTCGACGGGATTCAGATCAGAACGCTGAAGGTTTTCGATAAGAGCAAGAGCCAGCATCTCTTCATCATTAACATCTTTAATGATGACAGGCAGCTCCTCAAGACCAGCAAGCTTTGACGCCTGGTAACGACGCTCACCAGCGATAATCTCATAGCCGTTTCCATGCTTGCGAACCAAGAGCGGCTGCAAAACGCCATGCTCTTGGATTGACTCGCTCAACTCGCGAAGTTCAGTTTCATTAAAATGAATTCGCGGTTGATTAGGGTTGGGAACGATATCCTCAATAGGTAGTTTTGTTACAGATGCGGCATTTGAAGCAGATACAGCAGAACCACCGGTCTCATACTCGGCCTCTGAGACCAAAGCATTGAGTCCACGTCCCAATCCGCCACGTTTCTTTACACTAGGCACGCTTGATCACCTCTTTTGCAAGGTTCATATACGCTTTTGCACCCTTATTTTGAGGTGCATAGGTAATTACCGGTTCTCCAAAAGACGGAGCTTCGGAGATTTTAACCGTACGGGGGATTAGCGTCTTAAATGCCTTATCACCAAAGTATGATTGAACCTCCTCAACAACCTGATTCGATAGAGAAGTACGCGAGTCATACATGGTCATAAGCACACCATAGGTGTCTAAGCCCTTGTTCAGACGTGATTTGACCATCTTCATTGACTCTAGCAGCTTCGTAACGCCCTCGAGTGCATAGTACTCGCACTGGATCGGAATCAAAACGCTGTCTGCTGCTGTCAAGGCATTGATTGTAAGCAGGCCGAGCGAAGGAGGACAGTCAATGAAAATAAAATCGAACTCGTCCTGAATCGGCTCAAGCAAATCTTTGAGGCGGGTTTCACGAGCAATTGCGCTTACGAGCTCAATTTCGGCACCTGCAAGCTGAATCGTAGCTGGAATTACGAATACCTTTTTGCAATTTGTATCAAGAACAAGCGATTCTGCCGGCACATCATTCAACAATGCATCATAGATGCAGCGATCAAGGTCTTCTTTTTCAATTCCAAATCCACTGGTGCTGTTTCCCTGCGGATCAAAATCGACAATCAGTGTCTTACGACCCTGCTCACCCAGTGCTGCTGCAAGGTTCACAGCCGTCGTTGACTTACCGACGCCGCCTTTTTGATTGATGATTGCAATGATACGCGTGTCTTTTGCGCTCTTAGAACGCTTAACGTCGCGAAATCCCACGGTCCCTCCTGGTGTGTATTAAAGCTGTCAAACGGAGGATGTTTCACGTGAAACATTCCGATTCGATATCAACCGCCATGTTTCACGTGAAACACTGCAAGTTGTTAGTATCCATTATGTTTCACGTGAAACATCTAGGCAAGCGGATTCTTCCTTGCCATGCCATTTGCACGAGGCAATGAAACGGATGCCGGATGACTCTTTTTAAGAACAATGAACTCCCTGTGGCCCAAGCCCTCAGGCAAATCGATTGCGTCATTCAGAAGCAAAGTGAAGCCGCAAATCTTAGCTGCTGACATGCCGGAAGCAAGCTCCTCATCCGAAGGATGACCCTTGGTGATAACAAATAGCCCTCCGTCTTTGAGGAACGGAGCAGCATACTCAACAAGAATCGGTAGAGGGGCAAGTGCGCGGGCGGTTACGACAGAAAACTGCTTCTTATGGCTTCGAGCATATTCTTCAAGGCGATCATGAACCGCATGAGCATGTTTCAATCCAAGAACATCAACAAAAGAATTGACAGCATCAACCTTCTTACCAACAGAGTCAATATAAGTAGCTTTACGATGCATGGTTATGGTTAACGGAATACCAGGGAAGCCCGCACCTGTTCCCATATCGAGCAAAGCTCCCTCAGGAGCCTTATTGATATAGGGGAGCAAAACAAGTGAGTCGAGGATATGAAGTACCGCAGCATCTTCTATGTTAAGAATACGGGTGAGATTGGTTGTCTTATTTGTTTCCAGAACCAAATCCAAATGTTGAATACATTTCCTCAGCTCAGTATCAGTTACGCTCAAGGAATACTCTTTGCAATAGGAAGTTAGGCGACTCAGCATCTCGTCAGCCTGCTGATCAGTAAGTACTAACAACGAAAGCTCCTTTCTGACAAAAATCAGTGTATCGAGAACTTTTGACAAAAAAAGGGGACGTGGAAACCACGTCCCCTTAGCATAAGCTCGAGTAGATTATCGAGCAACAATCACCACATGGCGATCGGGGTCAGAACCCTCAGAATGAGTATCGACGGCGTCATTGCCACGAAGTGCAATGTGAACCAGTCGGCGCTCGTAGGCATTCATGGGCGGAAGCGAAACACTCTTATGAGTGCGGATGGCACGCTCGGCAGCAGACTGAGCCATGGAGGCAACCTTGTCCTGACGGCGGCTCTTGTATCCCTCGACGTCCACTACAACCGGATACCTAAAGCCGAGCTTGCGGCTCACCAGCAATGAGAACATAACCTGAAGGGCATCAAGGGTGCGACCATGACGGCCAATGAGAACAGCAAGGTCGGGAGCCGTTACATCCAGAATCAGCTCACCCTCGTCGCCCTCATACTCATCGATAGGAGAGTTGGCGGCATCGAAGTGCGAAAGGATGGAACGCAGGATGGAAATCGCGACATCGGCAATGGTGTCGAGCTCCTCGTCGGTCAGCTCTTCACCGGCCTTGTAGCGCTGTGCAATCTCGGGATAATCGCCCGCGACCTGCGGGGCAACCTCCTCAAGCATATCCTCGATGATCTCTTCAGACATAACGTACTCCAAAAGTTAGGTACCTAAATAAGATTGATATCCCACTACTTCTTCTTGTGCGGGCGCGGCTTCTTCTCGCGACGAGTAACCTCAACCTGCAGCGGCGCGTTCTTAAGGCGCTCCTCCTCATCGGCCTTCGCCTTGTCGATGACCTTCTGCGTCACAAAAATCTGCTGGATAACCTGCCAAGCAGACGAGACGTCGTAGTACAGCAGAACACCAACGGGAAGGCTCCAGCCCATCCAAAGCATCATGACCGTCATGACAACGGCCATCATACGCATGCTCTGAGCCTGCTGGCCGGTCTGGTTGCGCGACATATAGAGCTGCGGAATCAGGGTCAGGACAGCGAACAGGATCAGGCAGACCAGCGCAGGCAGCGCGACCATAAAGCCATCGGCAAAGGAGGCACTCGGCGTGGTGGTCAGGTCGGGCAGAATATTAAAGAACGAGAACGTGCCGTCGTTAAAGTAGTCCGGCAGGTTACGCAGCAGCGTAAATAGGGCGAACAGGACAGGCATCTGAATCAACAGCGGCAGACAACCAGCCATCGGGTTGAACTTGTTCTCGCTGTAGAACTTCTGCATTTCCTCGGCCTGACGCTGGGGATCGTCGGCATAGCGCTCCTGGATCTCGAGCATCTTGGGCTGCAGCACCTGCATGCGTGCCGTCGACTTAGTCGACTTGAGCATAAGCGGCGTCAGCAGCAGACGGATGATGACCACCAGGATGATAATGGACAGGCCCCAGTCGACCGCAAAGGTCTGGATGAGCTTGAGCAGCTCGAAAAGGATGTTAACGATCCAATCCCACATGTAAGTTTTCCTCCGATAGCGAGTGCCCGCTAGGGCACAGGGTCATAACCGCCGACGTGCAGGGGATTGCAGCGAGCGATGCGCCTCACGGCAAGCCAGCAGCCTCTCAAAACACCGTACTTCTCAATCGCCTGGACGGCGTATTGCGAGCACGTTGGGTAATAAATGCAGGCGTCAGGCAATAAGGGCGAAATAACCTGTTGATATATGCGAATAGGAGCGATGGCAACACGTCGCAAAACGTGATTGCTCATCGCTCCTCCCCGGCAACGCCGGCGCGTTTCATAAGCGAACGCAATGCATTGTCCATCTCCTGCGGCGAGGAAACCCTCGTCTTGGGAGTTGCGAACAAGATGATGTCATAACCCGCAACGGGAAATCCACAGCTGCGGGCGGCCTCGCGCATCACACGCTTAGAACGGTTGCGCACGACAGCACAACCGACCCGTTTAGCACCAACGAAGGCGACCCTTCCGGAGTCGCCTTCGCCAACCGATTCACATATGGTCATTCGAATCAGAGGGTGATTGAAACGACGCCCCTGACTGAACACATGCTCGAAATCTTGCCGAGACTTAATAGTCTTCATGCGAGATGTGTGTATCGCTGCTAGACAGTGAGACGCTTGCGGCCCTTGGCGCGACGACGGGCGAGCACGGCACGACCACCCTTAGTGGCCATACGGGCACGGAAGCCATGGGTCTTGGCACGCTTACGCTTATTAGGCTGATACGTACGCTTCATCTTAAGTTCCTCCTGCTGCATTTCGAGTGTCCGCGGGGGCGCGGACGCAGATATAGACACGTGAGCTTGAAGATTGTAGGGAAATCAATGTTCAAATGTCAAGAAATCAAAGGTAAAAGGTTGCGCAGTTCACACGGTTCCCCCATAAGCCGAGCTCGATTTAGCGGTGCATGGCAACTTTTCACGATATTTCATCGAGTTTTCAACAGGTCATGTTGGCAATGTTGAGAACTTTTCGTCCGTTTTCCAAAGTTTTCAACAGGTTTTGGAAAGTTGTCGAAAGATGAGAAACATTGCACGGTGAGCTACTATTTGTTCGAAACCTTTTGAAAGATTGCGAGCGGCATGTCTGACGACTTTTACACCATGGTCGATTCCGGAGACCCGGCACCCGACAACGAGCACATCACCGGCGTGCGCGAAGAGCGTGAGGAAGGCGAGCAGACGACCACGCAGGCGCCAAAAGCCATGTACGCCGCGCGCATCGCCGTCTATGACGACATGCTGTCGACACCGCGTGTGATCGTCATTGATCCGCAAGATGTCCGCACGTATTTGGAAGAGACGACCAACACCGTCTACCAGTGCATGAAAGAACAAGGTGGCCATATCTCGCTCATGGTCATCCGCGAGATTGTCGAAAACTTTATCCACGCGCACTTTGCCGAGCCCATCATCTCGATTCTGGACGGCGGAGACACCATCCGCTTTGCTGACCAAGGACCCGGCATCGACGACAAGGAGCGTGCTTTCGACTTTGGCGTTACCAGCGCAAACAGCAAGATGAAGCGCTATATCCGTGGAACCGGAGCAGGGTTTCCCATGGTGCAGGAGTATTTGGAAAACGCCGGCGGGGCCGTGTCCATCGAGGACAACATGGGCAACGGCACCGTGGTTACGGTAAGCCTGGACCCTAAACGCGTGCAGGAAATCGAACGCGCCGGCGGGCGCGGTGCTGCCGTGCGGCCCGAGACGGAGCAGCCCACATATCCCCTGCCGGGAGCTTTTGCGCAGCAGCCCATGGCAACGCAACAGATGCAGCCCCGCGTGGGACAGATGCAGCAGCCCGGAATGCTTCCTACACAAGAGCCCCAGGCGGCGTCGATGTCGATGCCGCCAAACGTGCCACAGGCCATGCCGCTGGCGGATCAGGATACAGCAGCAATGCAGCAGGCGACGGGGGCGCCGGGTGGCCAGCAAATGGGCTATCAGCCGTACCAACAGGGATATCCATATCAGCAGATGCCGCCACTGGGGTATGGCCAGCAGTTCCCGCAGCAGTACCAGCAGGGATATCAGCAGCCGTACCAGCAGATGCCGCAGCAGCAGTACAACCCCTGGGCCCAGCAGATGCCTCCGCAGCCTTACCAACAGTGGCCTCAAAGTTTTCAACAGCAAATGCCGCCGATGCAGAGTTCTCAACAACCAGCAGCTCAAATGATGTATCCTAATGCAGCAAATCAGTATGCGCAGCCACAACCGGACGTGTTCGTAAGCGATCGCGGCAACGCCGCGCTGGGCTATCTGGCGCAAAATCAAGCATGCGGTGCTACCGATCTGGCGAGGGCGTTTGGAAACTCGGCCCCCACTTGGTCACGCACGCTCAATGACTTGGCGCAGGCCGGCTTGGTCATCAAGCATGGCCAGAAATACCATCTGACCGAACTCGGCGCCGCTCGCGTGCGAGCTCAGAGCTAAAGAACGGGAGAGACAGTGGACGAGGAAGCAAGCATCATCCTGGGGGATGCCATCGCCTTTTGCCAGCGCGACGGCCAAGATGCACGCCTCATCAGCATGCTGGGGCAATCGCGCGCCATAAGCCTGACCGAAGATACGCTCACGATCGAGGCCCCCTCGCGCTTTGCCATCGCGCAGCTCAAAAAGCATCAGCCGACCATTGAGGCCTATCTGGAAGAAATCGCCTTTGCACCGATTGCGCTCGACATCGTGGCACCGCAAGGCGCCGCAGCGGAATCCGCCACGGCTCCCGCTGCTTCCCCGGCGGCGCCGGCCTCCGCAGGCGACGTGCCGGCAATCGAGCACCAGCACAGCGATGTTTCCCGTGAAACCATGGCACCGTTGCCGACCGCGGCGGCGACGTCAACGAACGCACCCGTCACGCACATGCCCATCGCTCATGACGCAACGACGGGCGCGGATTCGGGCATTGCAATCAAGAACACGCTCTCGGCCGATGATTTTCGTCGCATGATGAACCAGATGAAGGGCGGAGCGCCAACTAAATCCACGCAAGCTGCGACCCCCGCTTCACCCATGCCAGCACCGACCGCGCCGGCCGAACAGAATACGGATGGAGCCCCGCTCGCCGCGAACTCAAAATTTACCTTTGAGAACTTTGTCTACGGCCCCGAGAACAGCCATGCCTATCGCTCGGCACTCAAGTTTGCCGCCCTCGCGGACGAGCGGGGCACGTGCACATCACTGTTCATCTACGGCAAATCGGGCCTGGGCAAGACGCACCTGCTGCTTGCCATCAAAAACGAGCTCGCCGAAAAGTCGCCCGAGATCAAGGTCAAGTATGCCAACTCCCAGGCATATCTGGACGACCTGATGACCGAGTTCGACCGCCAAAAGAAGAGCAACGCCCCCATCATGCAGGCGTACCACGGCGTGGACGTGCTCATCATCGACGACATCCAAAACATCATCGGCAAGCGCGCGAGCGTGGACTACTTTTTCCAGCTCATGGACGAGTTCATCCGCAACAACAAGAAGGTCGTCATCGCGGCAGACCGCGCCCCCAAGGACCTGAGCATGGACGAGCGTCTAACCAGCCGCTTCAACGCCGGCATGCTCTGCCTGGTCGCAGAGCCCAGCTACGAAATGAAATACAAGATCTTGCAGCGCTATTACGAGAACACCATCGTCGCCGCTCCCGAGGCAGGCGACGACTCGCTGCTGGCGGCCTATGGGGGCGACGGCGGGCACCTAACCGACGAGCACTTTAAACATATGGCCGAGGTCTCGGGCACCAACATCCGCGAACTCGAGAGCTTTTGCGAGCGCTGCGCCGGCGAGGCGGGCGACCGCGAGCGCGAGGGCGGGGAGCTCACCTTTGACGATATCGACGCCATCGCCAGCCAGTACTTTGACACATCGGCCAAAAAGATCAACGTCCAGACGGTTCAGTCCGTCATCGAAGAGCAGTACGGCGTGACGCACGAGGAGCTCATCGGCCCGCGTCGCAACGCCAATATCGCCAAAGCACGCCATATCGCTATCTACCTGGCCATCGAGATGTGCGAGATGACGACCACGGCGGTGGGCGCCGAATTTGGCAACCGCAACCACTCGACCGTCAGCACGAGTTACAAAAAGGTCCAGAAGATGATCCAGGAAGACCGCACCGTCACCGAAGACCTCAAGTCGCTGCGCGATAAAATTACACTGCGCTCGTAGGGAAATAGAGACACCTGTTGAAAACTTGTCGAAACCACGGGCATAAGGTGTCTAAAACCCAACCCGCGGTGATGAAAAGTTTTGCGCAGGTTTTGAACGTGGAAAACCACCCCTGTTGCACACAGGTTGCTGTCGATTCTCTTTCTTGGTCTGACCTGCGTCTTTGGGAGTAATCAACAGTTTCGTCAGTGCTATTACTATTATTAAGATATTTATATCTATAGAAAGGTATTAAAAGATGAAGTTCACCGTCAGCCAGAGCTCGCTTACACAAGCCATCGGCGTCGTTATGAAGGGTGTCGCTTCGGCATCCACCCTTCCCATCCTGTCGGGCGTGCTCGTTAAGGCCCAAGACGGCATCTTGGAATTCCAGACCTCTAACTACACTATCTCGATCCGTCATCGCATCGCGGCGCATGTCGAAGAAGAGGGCGAGATGGTTATCCCCTGTAAGATGCTCTCCAATATCACCAAGACCCTCCCCGATGCCCCGGTCACCTTTGAGCTGTCCGAGCGCCAGGTGCTGATTGGTTGCGAGAAGAGCTCTTTTAGGCTGAACACGCTCGATGCCAATGACTTCCCCGAGTTTCCGGCCTATGCCATCGAGAGTGCCGTGGAGCTGCCGACCGATGTCTTGTCCGAAATGGTCGGCCGCGTGTGGCGCGTCACCTCGACCGACAAGGCTCGCCCCATCCTGGGCGGCGTGCACATGAAGGTCGAGAACAACACCGTACGCCTGGTGGCGACCGATTCCTTCCGCTTGGCCGTGTGCGATACGCAGGTCGAGACCTCGACCCTCGAGGGCTCCTTTGAGCTCAACGTTCCGGCTGACGCCTTTAACGACGCGCTGAACATCATGGCCAGCCAGGCGACCATCATGATCGGGGCTACCGACACCCAGGTCGTCTTCGAGGCCGGCAACACCACCTACGTGTCGCGTCGCATCGAGGGCGTGTACCCCAACTACAAGCAGCTCATCCCCGATTCGTGCGTGACGAGCGTCAAGATCGATGTCGCCGCCTTTAACGCCGCCCTCAAGCGCGTGGCCGTTATCGCGAGCGCCAACCCCGCCGTCAAGTTCGAGATCGATGCCGAGAACGGGCAGATGGGCCTGTCCTCCATTTCCAATGACCAGGACCTTGCGCAGGAGACGATCGATGTCGAGGCTGAGGGCGAGTCGGGTACCATCGCCTTCAACTACCACTACATCTTCGGCTGCCTCAATGCCCTGTCCAAGGAGAAGGAGATCACGCTGGAGCTCAAGAGCTACTCGCAGGCGGGCATCTTCAAGTCCTACGACAAGATCAACTACCTGTACCTGGTCATGCCGGTCCGCATCTAGCGCTGCGCCATGACCATGTTCGCCCGCGATCTTTCCGTCGCGCACTACCGCAGCTTCGATAGCTATCGCCTTGCCCTGGACGAGGGCGTGACGATACTTGCGGGACCCAACGCGGCGGGAAAGACCAATCTCATAGAGGCGCTGCAGCTGCTGACGAGCGGCGCCTCGTTTAGGCATCCGACTGCAGCCGAGCTCGTCCATGACGGCGTGGGCCCGTGCAAGATCGAGCTGAGGCTCGAGGGCGACGGCCGCGTGCTTGATATGGGATTGAGCGCGGAGGACGGTAAGCGCTCGTTTAGTCGCAACGGCAAGAGATGCTCTGCCGCCGGTGTGCGCGGGATTCTGCCGAGCGTGCTGTTTTGCCCCGACCATCTGGACATGGTTAAGCGAGGCGCCAGTGTGCGCCGCGCCGCCCTCGATGACTTTGGCATGCAGCTGAGCGCGCGTTATGCCGATCTTGCGAGCACCTATGGGCGCTGCGTGACCCAGCGTAACGCCCTGCTCAAGGAGACCTGGTGCTGTCGCGAGATGCTCGGCGCGTGGAACGATTCGATTGCTCGCGCGGGCTCGGCCCTGCTCGTGCACCGGTTGGCCCTACTCGACCGGCTGGCGGGCCATGTGCACACTGCCTACGGGCAAGTGGCGTCCGGCGAGGCTGCCAACGTGACCTATGCGTCCACGCTGGGGGATTTGCCCCAGGTCGAGGATCGCGAAGAGCTGAAGGGTTGGGCGTACGAGCGCATGCTGGCCGCCCTTGACGAGCATGCCGACGAGGAAATTCGCCGCGGCGTGACGTTGGTGGGACCGCATCGCGACGAGATCGAGTTCACCGTGGCGGGTCGCTCCGCCCGTTCATTTGCCAGCCAAGGACAGCAGCGCACGCTGGTACTGTCCTGGAAGGTGGCCGAGGTGGCCGTGGCTCGCGATGTCCTGGGCACCGCCCCGCTGCTGCTTTTGGACGACGTGATGAGCGAGCTCGACGGCGACCGGCGTGGCGCTTTCCTGCGGCTGATCGGCGATGATATCCAGACGGTCATAACTACGACCAACCTGGGGTACTTTACCGATGACCTGCTTGATCGAGCCAAGGTGGTGAGCATGGGTGAGACGTGCTAATTACGAGAGCGAGAGCGAAACGGTCGCCTTCAGCGGGTTTTTGAACGCAGAGCGCCAGCGCATCCTGGCGGCTGCGACCCCTGAGCGCCGTGCGCAGATGGAGGCCGCCGAGGAGTCGCGCACGGTCTATCGCGCATGGAACGCGGTGTGCTCGGGCACGCGCGAGGGGCGGCATGTGACGGGACTGCGCTACCTGCCCGAGTCCAATGAGCTGCTGGTGTATCTCGACTCGCCCTCGTGGACGCAGGAAATGACGTTGTTGCGCGAGATCATCCGCGCGCGCATGGAGCGCGCCGGTGCGCATGTGGACGGCCTGGTGTTCAAAACCACCGCGCCCGGTCACACGCCGCCCGCCGCCAAGGAGCGCCTGCGCCCGGCGACGACCGAGCGATCGCCGGCCCCGCACGCCGACCTAAGTGAGGCCGAGCGTACCGAGATCGAGCGCCAAGTGGCGCCCATCGAAGACCAAAAACTGCGCGAGGCCCTCGAGAACGCCATGAGAGCCAGTGCCGAGTGGGCCAAGGGCGTGCAAAGCAAAAAAGAGCCTTAAATCGCATCTGGCGGCCTTGTAGAGCCAAATACCCTCGTTCCCGAGGGTATTTTTTTACGATAAACTAGTAAGGCTGTACACATTTTCTTGACTGAAGGAGGACGTGTGGCAAACGAAAACGATTACGATGGCGGCGAGATTAAGATTCTCGAAGGTCTCGAGGCCGTTCGTAAGCGCCCGGGCATGTATATCGGCTCGACGAGCGCCAGCGGTCTGCATCACCTGGTGTGGGAGATCGTTGACAACTCCGTCGACGAGGCCATGGCCGGTTTCTGCACCGAGATCCAGGTGACGGTCCACGCCGACAACTCCATCACGGTCGTCGACGACGGGCGCGGCATCCCCGTCGACGAGCACCCTGTTAAAAAGATCCCGACGCTCGAGGTCGTCATGACGATCCTGCACGCCGGCGGTAAGTTCGATAACTCGGCCTATAAGGTCTCGGGCGGCCTGCACGGCGTGGGCATCTCCGTCGTCAACGCACTGTCCAAGCGCGTGGTCGTTCAGGTTCGTCGCGATGGCAACACCTACGAGATGGAGTTCTCGCGCGGCAAGACCGTCAAGAAGATGGAGGTCGTAGGCACCTCGGATTCGACGGGCACCACCGTCACCTTCTGGCCCGACGACGAGATCTTCGAGACCTGCATCTACGATTTCGATACGCTGCACAACCGTCTGCAGGAGACAGCGTTCCTCAATAAGAACCTCAAAATCGTGCTGACCGACGAGCGCGAGGCGACTCCCCACGTGGAGGAGTTTTGCTACGAGGGTGGCATCATCGACTTCGTCAAGTTCCTCAACGAGGGCAAGGACGTCCCCGAGGCCTTTAAGGAGCCCATCTACATCGAGGGCAAGTCGGACCCGGACGCGCCTGTGGCCAAGATGGGCGAGGTCGAGGTTTCCCTGCAGTGGAATAGCGGCTACGGCGAGAACGTCATGTCGTTTGCCAACGACATCTACACTCCCGAGGGCGGCATGCACCTTGAGGGCTTCCGCACCGCGCTCACCCGTGTGATCAACGATTACGCGCGCAAGCAGAACCTGCTCAAGGAAAAAGACGCCAACCTGACCGGCGACGATGTGCGCGAGGGCCTTTCGGCCGTTATCTCGGTCAAGCTGCCCGATCCGCAGTTTGAGGGCCAGACCAAGGCCAAGCTCGGCAGCTCCTATATGCGCGCGCTCACGCTCAAGATCGTGACCGACGGCCTTACCGATTACCTCGAGGAGCATCCCAAGCCCGCTCGTGAGATCGTCAAGAAGGCGCAACAGGCCTGCAAGGCGCGCAACGCCGCCCGCAAGGCGCGCGAGGCGACCCGCCGCAAGAGCCTGCTCGAGACGGCATCCCTGCCCGGTAAGCTCGCTGACTGCTCGGTGCGCGATGCCGAGCTGACCGAGCTCTTCATCGTAGAGGGCGACTCGGCAGGCGGTTCGGCCAAGGACGGCCGTCGCCGAGACATCCAGGCGATTCTGCCCCTGCGCGGCAAGATTCTGAACGTCGAGCGCGTTGGTGACCATCGCGCGTTCTCGAGTGACACCATCCAGTCGCTGATTACCGCGATTGGCTGCGGCGTCACGACGAGTGCCGGCGACGGCGGCGACTTCGATATCACCAAGGCGCGCTACCACAAGATCATCATCATGACCGATGCAGACGTCGACGGTGCGCACATCCGCATTCTGCTGCTGACGTTCTTCTACAAGTACATGCGTCCGCTGATCGATGCCGGCTACGTCTATGTCGCCTGCCCGCCCATCTTTGGCATTAAGGTGCGCAACAAGATCCACTACGTGTATCCCAATGGCCGCCAGCCCGAAGACGAGATCCTGCGCGACACCATCCAGAGTCTGGGCCTGAACCCCGACGATAACGACGAAGACGGCAAGGCCAAGGATGGCAAGATCACCAAGAAGCGCAAGGGCTATACCGTCCAGCGCTACAAGGGTCTGGGCGAGATGGACCCCAAGCAGCTCGCCTCGACGACGATGGATCCCAAGACCCGCATCCTGCAGCGCGTGTCGATCGAGGACGCCGTGGTGGCGGACCGCGCCGTGCGCGAGCTGATGGGTTCCGAGGTCGGCTATCGCCGCGAGTACATTGAAAAACACGCGCACGATGCGCGCTTCTTAGACGCCTAACCTGTTCGGCTTTCCCAGCCACCGCACCTTCGCCCTCAATCGTCGGTCGCGTACCCAAGTACGCTTCCCTCCTCTTTCGAGCGAATCTGCGGCACCTGGAAAAGCCGTCTCCGTGGCAGGGAACTAATGGACCACGCAAACCATGAGGAGGTAACGTGGCAGACGATATCAACAATAACGAGGGCATGGGCGAGGCCGGCGACGCCGGCATGCCCGACGATCTGAGGCGCCTGCTTGCCCGTGCTGAGCAGGGCGAGGACGGCGATCCGGACGCCTATAACCCCGATGCCGATGATGATGAGGAAGAAGACGACGCCGAGCTCGAGGAGAGCTTTGGCGAAGTCGACCGTGGTGCCTCGGCCGGTGAGGATATCAACGGCGGCCAGCTCCAGATTTCGGAGTTTGGCCGCGAGATGAAGCAGTCGTTCATCGAGTATTCGATGTCGGTCATTACGGCCCGCGCCCTGCCGGACGTGCGCGACGGCTTAAAGCCGGTGCACCGCCGCATCCTGTACGCAATGAACGAGAGCGGCATCTACCCCAACCGCCCACACAAGAAGTCGGCCTGGACGGTCGGCGAAGTTATCGGTAAGTACCACCCGCACGGTGACTCCGCGGTCTACGAGGCCATGGTTCGCCTGGCGCAGTGGTTCTCCATGCGCACGCCGCTCATCGACGGTCACGGCAACTTCGGCAACATCGACGGCGACGGCGCGGCAGCCATGCGTTACACCGAGAGCCGCCTGGCAAAGCCCGCCATGGAGCTGCTGCGTGACCTGCAGAAGGATACCGTCGACTGGCAGCCCAACTACGACGAATCACTCGCCGAGCCCGTGGCGCTGCCTGCGCGCTTCCCCAACCTGCTGGTCAACGGCAGCCAGGGCATCGCCGTCGGCATGGCCACCAACATCGCCCCGCACAACCTCACCGAGGCGATCGAGGCCACCTGCTACCTGATCGACAACCCCGAAGCCACCGTCGACGAGCTCATGCAGATCATGCCCGGTCCGGACTTCCCCACCGGCGCCATCATCATGGGCAGCGCCGGCATTAAGCAGAGCTACGAGACCGGCCGCGGCTCCATTACCGTGCGCGCCAAGGCTCACGTGGAGTCCACCAAGACCGGCCGCAGCCGCCTGGTCTTTACCGAGATCCCCTACATGGTCAACAAGGGCACCCTGCAGGAGAAGATCGCCCAGCTCGTCAACGACAAGCGCATCGAGGGCATCTCGGATATGCGCGATGAGTCCAACCAGAAGGGTATCCGTCTGGTCATCGAACTCAAGAAGGGCGTCATCCCGCAGGTCGTGCTCAACAACCTGTACAAGTACACCTCGCTGCAGACGACCTTTGGCGCCAACAACCTGGCGCTTGTCAACGGCGTTCCCAAATGCCTGAGTCTGCGCGAGATGCTGCAGCACTACATCGACCACCAGGTCGACGTCGTCACCCGCCGCACCCGCTTCGACCTTAAGAAGGCCCAGGCCCGCGCGCATATCCTTGAGGGCTACCTGATGGCCCTTGACCATATCGACGAGGTCATCAGCATCATCCGCTCCTCGCAGACCGACTCCGAGGCCAGCAGCCGCCTGATCGAGCGCTTTGGCTTTACGCCCGAGCAGACCACGGCCATCCTCGAGATGAAGCTGCGCCGCCTGACCGGCCTGGAGCGCGACAAGATCCAGGAAGAGCTGGACGGCCTGCGCCGCGCCATCGCCTACTACGAGGACCTGCTGGCGCACGAGGAGAAGATCCTGGGCGTCATTAAGGAAGAGATGCGCGAGATCTCCAAGAAGTTCGGCGATAAGCGCCGCACCGAGATCAGCCATGTCGAGAAGGACCTGGACGTCGAGGACCTCATTGCCGATGAGGACATGGTCGTGACCATCACCCACACCGGCTATGTCAAGCGCATCCCGG
The DNA here is from genome assembly GCF_003473245.1 of Collinsella sp. AM09-41. NCBI lineage: Bacteria > Bacillati > Actinomycetota > Coriobacteriia > Coriobacteriales > Coriobacteriaceae > Collinsella > Collinsella sp. AM09-41. Next base: position 49,331 of record NZ_QRMJ01000009.1, read on the forward strand.
TGGCCGCCTACCGCGCCCAGAAGCGCGGCGGCAAGGGCGTGTCGGGCGTCAACCTCAAAGAGGACGACGTCATCGACGAGATGTTCATCGCGTCCACGCACGAGTACGTGCTGTTCTTCTCGAGCAAGGGTAAGGTCTATCGCCTGAAGGTGCACGAGCTGCCGGTGGGTACGCGCCAGGCGCGCGGTACCGCAATCGTCAACCTGCTGCCCTTCGAGGAGGGCGAGAAGATCGCGAGCGTCATCAGCTGCCGCGAGTTCCCTGCCGACGAGTACCTGATGTTTGCCACCAAGAGCGGCATGGTCAAGAAGACCGTAATGAGCGCATATGACCGCAGCCGCCGCGACGGCCTGATCGCTATCAACCTGCGTGACGACGACGCGCTGCTGAACGTGCGCCGCGTGCGCGAGGGCGACAAGATTATCCTGGCCACCACCGCGGGCAAGGCGATCATGTTCTCCGAGGAGCAGGTGCGCGCCACCGGCCGCGATACTAGCGGCGTTCGCGGTATCGGTATGAAGGACGGCGTGAGCGTTCTGGGCATGGAAGTCACTAACGGCAACGGCGATCTATTCGTCATCACCGAGCGCGGCTACGGCAAGCGCACGCCGGTCGCGGACTACCCGGAGCAGAATCGCGGCGGCCAGGGCGTCTACACCATCCAAATGACCGAGCGTAAGGGCAACCTCGCGGCCATGAAGACGGTGGGCCCGCAGCACGAGTTGTTCATCGTGACGGAGGGCGCGACGGTCATTCGCGTCAAGACCGATGAGATTAGCCAGACTGGCCGCGCTACCCAGGGCGTCAAGATGATGACCGTCGACGACAACGACCGCGTATGCGCCGTCGCCCGCATGACGGCCGTCAAGGAGAAGCCCGAAGGCGAAGACACAGAAGACGGCTCTGCCCCCGAAGAAACCCCTGTCGATCTAGGCGACGGCAACGACATGCCAGAAGATCTCCTAGACGAGTAAGAGGCCCTAGCTGGTAGAAAATATCAGACCCCATATATCGGCGGTCGGCGCATCTGCGCGCCGACCGCTTTTTTGACAAGCTTGGAGCCCCGTGTCGGCCCCGGCTGCCCGGCGGCATGCGAAGTCGATCGCGAGTTCCGCACGAGCCGGAGAGCACTTAATGTGCTCTCCGTGCG